>JBKPAC010000158.1:0-20592 GCA_046726175.1 Acidobacteriota bacterium
GGACGCATCACCAGTTGCATGCATGCGTTGTCAACGATTTTGTCCTCAGCTTCAATCTCTGGATACGATTCTGCAACCTTGCGAAAGCAGTCTAGAAATAGCCCATCCGACAGCTTCATGATGTTCGCTTTATGCACGCAAGTTATTTTCCTGCGACCTTCCCGGCGAGCATATTCAAATGCGAACCGAGCGATGCGAGTTGACGCTTTCTCTGTGATGATCTTCAGGCTTTCTACAACACCGGGAACAACAACGTGCTCGAGGCCTGCGTAAAGACTCTCGGTGTTCTCGCGGACGACGATCAGATCCAACTCCGGATAGCGGCAAGGCACATTCGGAAGGGCCCGTACTGGACGAAGGTTCGCGTACAGATCCAGAGTTTTCCTTAAGCCCACATTTACCGAAGTGAAGCCCTTTCCGACCGGCGTCGTAACCGGTCCCTTGAGAGCGACCTTGTTCCGTCTAATCGATTCGAGCAATTCCGGAGGAAGTGTCTCGCCGAACTTCTCCAACGCCTGAGCGCCGGCAAAGTGAGTTTCCCATTCGACGTCTGCTCCGGCAGCTTCGATGATTCGTACGACATTTGAAGCTACTTCCGGGCCGATGCCATCGCCAGGAATCAGTGTGATACGATGCGTCATATACGTTGTTGTTCAGTAATGGCCGGTTAATTGTGGCGGATGTTGATTAACTGCCGCGTCCCTGGTTATTTATCATTGGTCATTGGTCATTTCTCATTTGCCAGTTCAGAAACCTAATGCGTTGCATTCAAGAATAAGACCGATGGTTAGAACTGACAACCGATAAGTTGCGTCGCGATGACAAATGAGAATTGAGCATTGACAAACGACAATTAGAACGGATTCATCAGGCTCAACAAATCCGATCATGTCACGCATCAATCAACTGCCGAAAGCAGCAGCTGTCGTCATCGTGGGTGGTGGCGTAATCGGGTTGTCTATTGCTCGCACGCTCGCAAAGCGTGGACTGACTAACGTTCTGTTAATTGAACGCCAGGAACTCGGACTGGAAGCTTCATTCGCCGCCGGCGGAATGCTGGCGCCGCAGGTCGAAGCTGACGAGAATGATGCATTTCTTAAGTTAGCGTGTAGCAGCCGAGATCTCTATCCATCCTTCGCTGCGGCACTTCTCGACGAAACGGGAATCGACATTGAACTCGACACGACGGGTACGCTCTATCTCGCGTTGAATGAATCCGAGCAGAGCGAGCTTGAAAGACGTTTCCAATGGCAAACGAGTATTGGCCTCATGGTCGAGAAGCTTTCCGCGAATGACGCTCGAACTCTCGAACCTTGCATTTCGCAGCATGCACGCGCTGCTCTGCGATTTCCTCGAGACATTCAGGTTGAAAACCGTCGTCTGCTGAACGCGCTCAAGATTGCCTGTGAAAGCAGCGGGGTTTCGATCCTTACCAACACCACCGTTCACTCATTGATTGTCCAACACGCGAAAGTAACAGGAGTCGAGACGTCTGGAGGATTCGTTTCTACGGATCGAGTGGTAGTCGCCGGAGGAGCCTGGACGAGCGGAATCAAAGGACTGCCGGATGTACCCATTGAACCGGTGCGAGGTCAGATGCTCTGCTTTCATTCGGAGGAAAAACTCATTCGACACGTCATTTATAGCCCGCGTGGTTATCTCGTCCCGAGACGTGATGGGCGGCTGCTTGCCGGCTCTACCTCCGAGTTCGTGGGCTTCAATAAGTCCGTGACAGAGAACGGCATAAACACAATTCGATCTCACGCCGCGGAGATCTCGCCTGAAGTCCTTTCGTTATCCATCGCTGACTCGTGGGCGGGTCTGCGGCCCCGAGCTCAGGACAATTTGCCTGTGCTTGGGCCCTGTGGTGAAATTGGTGGACTGTTTTTTGCGGCCGGTCACTACCGCAATGGAATCCTGCTGGCGCCCATTACGGCCCAGCTGGTCGGTGCAGCAATCGTCGACGACATGGTGCCGCCGCTAATGGCAAGTTTTACTGCAGATCGCTTTCATCTGATTGCTACCTGATAACCGTGAAGACTGTGGAAAAGTTCAACCACTTATTGCTGACCTTTATCGTTGTTTGTTTCGCTGTCGTATCTGTTCTGGCGCAGGCTGCCACCGGAAATGGCGAGAGCACGGAAAAATCCGAGGCGCGATCAGCACAAGAGCTATTCGACGAAGCGAACACCTACGTAGATAAAAAGTTCGATGAACTAAATCGAAAGGGTGTCAATTACGATCCAAAGGTCGCCGCTGCAGTCGAATCAGAGCGGCGAGACATGGCAGCGAAGTATGCAGCCGTGTTGCTCAAGCGACACTCTTTAAAAGGCGAAGAACTCTATTACCTCGGCATGCTGCAGTACCTCGGCAATAACCCACAAGGCGCGCTCGAGGCAATGCGGAAATTCCTGGCGACTAAGCCGGACGGTGAAAAAGCTCAGTTGGCCCGAGCAGTCATGGTGCTCTACGCAACGAAGACTAACCTGATCGCAGAAGCCGAAGATTTGGCAAAAGCGTACCGCGACAATCAGCCTCAGGATCCGAAAGAAGTCTACGGAATTGAACACCTGCTGACTGATGCTTACTTCAGAGGGAAGAATTATGAGCGGATGGCTGATCACGCGAGAGCAATGTTTGATGCAGCCAAAGTGGCGATAGCGGTCAAAAAGATCGACAACTTCAGACGCGATGAGATGCTGCTGAAGTCGACGACCTTGATCGCCCAAGCATTCGCTGCACTAAAACAGCCGGAGCGCGCAGGCGAGGCCTTTCAGGAATTGCGGCGTCTTGCGGTTTCCCTGCCATCGGGAAATCTTTACAGATCGGCAAACATGCGCCTCGCGCTGGTCGATCCCAAAGCCGATTATGAAAAGATTTTTAATGAAGCGCCGGAGGGTGATAAGGATGCTCCTGACATTTCAGGAGCAAAATGGATCGATCAAGAGCCGGTGAAGCTCGCTAACTTGCGAGGGCAGGTGGTCCTTCTCGACTTCTGGGCGCCCTGGTGCGGACCATGTCACTACGCATTCCCAAAACTGCAAAAGTGGCATGAGAACTACAAAGACAAAGGGCTCGTGATTTTGGGTCTAACGAACTTTTTCGGGAACGTGAATGGCAAACGGATGACGAAGGAAGAAGAGCTGGACTACCTCCGCGAGTTCAAAAAGAGAAATCGCCTGCCGTATGGAATTGTTGTAGCTGACTCTTCAGATAATGACGTGAATTATGGAGTGTTTTCAATTCCGATGTCGTTCCTGATTGACCGTCGCGGGAGCGTACGATTTATCGCAACGGGAGCCGACGATTTGGAAATGGAACAGCTTGGGAAAATGATCAAGAAGCTTCTGGCCGAGCGGGTCCCTGAATCGAGCACTTCCGTAGTAGAAGACCCGCGACCTAAAGATCAAACGAAGCTGCCTCCACGCTAACTATTCACCATGGGTTCCCCGTATAATTCATTCGCTGTTCGAAATAGTTTTCATTGATGGAAAGCTCAAATATAACAATCGGTATTGCGTTCGCCGCCGGAGTTCTGTCGTTTCTTTCGCCGTGCGTCTTGCCGCTGGTACCCGGTTACATCTCGCTCATCTCGGGTGTTAGCGTCGATAAATTAAAAGAAGGCACAAGTGCCAGAGCAGCGGTGATTCTGAACTCGCTGGCCTTCAATGCCGGTCTGTCGCTCATCTTTCTGGCGCTGGGAACAACTGCAGGACTGGTCGGAGCGAAGGTGATCAGCAATCCGTGGGTACGAATTATCGGCGGGATCATAATCATAGGTTTCGGATTGCAGCTGATCGGACTGCTCAAGATTTCGGCTCTCTACAAAGACACGCGAACGTTTTCCAAGGAGAAGCCACGTGGTCCATTGGGCTCGTTTACCTTAGGGTTGGCGTTTGCCGCAGGTTGGACTCCGTGCATTGGTCCAATTCTGGGCGGCATTATTGGACTCGCCGCTACGAGTGGAGGATGGCGAAGCGGATTGATTTTATCCGCGTTCTATTCGGCCGGTCTCGCGGTTCCGTTTTTGTTGACTGGGCTCGGCATCAATCAGTTTCTCGGGTTCTATCAAAACTTTCGCAAACACCTGCATAAGGTCGAAGTGGTTTCCGGTGTGATTCTGATTCTGATCGGCGTGCTGGTGATGACGAACCGCGTCACCATCCTAGCGAGCTCTCAGCTTGCGAAGATATTGGGTAATCCCGAGTCGCTTCTAAATGTGAAGACAGATACGCCCACGCCGGTCAAAGCTGGTATCAGTGCTCAACCGGCTCCGGACGTTCAATTTACAAAGCTCGACGGTGGAACGCTGCGGTTGGCGGATCTTCGAGGCCGTGTAGTGTTGCTAAACTTCTGGGCCACGTGGTGTATTCCTTGCCGCTCTGAAATACCTGCGCTGAGTGAGCTGGAGAAGGAGCTCTCGTCGCGCGGCCTGGTGGTTGTAGGAGTCTCATTCGACGATACAGCGGATCTGATTCGCGACTTTCAGAAAGACATCAAACAGGAGTACTCGATAGTCTTAGGTGGAAAGGACGTTGGCTCGCAACTGCCGGCTTCACCTCTTCCGACCACCTACATCATCGACCGCGAAGGACGAATTCGAGAAAAGTTTATTGGTGAAAAGAGCCGCGCGGCATTTGAAGCGGTTCTCAAGCCGCTCCTGGACGAGTCGGCGGCATCGGCAAAAAGCGATTGAAGTTTTTGGAGTGTGGCTATGACTAAATCAATAGGTCTTGCGCTGCTGCTGTTAGTTTTCGGCGTCGCCACGGCCTCAGCTCAGGGCAACCATGAGTATTCACCGCTGGTGGAAAAAACGGTCAACTACAAAAACTGGACGCTATCAGATCTCAAAACCAATAACCCGGTTGAGTTGCGCTCGCTGATTAAGGGCAAGAAACTCGTCATGGTGCTTTACTTCGCGCCGTGGTGTCCTAACTGGAAGTACGAAGCCCCGGTCGCGGCAAAGCTCTATGAGAAGTACAAGAGTCAGGGTTTTGAAATCATCGCTGTGAGCGAGTATGGAACCCGTGACGACGTACGCACTTACTTCGGACCTGCCGGAGCTCCATACCCGGTTGTCAGCGAATCTGAATCGCGTGATGATCGTGACAAGACTGCTCATTTTGGTTATCGGCAGTTGACTGGCGACACGCGCAAGTGGGGCTCGCCCTGGAACATCTTTCTCGATCCGGCAAAGCTCAATGCTGAAGGCGATGTATTAACCGAGAAAGCATGGGTAGTTAATGGCGAGCTCATCGAGGATGAGGTCGACAAGTTCATCGCCGATCGTCTGAAGTCGCAATCCGCCGCGATTACTCCGTGTAAGAATTAATCCCCTTTGTAAATCCCACCAACGGGCAGTTGGTGGATCCGTTCAAGCCTACCTACAGACCAAGCGCAACCTCCTCCGGACAAATCCCATCAACGTCAACGGCAGTTGGTGGATACGTTCAGATCCAGCCTGCGAAAGCCTTAACTCTCTTTCCGCGTTCAGTTCCTTAGGCTGAACTTGAAGCATCCACCAACTGCAGTTGGTGGGATTCTCTCGTTCCTTAACGCTGATCTTCTGTAGGCTGGACTTGAACGATCCACCCCACTGCTGGGGTGGGATTCCTTTGCGGAAGTAGGTTTCATTGCTAATATTGCGCGCTTTGATTCAGGTACCACTTAACTCTTACGGTTCTTAACAAATGAAACTGCGTCTCCTTTATCACGGACATTGCTTTGACGGTGTGGCCTCGGCTGCAACGTTTTCGCGTTTCTACAAAGAACGCATCCACCCTGAAGCTGAAATCCAGTACGCTGGGTTGCTTCATCGTCCGGGCACACTCTTTGACATGGACATGTTCGATGGTGACGAGAATGCAATCGTCGATTTTAAGTATGCGGCCACCGAACGGCTAACGTGGTGGTTCGATCATCACGAGTCGGCGTTCCTCACTCCTGAAGACGAAGCACATTTTCGAGCGGACCGCTCGGGACAGAAGTTTCTCGACACCAACAGGAAGTCGTGCACCGAGTTCATCGCCGCGGTCGCTTCAGAGAAGTTTGGATTCAATGCCGAGCCACTGAGTGATCTGGTGCAGTGGGCGCACGTGATCGACGGGGCTTTGTACGAATCGCCGGCGCAGTGTGTCGAGTTAAAGGAACCAGCATTGCAGCTAATGCAGGTGATCGAAGCAGATCCTGATGATCTGTTCATCGAGCACTTGATTCGTAAACTCACTATGAAGCCTCTCGACGAGGTCGCCATCAGTGCGGAGGTTCAGCACCGGTTTGCTCCGATTCTCGAGCAGCATCGCGCGACGCTTGAAGCAGTTCGACGAAAAGCGACGTTCGCCAATCACGTCGTCCAGTTTGATCTGCTAGACGAAGGCTATGAGGGATTCAATAAGTTCATTCCTTACTATCTGTATCCGGAAACAACCTACTCAGTGGCTCTGACGCGAGGTCCGCAACGCACAAAGATTTCCGTCGGTTCGAATCCGTGGGCTCCGAAACCTCGGACTCATAACATCGCCAAAATTTGCGAGCGGTACGGTGGCGGTGGTCACGCGGTGGTTGGTGCAGTCTCGTTCAAACCTGATGAGGTGGAGAAGGCACGTCAGGCAATGAAAGAAATCGTCGCCGAGCTATCGGGATGAAATAGAAACTCATGAAGATCTGTCGTCAGTCTTTCTCGCTAATTGTGGTTTTGTCAGTCAGCCCAGTTGCAGCATTCGGACAAACCGACTCAAAGTGTCCGATCTACGCCGTGCCAAGCGGTATCTTGTTCAAAAGCGAAGAATAGATCCCGATCGAGTGATTACAGTAGACGGCGGCTACATGAATGAATTCGAAGTAACTCTAATAATTGCTCCTCAGGGTGCCGAGCCTCCAGTGGCATCTCCAACTGTTTCTCCCGCCGAAATTCAGCTAACCAAGCCTCGCTCCAAACGCTCTCGAAGATGACCGCAGTCAGGGAACATTGCTGGTTAGTCTGCGTCTAAGCAGACGTGCAGTTCCGCCCCAACGTGTCTCGTCTGTCGCTTTGTGCAGGCTTGGTCCTGTACTCCTGCTTGTTTGCTGTCTCGTGTGATTCCGACGGTCAGAATCGCGCGATCCCTGCCGCGACGGTAGGAACTACCTCAACCTCCAATCAGCCTGCGGCACTTAATTCTGTGCCCGTCATCCATGTCTTCGTCGCGCTCTGCGACAACGTGAATCAAGGAATCGTGCCGGTCGCACCCTCATTAGGGAACGGTGACAATCCAGCGTCCAATCTCTACTGGGGAGCTGCTTTTGGAGTGAAGACGTTCTTCAAGAAGAGCAAGGATTGGGAGCTTGTTTCCGAGGTTCAGAATCCGAAGCCAACTGTACTCGAGAGACTCGTCTTCAAACATAAGCAGAAAGATCTTTTCATGATCGCGGATGCCTATCGCGGAAAAGAGATTTCGCAGACAATCAGGGATTTTCTAGAGGCGGCGGCGGGTTGGCCCGGGGAAGGTATCAAAGTGTCGGTCAAAGGTGCGGAGCGTTCTTTCAATTCGGGAGGCAGCTCCGAACTGCTGGCTTATGTTGGTCACGACGGTCTGATGGACTTCAAGCTGCATTCCCCACCTCTGGCTCGGGACAAGCGTCAGCGCAAAGCAATGATCCTGGCTTGCATCAGCAAAGAGTACTTTGCTTCTGTTCTTAAGCCGACGGGAGCTCAGCCTCTACTCTGGACCACTAACCTGATGGCGCCTGAAGCGTACATCCTGTCAGCGGCATTCGAGGGTTGGACTAAAGGCGAGAATAACGAACAAATCCGCCAGCGTGCGGCAAAGGCCTACGACAGTTATCAGAACTGCGGCCCCAAGAGCGCGAATAATCTTTTCGCGACGGGCTGGTAATCACCTTGTTGGCCAATGGTCACTTCCCTCGAGACACAATGGCAAAGTCAGACGGAGCGGCGTCGCCGAATGATTACCTCGATCCTCGTTGTGCTTTCCATATTGTTCCTGCTTCTTGTGCTTTTTTCGTTTTGGGTTACACAACCACTACTGACAGCTCCCGTCGTTAACGCAATCAGCAAGGCGAACTCATCACTCCTGGAGGCAGATGTTCGAGTGCTCACTACTCAGTTTGGCCCGCGTGACGAAGCCCATCCGGAAAACCTCGATCAAATTGCTGGTTATCTGAGTTCTGAGTTTGCGAGGGCAAACGGTAATGTGTCGCAACAGCCCTTTGTCGCAAATGGTCGCACGTATAGAAATGTCATTGCTTCGTTTGGTGATGACACTCGGGAACGGATAATCGTTGGGGCTCATTACGATACCGCGGGACCTCATCCGGGAGCTGACGATAACGCGAGCGGCGTAGCGGGGCTTCTTGAACTCGCTCGATTGTTCAGCGAGAACAAGCCTCCGATACGGGTGGACCTTGTTGCCTTCAGCCTTGAGGAACCTCCTTACTTTCGCACCCCGCAGATGGGCAGTGCTGTTCACGCCAACTCCTTGCGCGACCAGGGAATTCCAGTAAAGGCGATGATTTCGTTGGAGATGATTGGTTACTTCAGTGATGCTTCGAACAGTCAGCACTTTCCGGCTGCGATCCTCAAAGCATTCTACCCATCACAAGGTAACTTTGTCGGCGTAGTTGGTACGTTAAGTGAAGGCCTGCTTGCGCGGCGAATGAAAGCAACGATGAGGGCAGCCTCGCTGCTGCCGGTGCATTCGATCAATGCTCCCACGCTTGTGCCAGGAATCGATTTTTCCGATCAGTTGAGCTATTGGAAGGCTGGCTATCCGGCTGTGATGATCACTGACACCGCCTTCTACCGTAATCCTAACTACCACACTGAGGGTGATACTGCGGGAACGTTGGACTACAAACGGATGGCAATGGTGGTTGACGGGTTGTATGCAGCGTTGATGAAAGGACTTCAATAGATCACCAAGCGCCAAAGAACCGATCGCGGTAGCGCCGGGTCGATCTTCACAACGCAGGCGGCTGCACAAAATGCCTGAGGAGCACGTTGTGTTGTGACGATCGACCCAACGCTACCGCGATCGGTTCTGTGGTATCGAGTTCCGAGCTACTCCTTGCTTCTCGTTATCCGCGTTAATCCGCTGCTTATCTCTTCCCCATTAACGCTTCGATCTCTTCCGGCTGCTTCGGAACCTTCGTGGTCAGCACGCGTGGTCCGTTGTTCGTGCACAACACATCATCTTCAATGCGTACGCCAATTCCCAGATACTCCTCAGGGATGTCCTTTGTCTCCGGCGAGATGTAGATGCCCGGCTCGATAGTCATGACAACACCCGGCTCGAGAGCGCGTGATTCTTTGTCGAAGTAGTAGCGGCCCACATCGTGCACATCGATTCCGAGCATGTGCCCCAAACCGTGCATGTAAAACTGTTCGTACTTCTTCTCTTTGATCAGTTCTTCTTTGTGGCCGTTCAACAATCCCAGGCGCAACATTCCTTCAGTGATCATCTCGATTGAGTGCTGCTTCAGCTGATCGTGAGTGGTTCCCGGTCTCACCATGTCCACGCATGACATCTGCGTCTCGAGCACGACGTCGTAGATATCGCGCTGTGCTTTTGTGAAGCGACCGTTGATCGGAAAAGTCCGAGTAATGTCCGACGCGTACCCTTTGTATTCCGCACCGGCATCGATCAGCAGTAACTCTCCATCCCGCAGTTCACCGTCGTTGTTGATGTAATGGAGAACGGTCGCATTTGGACCAGCGCCGATGATTGAGGTGTACGAAGGTCCATTCGCTCCGCTGCGCCGAAAGACCTGTTCAATCAGTGCCTCGAGTTCGTATTCCTTCATTCCCGGCCGAGCTGCTTTCATTGCCTCGCAATGCGCTTCGGCGGCGATATCAGCTGCGCGCTGCATCAACTCGATCTCTTCGCGGCTCTTCAAAACGCGCATCTCGTGCACGATCGTCGCCGGGTCTACGATTGTCTGAGGAGGATGAATTGGTTTTCGATTCAACCCGCGCATTCGCACTATCTGGCGAATGATTGTGTTGTCAATATGAGTATTCACGCCGAGCCGGTAATAAAGGATCTCGGCGCCGTCAAGGATCTCCTCAAGCTTCCTTTCGAATTCCTCAATCGGGAACGATTCGTCTGCGCCAAAATCTCGCTTCGCGCCTTCGACGCCAGCGCGCCGGCCGTCCCAGATCTCGCGTTCCGGATCTCGCGGGCGGACAAACAAGGTGTACTTCTGCGCTCGTTCAGGAGCGATGACGGCAATTGCCTCCGGTTCTTCGAAGCCGGTGAGATAGAAGAAGTCGGAATCCTGACGGTAGCGGTAGTTGGTGTCGTTTGAGCGGACAGCCTCGCGGGCCGCCGGGATGATAGCAATAGATTTTTGGTTCATGCGGCGCATGAACTCCGCCAGCTGCGGTCGGATCATTGTGGCTTTAGCTCCTCGATAGGATTTTAGACGGTCGGAATTGTAACCGAGGGGCCTGATGGCCATGAAACGCGGAGGTTGCTCGTATCAGAGTTCACAGTTGGTCCTTGTTGGTGGATAATCAAGCCAGAAGTGAACTATGCAAAGCCTGAAAGCACAATCCCCCGCGTCCGAGATCACTTGCATCAATCCTGCGAGCGGCGAGGTTATTGGCCACGTCCCAATCACCTCAGCCGATGAGGTGCGTCAAGCGGTTAGGATAGCTCGCGAAGCTCAACCCAGGTGGGGCATCCTCTCGTTCAAACAACGTGGAGCTGTCGTCCTTAAGGCTCGCGAACTGGTGCTCGCGCAAACAGAACAGATCGCTGAACTGATCTCACGAGAGACCGGGAAACCCATTGACGAAGCTGTCTCGACGGAGATCGTTCCCACGCTCGATCTGATGTATTACTTTGCCCATCGAACAGCTCGCCTGCTGAAGCCACAAAAGATCGACATTGGACAGTACGGCTTGATGGGACGATCTTCACGCATCGTTTATCAACCGGTCGGCGTTGTAGGGATCATCTCACCCTGGAACTTTCCCTGGGCCACACCGCTCGATGAAGTCGTGATGGCACTCATGGCTGGTAATTCCGTGATCGTCAAACCCAGCGAACTGACACCGTTTACGGCATTAAAGATCGGGTCCATTTTCAAGGAGGCAGGACTGCCGGAAGGATTGTTGACGGTGCTGACCGGAGATGGAACGACAGGAGCGGCATTAACTGACTCCGGCGTCGACAAGATCATGTTTACCGGAAGCGTGTCGACCGGTAAGCGAGTCGCAGAGAATGCGGCAAGACATCTGACGCCCGTCGTACTCGAACTCGGCGGCAAAGATCCAATGATCGTGCTGGAGGATGCGAATCTTGCGAATGCTGCTCGCGCGGCGGTCTGGGGTGCTTTTGCAAATTCCGGCCAGGCTTGCGCGTCAGTCGAGCGGTGCTACGTCCACGAGTCAGTCGCATCGGATTTCATCGATCGCGTAGTTGCAGAAACGCGCGTCCTCAAACAAGGTCCTCCGTCGGAATCCGGCACTGACATAGGAGCGATGTCAAGCGAGCGGCAATTGCGAATAGTCGAAGATCACGTCGCCGATGCAGTTAATAAAGGCGCGACGATATTGACCGGCGGCTCCCCAGCGTCGGGCGCAGGATGGTTTTTTGAGCCCACGGTAATCACGAATGTTAATCATTCCATGAAGATCATGAATGAAGAGACGTTTGGACCAACACTGCCCATCATGACATTCAGATCTGATTCCGACGTTATCGCATTGGCAAACGATAGCAGCTACGGTCTCACGGCGTGTGTCTGGACCAATGACATCTCCAGGGGGCGCAAGCTTGCCGAGCAGATCGATGCGGGGACCGTCATGGTGAACGAGGTGGTCTATACGCATGGCGTTGCGCAAACGCCATGGGGAGGCGTCAAACAAAGCGGCTACGGAAGAACACACGGCCGCATGGGATTGCTCGAACTGGTGTCGGCACGTCACATTCACGTAAATCGTTTCGCATTTCTCCCCGATCTCTGGTGGTTCCGCTACACACCGCTCGCATCGCGGCTGTTTCGCGGCTTAGCCGTCCATTTCACGACCGGCTCAATACTCAGAACCTCACGCCTCCTGCCGCAAATGATCCGCCGCCTGCTTGAGCGTAAATGAGATCAAGCGTTCTCCATTTGATATTTGGAGAAATTGAGTAGCGACTGCTTTTTACTTTTCAGCCGCAGTTTCTTAGGATTACTTCCCTTGTTTGAACCGATCTACTCCAGGGAGCCTTTCAAATTTGCTGAAGAAATTCATGCACCGTCGCGAGCGTTGGTACTACAGACGCGACAATAATCGCATTGTGCGACCTCTTGAATGGGGACTGCCGTTCGTGTCCGAGCACGCAAACGGCGATGACCCTGACCAGTTCCTGCGAAGATTCTCAGCCGAAGCAATGAAACGCAGCGAGGACTTCTATTCTCTTCCGCGGATCACAGATTACCGTTTGAAGGACGATCAACTTACCTGGACCAGCGCAGTAAAGACCACATCACCTGAAAACAATATTGCTCATGCGCGGTTCTTTCCGGCGAAATCAAAGAACGGAACTCATCCACGAAAAGCCATCGTCGTGCTGCCGCAGTGGAATGCACAGCCAAATAGTCACGTCGAAGCGTGCCGCATCTTCAACTTCCTGGGAATATCAGCTCTGAAACTGACCTTGCCGTACCACGATCGCCGGCGACCACCGGAGCTCGAGCGCGCCGACTACATGGTCGGAACAAACATCGGCCGTACCATCCAATCGTTTCGGCAGGCCGTACTCGATACTCGAGCTGCCGTCCGCTGGTTGAAGACATACGCCGGGTACGATCGCATAGGAATACTTGGGACCAGTGTAGGCTCGTGCATAGCGTTTTTGAGCTTTGCGCATGAGCCGGAGATCAATGCGGGAGCGTTCAACCATGTCTCGGGTTATGTTGCCGACGTTACATGGCACGGCCTCTCAACCAGCCACGTGCGCGAGGGTTTTGGTGATCAGATCTCGCTCGAAGACCTGCGCGAGTACTGGCTGCCGATCAGTCCGCTCCCATTTATGCCTCGCGTGGCCAGGATGGCACGCCGTCCAATACGATTCATCGTGGCGCGCTACGACTTAACTTTTCCGGTGGATCTTTCTCACGCGGCGATTGCCGAGGCGAAACGCCATAACCTCCCGCTCGATGTTGTTTGGCTGCCTTGTGGTCACTACACGACCGGCGAGCTGCCCTGGAAAGCAATCGATGCCTGGAAGATCGCTACGTTTTTCCGAAAGCAGTTGTAAGCGATTCAAGATTTGCCGCGATAATATTCTTCGGCGTCGTATTGGGTGGGCGCTTATTGAAGAGATGATTGGCAGCGCACACCCCTAACGAATACATGCGCACCGGCAACCAATATTAGTTTTTATGGTTGGCCAAAGCGCGTTGGAGAGGCGTCCTTCCTTTGCTATCAAACTGAGGAATCATACTGGACCGAAGACGGCGCTTCTTTTGCACTGTTTCTTTGGTCCCAGGACTGACATTTATTTCGGCAGCAATTGGCGGCGTCCGTAGCTGAGATAGCCCTAGCGTCAGCGGCTTAGAGGCCCTCAGCAACCGTGGCAACAACACAAACCACTGAACATAACCGCCAATGAACCCGACAAACCATAAGAAGCCAAACTGTGATGGTCCCAGCGCATCCTGAAAGAGAGAGACTGATGCAAGTATTGACAGAAAGCTGCCAGGGAATCCTAGCAACACAGTGAACGCAATCAGATTGTCCTGCGAACGGAAACAACCGTATTCATTCATGCACTCGTTTAAGGTGAGCTGCAGCGCCAGAAGGTGAACCGCGATCCAAGTCCATTTGAGAATCCGAAACAAACGCATTCGAGTCTTCCGCCGCATGTCAACTTAGACGCGCAGTTCCTAAACTTGTTCCCATTCTGACGTGAAATCATCCAACCATCAGCTGGAGCTGCTCGATGAGTTAAAACATAGCTTGTCGCCTCGAGATGTCAGCCGCACTGAAAAGTTGCTGGTTCGACTGGCGTCGCAAAAGTTAAGAGATGTCGACTCGCTGATCCGAATTCATGAAGCTCTCCTTTTCCTCCGTGCCTACCCACGGAGCGCTAGCATAATCAAGCTAACCGAATCATTGCTACAGACCTTCCCGGCGCGTCTCGAACAGCTGGAGCATGCAGGCATCAATACTTCAGCCGTGGGCCACCCCGAGGTATCGGGAATTTTTGGCACAGCAGTAACCGACACGTTCTCTTACTACATCGTGCGGTGGCTTCTTGAGCGTCATCCTGGCCGGATTGAGTTCGACTGGGATTGGTTCGAGGATGAAAACCGGCTGGCTGAAACCTGGCCGAGATTCATGCCTCTGCTTGAAGAGGATGCTTTTGTCGAAGCAAACGTCCCGTATCGCGAGTGGCTACGCGCTGCGAGAAACGGCAAACGCGAAGTCGAATGGCTTATTGAACAGTTCCAGCGACTGCCGTTGCCAGACAAGGAAAGAGCTGAGCTGTACGACTCACTTCAATGGTACGTCCGCTGGCAACCTTCATATCGCGCAAGTCGCACTGGGATGCGGCTTCCGGTGAAGAATGTTTTCTATCATCGGGGTCCATTGATTCAGCGGGGAGACATACATTTTCGTGCTGAGCTTGAAAAGGCTGCGCCGAATTTAGAATCTTTATCTCCGGCGAAAGGCCGCCGACTCCTCGACATGGCCCGTGAGACGTCAACCGTTCGGTATCGCGAACTCTACGGCTTCACTCACGGCGATGAGAACCGCGTTATCAAGTCGCACCTCGGACGCGGAGTCGATCTTTTTGTTTTCGGCCTGCCGGCACAACGGCGTTTACCGTTACGCGCTTACCATGCGGCTCTGATTTTCAAGAACGGCGTTCCGGTTGGTTACTTCGAGGGGCTTTCGCTGTTTGAGCGGATGGAAAGTGGCTTCAATTTTTACTACAGCTTCCGCGAAGGTGAGACCGCATGGATCTACGCCCGCACGTTGAATGTGTTCCGTCATTTGTTGAACGTCACGGTCTTTTCGATCGACCCGTATCAAATTGGATTTCAAAATGAAGAAGGCATCGAGTCGGGAGCTTTTTGGTTTTATCGGAAGCTCGGGTTTCGTCCAACGAGTCGTCAGGTTGCGCGACTGATGGAACGAGAGGAGGAGAAGATCCGTAGCAAGCGAGGTTATCGCACGCCACCAAATGTCCTTCGAAAGTTGGCGAATGGACCGATGATTCTGGCGCTGGAAGAAACGAAAGATTGGGATCAGTTTTCGGTGCACAAGATCGGGCTGAACGTGCAGCGGAGAATGGCAGCTCGCTACAAGGGAAGTGCGAGCGAGGCGCGGACACAATCCGTAGCGAATGTAAGCAGCAAATTAAGATTGACTTCGCGAGGCTTGAGTGAAGTTCAACAGCAAGCGCTGAGTGATTTCTCGGTTGTGCTCGATTTGATTCCGGATCTCCCAGATTGGGATTCGAAAGAGAAAAGAGAACTGGTAAAGGTGATTCTCGCTAAAGCGGGTGCGGATGAGGCTCGTTATTTGACAGTGATGCAGCGCCACCAGAGATTACGGGACAATATAATTCGACTCGGATCCACGAACAAACACGAACGCGAAGACACAAAATAACACGAACAAAATCTATAACTTATCCCTTACTTTCTTCGGAAGCTTGTCGCGAACTAACTCGTACGCGATCTTCAATTGCTCCTTCAACTGACGCGCAGGCAACGCATTCAGGCGCTGTAGCCCCACCCAGTGATAACGGGCCACATACGGTGCTGGAATAATTCCATCCGCTTCAATCAACTCAGCAAACTTCTCCGGCGTGCATTTGAAGGACAAGAGTACGCCATGACCTGGCTGATCAAGCGCCGCCACAGCAAACATCTTGTCTCCGATACAGAACAGTAAATCGTTGCCCCATTGCACGCGCTCCGTCGCATGCGGCAGCGACAAGCAATACTCTCGGATGGATTCGATATCCATAGATCGTGACTCCTATTCACTGGGAGCGCGGGCGTCTCGCCCGCCGGGCGCTTAGAGAATCACACGAGATGCGGGCGAGACGCCCGCGCTCCCAATGACGCCTATCTCAGCTCCAACCTCTGGTTCGCTGCGTCCCACCGCCAGATCTGATGCCGCCCTGACAACTGCACGCCGCCGATCCAACAATCGACGCCGTTTAGATCCACATAGTCGGCTTCATTCTTCAACACTTCACGTCCCGTGTCTGTGATTTCCATATCAACAGTGGAAAATTCTTCCAACTCGCTATCAGCTTTATCGAACGACAACAACGGGACGGGAACACGGGCAAGCTGCTTAAGACTGAGCCAGAACTGAGAATCGCCAAGTCCATAAACACCCTCTTCAACAACGAATCTAGGAAACACCTGGTTGAACTTGTGCAGACCTCGCTCAATCAGATCCAGTCCTCGGTTTTCGATTTGGCCAAGTCCATTACTTACAGATGGAAATCTTTGCAGGTGCGCATGAAATGCAGTCTCGAGAAAAGGAAGTGCTGACGTATCTCTGGCTAGCAGACCCTCCATCGCGGTTGGATCAGCTGAACAGTAGGCATTCCAGGCATCCGCCCCAAGGTCCAGCTCCCGTTTGGTCAATTGCGTTCGAGCCGGAAAAAGTGACGCAAGTTCTTCGACATCCAGCTCGCCAAGACCGCGAAAGTTATCCTTCCCAGGGAAGCTGCCGACGTTGATTAGACTAGTTTGCGACGGTGCGCTCGACATTCTCGCAAAACGATGAAGCAGGTAAAGCAGATTCACCTGACAGAAGAGATCGTGCTCAAACCAAAGGACCACTTCATCGTGCGAGTCCAGGGTGCTTAGAACCTGTTCCTGCTCGAGCAAACCATTTCGGCAGCGTTCCAGCTCAACGCTATAGAAGTCGGAAAGGTGATTCGCCCGTAGCTCGAGCCATGCAGAATCCTCGACACCGGCCGGCGTAGGGCCGTAAATCAGCGCATCACGAAAGGAAAACTTGTCGCCTTGAATCTCTGATTTCTCGAGCGTACCTACAGTGGAATCGCCATTGATAATGTGCAACATGATTGAAATCCCTTGGATCACGAACCGGACTTTTTCATCAGGTCCAAAACTGCCAAGGTCATCGCTTTGACGCCCGTTCGCAATGTTGGTTCAGGCAGCGGAGCAAAAAGCGCTGAGTGCAGCGAAGGCAGTGGTGCACCTCCCTCTTTGCTCGACTTGACCTTCGCCGGATCTACGGCACCCAACCAAAACATCATCGACGGAATCTTCTGATCGAGACTGAGATAGCCAAAGTCTTCACTGCCCATGATCGGCGACATCTTCACAACATTGTCAGCGCCCAGCCCTTTCGCAAATACCGAGACTAATCGCTCAGTCAATGCAGGATCGTTGTATGTGGCAGCCGTGACTTCAGTTTCACTAATCTTGACAAGGGGTGCGCGGTCAGCCGGCACTCCTGCAGCGGCAGCGGTGCCTTTCGTAATGCGTTCGATTGAGGCCAGCAGTTTCTTGCGCACGTCTTCTTTGTAAGCCCTAACCGTAAGCTGGAGGTTAACTTCATCGGGAATAATATTGTACCTAGTTCCGCCATGTATCGAACCCACTGTCACAACAGCGGGATCGAGCGGCGAATTTTCGCGACTGACTATGGTCTGCAGTGCGAGGATTATTTGAGCAGCGAGGACTATCGGATCCTTCGTGGCTTCGGGCTTCGACCCGTGGCCGCCAACGCCTCGGACCTTGATGTCCACATTGGTCGAGCTCGCCAAAGAAAACCCTGGCGTGTATCCGATCTTCCCAGCCTCGAGTTCGGCGTTGTCGTGCAAGGCGATTGCGAAGTCCGGTTTGGGAAATCTTGTGTACAGATTGTCGCGCAAGATCGCTCGGGCGCCGTCGATGGTCTCCTCAGCGGGCTGACCGATTAAGAGCAGCGTTCCTTGCCACTGGTCCTTCAACGACGCGAGCATCCGCGCCGTTCCGATTAGCGTCGTAACGTGAATGTCATGGCCGCACGCGTGCATTACGCCGACTTCCTGACCCGCGTCGTTTTTGGTTTTTACTTTACTCGCATAGGGAAGCTCGGTCTTCTCCTCTATTGGAAGTGCATCCATATCAGCCCGGACGAGAACCGTTGGACCAGCGCCATTCTTCATCAATGCTACGATGCCGTATCCTGTCCACTGTGGTCCCTCGAATTTGCCGACTCGTTCGGTTACTTCATACCCGAGCGACCTTAATTCCTTTGCCAGGTATGCGGACGTCTTTTCTTCCCGGTGAGACAATTCTGGCGCCGCGTGCAAGGTCTTATAAGTCGTCAGGAGAGATGCGAGATTGCTTTCAATTAACGTGTCGAGCGACTGTTGCCCATTGACAACGGAACACAAACTAACGACAGCAAGGACTACGCCGAAAGCTTTAGCGCCACATTTCATTACACGATCTCCTTTGTAACCATGGTTCATAAAACATTGGGCAAGGAATCGAGCTTCCAATTACACGAACAGGCGAATTAGTTCGCTGATTCGCGTCAGGTGAAAATCGTCGTGTTCGGCCTGGAAGAATATCATGTCAACCAGACGCATCTGCACACCCAACCGCGGATGAAGAGCTGCTCGAGCAAACATTGAACTCTCGAAACCATCCAGCCGATCCACAATGGCCTGCCGTTGCTTCCTAAACGAATCGAGTATCAACCCAATCGCGACCTGGTTGTGGTCGGCGTCGTAAGTCTTGCGGTTTGACATGTCCGCAGCGTGCAGAGTTTCCGCACCCGCAACGTACTCGTCAACGCGCTGCATCACCAAGGACTCGAGATCGAGCAGGTGTCCTGCGTTCTCCTGCATGGACCACCGATCTCCGTCGCGTCGTGTGAGAACATCAGTAGGTAAGTTTAAAAGCCGATCCTCAAGTCGCGGCGGTGTGCCACGAATCCGTTCAATCATCTCGGGATAAAGCTCAACGGGAAAATTGAAGTCAAAACGGCGGTCAGTCCACTTGATTCTGCCACTCATCCTGCGGGCCTCCGGTTTGTCGCTATCTCCATAGACTATAAAGGCAGCCTGCTCGAAACGAGAAGGCTGCCTTATGTCAAAAGGCCGATCCGGTTACAGCAACTTAATTCGCAAAATCGATCCCTTTCTTTACTTCATCGATTGCGGCGTTGACGTACTCGATCGCCTTCTTGCGATGGCCGCCTTTATCCGGTGTTGCCGAATCAAGGTTCTGTTTTGCATTTCTTAGATGGTCCAACGCCGCCTGCATGTGGGGCTGGTCAGGACTGGTAGGCGCGACTGAAACTTCCGCACTGGCGTGATTTGTTCGTCGATCGAATTGTATCCCGAGCTTGATCTCCGCGATCGCCGAGTTTATGTAGCCGAGAGCCTCCTCCATCGGAAAGATAGAATCGATTCCCTGGCTCGATCGAGTTAACTCAGGTGTAGCCCTCGGCGTGCTGGGTAAGACTGAACCAGTTGCCGGAGTTATCTTTGAACACAGCTTCGATGCCGTAAGGTCGCTCAGCAGGTTCAGAAATGAACTCGACACCGCGACCCTTCAGCTCTTCGTACGTCGCGCGGCAGTCATCCGTGTTAAAGACACCTGCTCCCAGAACACCTTTTGCCATGATCGACCGCAGCTGAGCAGAGGTCTCTTCGTCCATCAACATGCCAGGCTTAGGTTCCATTAGGACGATCTCGAAATCAGGCTGACTCTTCGGCCCCACAGTCAACCACCGAAAATCGTCGCTGACCTTGGCATCCGTTCGAATTTCGAAGCCCAGTTTGTCCCGATAAAACTGCAGGGCTTCGTCCTGATTGGCTACAAAGACGGTGGCGTGCGACATCCTGCGAATCATGGTCTTTCCTCCTTAACTCGGTATCGTAGAAGAGTAGACGATCTGACGCAGTAAATGCTTCTTGAAAATTGCTAAAGCTGAAGTTTGCGATTTAGATCAGGCGCTTTCGAGGCGATACATCACGAGGAAACAGCCGGGTACCTGCCGCTTTGCCTGCTGAGTTTGGCGGACCTTTTCTCGGTAGGTGATTGGCGGATGGCCGACGTATTTATGAAACAGACTGCTGAAGGATCCGAGGCTCTGAAAACCAACTTCGAAGCAGACATCTGTGACCCGGATATCTTCTGAGCCGAGAAGTTCTTTCGCTTTTTCGATCCTCCGCTCGATCAGGTACTGGTGAGGTGTTTTGTTGAATGCTTGTCGAAAGAGCCGCAGAAAATGGTAACGCGAGAAACAGGCCTTGCTCGACATCTGATCGAGATTCAGTGGGTGGTCGTAGCAGTGGTCAATAAACTCGCGAGCTCGTGATAGACGCTGCAAAACGTCCGACTCGAGGAATGGGGCTGAGGGGATGCGAGTTTCGTTTTCCATGTCGTTGAAGTGCCGCAAGTCTGCAAGAATCCGGGGTTTCGCGTCAAGAGTCGGCGCTCCACCTAGTAGTGGTTCAGATTGCACTGTGAGCGCGGGCGTCTCGCCCGCATCACGTTGAGAATCAGCCGCCGAGCGGGCGAGCCGGCCGCGCTCCCAGTACAAACTGAACGTGTATTGGGCCGGATCGTAACAACCGCGCGGGTGCTGCTATAGTG
>JBKPAC010000159.1:0-6317 GCA_046726175.1 Acidobacteriota bacterium
TACTGCTATTGCGCCCGAGCGCACGCGCTGATGTATTTTTTGGGTTTCGACTCCACTCCAGCGCGCGCTGCTTTGGCAGAACAGGCAGTCGATGCCGCTCTGCGTTTGAGTCCCGATTTAAGCGAAGCTCACCTTGCCAAAGCAGACTGCTATTTTCGTTGCTATCGCGATTACGAGCGCGCCTCAGCTGAATTGGCGAGGGCACGGCCCGGCCTGCCCAATAGCGCGTCGTTCTTCTGGGTGGCAGGTTATATTGACCGCCGCCGAGGGCGTTGGGATGCCGCCACCGGCGAGTTTGAGAAGGCCGCCGACTTGGATCCTCGGAATTTGAATGCGGTGAATCATCTTGGTGATCACTACCGGCAACTGCGGCGCTTTGATCAAGCCCGGCGCTGGTGGCTGAAGCAAGCAGGGCAGTTTGCGCCTCACGCCCGCCTTTTTGAAGCTTTTGCGGCCTGGATGGACTTTTCTGCAACTGGCGAGACAACAAAGTTTCGCACAACCCTGCAGGCCCTCCCGCTCGAAATCAATCCCGCGGCTGCCATCACTTCTGTGCGCGTGCTCATCGAGCTGACGGACCACGATTATTCCGAGGCCCGGCGTGTTCTCGCCGCATCGCCGCTTTCAGAATTCCAAGACATCGACTACACGTTTTATTATCCGCGCGCTTGGTACGAGGCACAGATCGCGCGAGCCGAAGGCGATGAACTGAAGGCGCGGGAGGCCTGGACGGCGGCGCGCCAGGCCTTGGAAGTAAAACCACAGGCTCGTTACGATGATCCGCGCACTCTCGCGGTGCTGGCGCAAATCGATGCCGGGCTCGGTCGCAAAGAACAGGCAATCAGCGAAGGCTGCCGCGCGGTTGATCTCATGCCCATCTCGAAAGATGCCTACGATGGCCCGCTTGTCCTTCAGGGATTGGCCCAGGTTTACGTATGGACAGGGGAAAAGGAGCGCGCGACGGAAGTGCTGGAAAAACTCGTGCGTTTTCCCGGCTATGTTGCTTACGGTTATCTGTTGCGTGATCCGATATGGGATCCTTTGCGCGGCCATCCGCGTTTCGAGAAAATTCTCGCCTCGCTCGCGCCAAAGGAAACAGCTTCCAAGTAACACGCGCTCTAGCCGCGCCGCTGTCTCGACGCGTTTTAGGTAATGGCGGTTGACCTCAACCGTCATTTGGTGTGCAGCTTTGAAAGCGATTGAGCCAATCGCCCTACAGGCGGGCGAATTGATAAGTTCCTGCGTTTCCCGCGTAACCCCACGCCGGATTTTCTCTAGTACATGAGTGAACGGCCGGAAAGGACTTCTCATGACGAGGAGTCAAAGAAGGCCAAAACAACAAACAAAAGGAAATTAATCGTGAAAAATCTGAAGATTACATGCAGAACAGCAATTCCAGCCCTTTTGATGGGGCTGGCCTTTACATGCCTGTCTTCGTTGACAGCGCAAGCACAGGAAAGAAGGGGAACCGAGGGCGGCGCAATCGTGGGTTTATGGGTTGTCCATTATACCAGTGACTTCGGACCGGAGTTTGACACTTACCAGCAATTCCACAGTGACGGGCTGGAAATCGAAAGCCCCAGTTTCTCACTGGGGCAATGCATGGGGACTTGGAAACAGACGGCAAACAGGAGCGTCCAGCTCTCCCACGTAGGATGGATCCCCGGTGGTGGCCCTAATGGGAGCGTACGCTTCGTGTTGACGGAAATAATTACCGTCAGCCTCGACCGCGATAGTTTCGACGGGGCCTATGATCAAAAGTTCTACGACGCGGATGGAGACCTCGTCTTTGAGGACATGGGCACAACCCATGCGACGCGCATTTCTGTGGACTAATTGATTGACGCGCCAGCGCTTCGGCAGGAGCTCAGAGGCGGGGCTCCTGCGCGTACCGCCAAACCCCTTTTCGACGTGTACTCGTTTTTGCAGCGCAACTTGCAAACGTAAGCCACTGCCCGTCCCGCACGCGGATGCGGAAATCCGGGCGGCAGTCGGCGCAACGATCACAGAAAATGGCAGATCGTGTGGGTTGCAGTTTCGGCTCGTTCTGAATCGTGAACCGTGATGGTCGGATTGGGATTGGGCGTTGGCACGGACAAGCCTTGCTCGCGCAGTATTTGCGCATGATCTGCGATGCCTCAACACGCCTTGTAAAGCTACTCTTCGGTCTTCCTGCATTTTCCGCGTAACCTCGCGCCGGATTTTCTCTAGTACATGAGTGAACGGCCAGAAAGGATTTCTCATAACGAGGAATCAAAGAAGGCCAAAACGACAAAAGGAAATTAGTGCATGGAAAATTCAAACATTCAGTTCAAAGCGACAACGCCACGCCGAAAAAATTTACGGCGCGGTGTATTGCTTATCCCGCTCGTCCTCGCTCTCGCAGGGCTTGCATTTTCGGCGACGGCTCGAGCGCTTAATCCACCGCCGGACGGAGGCTATCCTAACGAAACCACCGCCGAGGGTGACGGTGCGCTCTCGAGCCTTACAACCGGCGCCGGCAACACGGCCCTTGGTTCTAACGCGCTCAACGCCAACGCCACTGGCAATAACAACACCGCCACCGGTACTAACGCGCTCCGGTTTCATATAACCGGCGACCACAACACAGCCACCGGTCGTGCAGCGCTCGTATTCAACGCGGACGGCGAAGGCAACACCGCTACCGGTCGTGCAGCGATGGGTAACGGCACAACCGGCGACCAAAACACCGCCACCGGTTGGCAAGCGCTCTTCAACAACACCGGCTTCGGCAACACAGCCAACGGCGCTTTTGCGCTCTGGAGCAACACAACGGGCGAGGGCAACGCGGTCAGCGGTTATACCGCGCTCTATAGTAACACGACCGGCAACAGCAATACGGCCAATGGTGTTAATGCGCTCATTAACAACACAACCGGCTCCGGAAACACGGCCAATGGTGTTGATACGCTCTATAGCAACACAACCGGCAACAACAACACGGCATTGGGCAATAGCGCCGGCGGGGCCCTAACCACGGGCGACCTCAATATCGACATCGCCAACGAAGGCGTTGCTGGCGAGGCCAACACCATCCGCATCGGCACGAGGGGAGATCAGACAAGAACCTTTATGGCTGGCATTAGTGGAACAGGAGTTGCAGGCGCAGCGGTTAAGGTGAACGCCAACGGTCAACTCGGCGTGGCACCCTCCTCGGAGCGTTTCAAGGCGGACATCAAGCCGATGGACAAGGCAAGCGAAGCAGTCCTCGCGCTCAAACCGGTCACCTTTCGCTATAAGCACGAGGTTGATCCCAATGGCGTCGCGCAGTTCGGTCTTGTCGCGGAGCAAGTGGCAAAAGTGAACCCCGCTTTGGTGGATCGCGATGGCAAAGGCGAGATCTACACCGTGCGCTACGAAGCGGTGTACGCGATGTTGCTAAACGAGTTCCTCAAAGAACACCGCAATGTGCAGGAATTGGAAGCGACCGTCGCGCAACAGCAGAAGGAAATTCAAGCTCTCACCGGAAGCGTGAAAGAGCAGTCATCGCAAATCCAAAAGGTGAGCGCCCAGCTTGAAGTGAGCAAGCCCGCACCGCAGATGGTTATCAACAATCCGTAAAGCAGCCGAGTCGAGCGCAGCAGTCGTTTCTCACAATCAAGCCGTCACGCTTCAGCGCGTGGCGGCTGATTGTTTCGCTCGACATCCCAAACATGATCGTCATGCCTGCTTCCATCACAGGCATGCCTGCGCATCCTAACTCGTCCCGCGAGTTTGTCTTCACCCGCACCGCCCAGGCGATGAGGTCAATCGCCCCTACGTATAATTCGGCAATCAATCTCACACGCCTTCACTTCGTGGCCTTTCTTCCGGGATCGACACCAGCCAGGCTCACTGAGGCGTTCAGGGATTTGGGTAAACCCGGTTTCCGCCTCGATCGCGCGTACTTTCGAGCTGACGGAATAAAATCGCGGCGGATTTGTTGGCCAAAGCGGGCGTCTATGCGCAGGAAGCAAATCGAGGAGACTTTGCTCCCGTATCGGTTGCGCATTTATTTAGATATGGCGGACGAACTGAGCAGACAGCCTGCAAACGTGCCAGGCCCCTGGTATGTGGATACCAGCTGTGCATTATGCCGGCTATGCCTGGAAGAGGCGTCGAACCTGATCACTTACAATCGCCACGAAACGGCTGTTCATTTTTTCAAACAACCCGAGACGCCGGAGGAAACCGACGCTGCGCAGCGCGCGATGGATGCTTGCCCCACACTCGCGATAGGGAATGACGGATGATCTGAGCAGCGAATTGAGCTTGCGCACCGGTAGATTGTCGGCATAAAGGCGCGTAGTTTCTTTTATGCATGCTGAAGCCACTGTTGCCGCTCCTCCGTATACGCGGGCAAATCCGTTTCCCGCCAAACTTCTGGTCAATCGTCGCCTGAGCGGACCAGAGTCGGCAAAGGACACGCGCCATTTTGAACTCGATCTGACCGGATGGGGATTGAGCTTCGAAGTCGGCGATTCGCTTGCGGTGTACGCGACAAACGATCCGCAGCTCGTCGACGAAATCATTCACGCGCTTGGCGCCACCGGCACGGAGGAGGTCCCTCGACCGAAGGGATTGCCGACAACATTCCGCGAAGCGTTGCTGCGCGATTACAGCATCACGCAGCCAACTCCCAAGTTTTTGAAAGCCCTTGCCCAGCGCGCTAGTGCTGCGCCAACGCTTCACTATCTCCTCGCTCCAGACCGCAAACAAGACCTCCAGACTTACCTCTGGGGCATGGAAGTCATCGATTTTTTGACTGAACATCCTTCAGCCCGTTTCGCGCCGGACGAATTTGTAGGGTTGCTGACGAAACTGCAGCCGCGTCTTTATTCGGTTGCCTCGAGCTTAAGGGCATACCCAGAACAGGTTCACTTTATCGTGGATGTGGTCCGCTACGAAAGTCACGGCCGGGTTCGCAAAGGGGTGTGCTCATCGTTTCTTGCCGAACGTGCTGACGACGTGCCAGTGCCGGTTTTTCCCAGCATAGCAAAACATTTTCATTTGCCGGACGACCCGGATGTTCCAATCATCATGATCGGCCCTGGAACTGGAGTGGCGCCATTCCGCGCGTACTTGCAGGAACGCAGGGCGACCGGAGCAAAGGGAAAGAACTGGCTCTTTTTCGGATCGCAGCATCAAAGGTGCGATTTTGCCTACGGCGAGGAATTCGAGGCGTTCAAGAAAGAAGGGCTTCTCACACGGCTGGATTGCGCATGGTCACGTGATCAACCCGAGAAGGTGTATGTTCAACATCGGATGAACGACAATTCCGCTGAGATTTGGAAATGGATCGATGCGGAAGGCGCGCACTTTTTCGTATGCGGCGACGCGAAGCGAATGGCGAAAGACGTCGACGTGACGCTGCGCCAAATCGTACAGGAGCAGGGTGGTAAAAGTCTCGACCAAGCCAACGAATACGTTGAGAAGCTCAAGAGCGACAAGCGCTACAAGCGCGATGTGTATTAGGTGCCTCTGCCATTTGTCATTTTGACGGACCGCAGCAGAGTCGAGGAATATCTCGACATTTCTAACGATTCAACCGTCGACGATTCGACGTCGTGACTATTCGTTATTCCGCTTGTTTGTGATATACTAGATTTCCAAACGTTTCCGAGCGGCGAGAGAAGTTATCGCTTCTAGGCAGTCCAGAGATTCCTCGACTTCGCTCGGAATGACATAAGAGCAAAGCCATGTACGAGAACACTGAATTCACATTGAGCCGCGATTGCGAGGCGATCCAGATTCCGAGCGGACAAAAGACGACGATCCCGGCTGGAACTCAGGGGGTGATCACCCAAAGCCTGGGGGGCAGCTACACGATCGCGACATATCAGGGCCTGGCGCGAATCGAGGAGAAAGATCTCGATGCTCTGGGTCTTGAAAAACGCCAGACGCAACCAGCTCAACAACCTGTCCGCGCTACAAACGGAGAGGTTTCGGAAGAAGACGTCTGGAACCAGCTTCGGCAGTGCTATGATCCCGAAATCCCGGTCAACATTGTTGACCTTGGTCTGGTTTATGATTGCCGTTTGACTAAAAAGGATGATGGCGGCACCCGCGTGGAAGTGAAAATGACGCTAACCGCGCCGGGTTGCGGCATGGGACCGGCTATCGCGCACGACGCTCAGAGCAAGATTTTGTCGATCGACGGCGTGGATGAAGCCGATGTCCAGCTCGTCTGGGATCCGCCCTGGAACCAAAACATGATCAGCGAAGCGGGCCGGATGAAGCTCGGCATGATCTGATTTCCCTTCAATTTTCCAATCCGCACCGGTGAGTTAGCCGGTTGCGTTGCCCTCTAGTGGAGT
>JBKPAC010000160.1:0-3309 GCA_046726175.1 Acidobacteriota bacterium
CGCGCGGCTGTTAAGCACACGTGATGAACCCGCGTCGACCAACTCATATTCGGACGCACGCGAATTCGCGTCTGACCTGCTCTTGATCCACAAAAATCTGACACAGAATGCCGGCGAGCGTCTCGCGCAACTCTTAATCGACCCGTTACTGAGACAGGTCGAAACATTCGGCTTTCATCTACATACACTCGACATTCGACAACATGCGCGCATACACACTCGCGCTCGCAAAGAACTCGCCAGCGGCCCCTTCAATGATACTGGCAACCTCAAGAGCTTCGATCTGCCTGAACCACCGTCAACGGAAACACAAGACCTGCTCGAATCTTTACGCGGACTTAAGGATTTGAAACGCAGCTATCCTTCCCAGGGGATCCGAAGTTATGTCATTAGCGGCGCTAACGCGTCCTCCGACATTTCCACGTTAGTGTGGCTCATGGAATTGTCGGGAGTGCAAGTCGCGGCAACTGAGGACGGCAGAGACCCCGGAGTTATGCCGGTCCCTTTGTTCGAATCAATTGAAGCTCTGCGGATTTGTCCCGAGATCTGTCGCGCACTTTGGACCAACCGCTACTACGCTCGATTACTCGACTCCTGGGGACGACGACAGGAGGTAATGCTCGGTTATTCCGATTCGAACAAAGATGGCGGAATGTTTACGAGCACGTGGGAGATCTTCAAGGCACATCGAATCCTTCATCAGGTCGCTGAGGAGTGTAATGTTCGGCTCACACTGTTTCATGGCCGTGGTGGAACAGTAGGTCGAGGTGGTGGTCCGACACATCACGCCATCATTGCGCAGCCCGCGGGTGCTTTTACCGGTCATATCAAGATCACTGAACAGGGTGAAGTGATGAACTGGAAGTATTCCGATGCGGTGCTTGCGGAGCGCAACCTGGAACTGGTTATCGCAGCATCGTTGGAAGCTTTGTCGCGGCCCGGAGGAATTTACGAGCTCGATCAGGAATCCGAGGCAGCCCTGGAGGAGATGTCTCAAGAAGCGTTTTCATTCTACAGAGAAACCATCGCCGAGAATGACGACGTGCTTGCCTATTTCGAGGAAGCGACTCCGGTTGACGAGCTGGAGTATGCACGAATCGGATCACGTCCAGCGCGGCGTAGTGAGCGACGAGGCCTGGATGATCTGCGCGCGATCCCCTGGGTCTTCGGATGGATGCAGAGCCGGCACGTGTTACCCGCGTGGTTCGGGGTTGGTTTTGCTCTCGAACGATTTGCAAACAGCGATGCCAGTAACTTGCGTCTGCTTCAGAACTTAATGAATCGGTTCCCGCTCTTTCGCGACTTGATTGACAACGTGGAATTGGGAATGGCCAAGGCGGATCTGTCCATCGCTCGGCTTTATGCGAGTTTGGTTACGGACGATTCAGTGCGTGAGCGCGTGTTGGCTTTAGTTGTGGAAGAGTTTGATCGAACAAAGCGAGTCGTGTTGGAGTTGACTGGTCAACGTGTGCTGCTGGAGAAGAATCCTGTGCTAGCTCGATCCATTCGATTGCGCAATCCGTACGTTGATTCAATGAGTTTGATACAAGTGGAACTTCTGCGGCGCAAGCGTGCAGGTGAAGAAGGTGATGATTTGAATTATGCGTTAGCAGCTACAATCAACGGCATCGCCGCCGGGTTGCGCAATACCGGGTAGAGAGTCTTTGTTCTTTGGTCTTTGTTCTTTGGTCTTTGTTCTTTGGTCTTCAGTTTAATATTGAGATCTGAGATCTGAAATCTTGAAATCGCCCAAGCCAAAGGCCAAAGACCCAAGACCAAAGACACCATCTGTTTGACACAACGTAGCGTCACCCCTATTATCCAGACGCAAATTCGGGGCGTGGCTCAGCCTGGTAGAGCGCACGGTTCGGGACCGTGAGGTCGGTGGTTCGAATCCACTCGCCCCGACCAATAATTCCTTAACGAAAAGGCCACTCGCTTGAGTGGCCTTCTTGTTTGTGCCGTGAATTGTGCCTTTAGGAAAGTTAAATGCCACCTAACCCACTCAAACAAACCGACCATATTATTAACTTGCTAGGAATTATAGTGGGACTCGGTTTTTCTGAAAACAGTGCTTCGCCATCCCCGACAATGTGATCGGTAAACCGGATACATCCCCGCGCGTCGCTAGCGACTTGACCTCATAGTCAATCCCCAGCAGAATATAGGCCTCCTACCCCCATTCGCCTCCTAACCCCAGATTGCCGATATCTTAGCGGAGAAGATTATGACCTGCCTCAAAGACGCCACGCTGCGCGGTGTTCTTCTCGTAATCAGTTTATTGCTATTTGTTTCTGTCGCTGAAGCAGATCCAATCGTGTTGACTAGTGGGGTGTTTTCCTCTACCGGATCGGGCTCAGGCCTAAGCGGCGTGTTAATCACTGACGCGCTTGGCAGTGGGCCAAGTCTGTCTTTTCAGGGACACAATGTCAATGACCTATGTAACCAATCCTGCGGGGCATCCCAAGGAGGAACAATTACGACGTTAAACTTTGGGTTGTTAGGAACTGGAACTGTGATCTATCAGGGAATCCAATACAATAACTTTGTTCTCAGTTTTGGATTCACGAGCGATACCATCACCGGACAGATCACTGTGTTTGAAAATTCGGGGCCAGCCAACAACAATACGATCTTATTCACGCTCGACTTTGTCGGGAATGGCTTCAGTTCGGAATCGTTCTTTCCAGAGTTTCAATCGCACACGCATACCTTTACAGTCGCGCCTGTACCTGAACCAGCCAGTCTCCTGCTGATCGGGAGCGGCCTTGTGGCGGTAGGGCTGAAGCGGAGACGCTCTGAGGCTGACAACGTATCGAGGAAAACCGCGCCACGCCGTTGATTAGATCCTGGCACAATCAACTGCGGACGCGGAGTTCAATTCGCTATTCTGGTCATGGCCCTGTTAGTGTAATTGTAGATGATTCTTAGCATGAAGAAGTGCGCAAAATCGCTGTGGCAGATTTGTGGCAGGAATGAATAGCAAGTGACTGGTAACGGATGGGAACGGATGTAAGACTATTCAAAAACCCTTGATTTTGCTCGTGGCTGCAACTCGATTCAAATCAATTGGTTAAATTTTCAAATCCTTCTTCATTCGGGACCGTGAGGTCGGTGGTTCGAATCCACTCGCCCCGACCAATAACTCACATCTCGTCAACTACATACCGTCGTGAGCGTTAACGCTCTTTTTCTTCGTGTGGCCAATTTGTGGACAAAAATTTTCTGATTTACGGAAAGTAACCATTGTTAGCTACGTTCTCATCTGCAAAAACCCGCCTAAAAACGAGAAAGCTTGAAAGCGGTCCT
>JBKPAC010000161.1:0-19081 GCA_046726175.1 Acidobacteriota bacterium
GGCGATGATCAAATTCTCAAGCAGCTCTATCCTGACCAAGATACGTTTAAGCGGGAGGAGCAAAGGCGATTCGAAGTATTGCTGGCCCATTGGGACGTTCCAATAAGGAGTGTGAACCTGGATGAGAAGTAGCAGTGGAGAGGTTACAAAAGTTACGGGAATTCGCGGCAACCTAACACAGCGTCAGGGTGTTCCCGCCGTGCCAACCTGCATGCTCAACTACTGATGTGATTCGTGTCGACCTTGTGATGGAGGAACTTAGCTCCGGAGGAGCAAAATGTTTATAGCCCCAGCATCGCTGATTTGCGCGCTCCGTTAGGAGCGGAATGTAAAAGACCAGCAAGACACATTGCGCTCCGCTGGAGCGCACAAAATTTAGAACAGCTTCGCCTCCACAATCCGGCGATAAAAGTCGAACATACTAGCGACCATCGGGTGAAATAACCTCGTTCAAGGTTCTGTTCAGCTGCTTGCGAGAGTTGTCTATTTCCACCTCCATCCGCATCTATCATCCAGATATTTCGATATCCGCGAGGCACCAATTTTCGAGCGGATCTCGTAGCCACCGAGTTTTGCCCTCGATGAGAGTCACTTCTTCAAGGCAGCGGTCCAATGAACGATGAGTGACAGCGGCTGCAAGCCTCCTTCTTTTTGGGAATCGACGAGAAAACGTTGGCCGCTCTTCGTCACATCGTAATGATAGCCGGGTGGGTTTGCGGGATGGATCTCGAATAATGGTTCAGCGTTGCCTACTTGAAGATTTGAGCCAATAGCGCTTACCGCCACCACCATGAGTTTATTCTCAGGAGAGAGAAAGAATATTTCTTTGCCGTCGCCACGCCAGCGTGGTTCTGTGCCACCGTTACGCGAGACTTGCCACTTGCCGACAGCGGCCGGAAAAGGTGCGATGTACACTTGGTTAGTACCGGACTCGTCTGACACGTAGGCGATCCAGTGACCATCGGGCGAGAACTGCGCGCTAAGCTCGTTCGCCCCTGTCTGTAGGAATGGGAAAGGTTTACGATCTCCGGACATCGGTAGAATCCAGATGTCATTCTGAGTGTTTCCCTTTACGGTAGCGTTTGTGTAAGCGATGAAACCTCCGTCGGATGACCATGAGGTGGCGTCCTTATTCTCTTCAGATTCAAAAAGAATCTCGTCATTGCCGGCGCCGCTCGAGACCTTCTGATATAGGTCATACCGGCCCTTTCGATTTGAACGCCAGACGACACGTTTCCCGTCAGGTGACCAGATCGGACTTGCGTCGAAATCCGGATCAAAAGTGAATCTTAGCGGTACGTCACGCGACATTTCGTAGATCCAGATGTCAGGACTACCGGCTCTAAGATCGAAAATACCTGTTGCCAGACGATCTTCATTGGGTGAAATATCAATTTGGGCATACAGTGCCGGCGCGCCCAGTGTGGCCGACTGCTTGCCGTCCCGCTCATACCATAGTAGTTCCCGGTCGGCCAGCACGGAGCCACCACTCTGCGAAACCAATATCCCATTCTCCGAGACCGAGAACACAGCCCGTGAGAGCACGAAGTCCACTTGTACTCGTTCTGTTACACTCAGCGGGTCTCCTGTAAGTTGAAAGGTTTTCAAGTCGAAACTTTGGGCCATTAGGGTGGTCTCGCGCACGAACAGCAAATAGCCCGACGCGTAAGCAGGCATCGTGTCCACAGCTAGAATCAATTTTTGTTCGTCTGAATCTAGCGATCCCAGATAAATCCCATTGTTCTCTTTTTGTGTCGTTGAGGACGTCGTCCCCGAGCGATAAAGAAAATGGCGCCCATCGGGAAGGAACCAGGGCCAGCGATGTGTTGCCTGTAGTTTCGACTCGTCCAGCTTTGTAACAGCAACAACGCTTCCACCAGCGGCTGGCACACGATAAAGAGGCCGATAGTTATCTGGAGCGAAAACGATCACTCCTTCACGACTCCAGGTGCCGCCGCGGCCGTTTGGTGCCTCGCAAAGCGTTTGCGGAGGACCACCCGACGCTTCGATCTTCTTCAATTTTGATTGCGAAAAGAAACCGATGAAGCGACTGTCGGGGGACCAAAACGGGTAAAGTGCATCGTCAGTGCCGCTAAGCGGCTGGGCAGTAACAGCAGAGAGTGATCGAACCCACAGTAATTGCCGTCCGCCAGGCGGCCGAGCAACGAACACAAGTCGAGAACCATCGGGGGAAACGGCGAATTGGCTGCGAGGAAGGAAATTCGCGTTCTCCGGTTGTTCAATCGAAGCACGAACAGCACTTGCATTCGCTGGTGTCTGTCTGGATGAAAAGATCAGAAGCGCCGACGTTATCACTAACGCAACCGCTAAGATGCCGGCAATGATCCACGGCAGATGCTTGATGACCTTGCTCGAATCGGGTAACGCAGAAAACGCAGTCAAGGTCTGCGTAGAAACTGATCCAGCACCAGAGAGCGCTTCCAGCGCAAACGCAACATCGCGTGCTGAATAGAAACGGGCCTCCGGATTCTTTTCCAGACAGTGGTTCACCAGTCGTTCCAATGCTGGCGAAATAGTTTTGTTAGTATCGGACAACTCCGGCGGATCTTCTTTCAAGATTGCGCTCATCGTTTCCGCTGCTGACTCACGGTGAAATGCGCGTCTTCCCGACAGCATCTCGTAAAGAATTGCACCGAATGAAAAAATATCTGCACGTTGATCGACTGAACGACCTTTCAACTGTTCCGGCGAGATGTAACCCACCGTGCCCATCACCACACCAGGATCCGTGTCAACACGTCGAGTTGGTATCTCAGTTTGTGCTTGATTGCCGTCGAGTTGAGTCAGCTTTGCCAAACCAAAATCCAGAATCTTCACCCGGCCGTCATTGGTAATGAAGATGTTGTCCGGCTTTAAATCGCGATGAATGATTCCCTTCTCATGCGCGGCCGCCAGACCATTCGCGATTTGTAGTGCGTATTCGATGGCGCGGCGTTGGGCCAACGGACTTCCCGCTATCCGCTTGCGCAATGTCTCACCTTCAAGTAATTCGGAAACAACGTAAGGTGATCCGTCGTGCTTGCCAACGTCATAGATGGATAGAATGTTTGGGTGATTCAGTGCACCCGCGGCGCACGCTTCTTGCTGGAAACGATGAAGACGGTCTAAGTCAGCAGAGAAACTTGACGGCAGAACTTTCACCGCGACATCACGACCCAATTCCGTGTCGCGCGCCCGATACACTTCACCCATTCCACCCGCGCCGAGTTGCGAGCGGATTTCATATCGGCCGAGTTTTGTACCTGTGGCGATTGTCAATATGTCGGGCTGGCTTATCTCAGTCTTCGCAGAGTTCGCCAGCTTCGTCAAGGCATCCCGATCCGACGCACGAAATCATCGAACTGAAGGTCCGAGCGCAAGCTGCCAAGGTGCCAGAGAAACTTGACCATTAGACTTCGATCCAGTTCCGTGTCGAACGCCAAATAAACCTTACCCATGCCACGAGCGCGAAGCTGGGCGAATTTCATAGCGACCTAGTCGGGTTTTTGAGGAGATAACCATTTGCGATAGAAATGCCGATTACAGGACGGAACAAACTCTAGTAAGAACAAGTTAAAAGTCAAGAATTCGAGGGCCCGCCGAAGCCGCATCCCTATGGGCAGAGTATGCGGAAGCGCACGTGGAGCGTGGGCGCATTGCTCTCACGGTACCGTTATGAGAGATCCTAAACTATTAATTTCATTGAAGAGCTGACGAGAACACAGCGATAAATCTGCGTTAGACTTTTTTCATTCTCGGCAAAATCTCGGCAAAACAAAAGAGGTCTGAGGTAGGCAATGCTTGTAACTTATTGAAAGACGAAAGAATATTGGTGGCGGGGGCGGGGGTCGAACCCGCGACCTTGGGGTTATGAAGACCAAAGAAGTACTCGCCTCAACATTGCCTAGCGCCAATAAAACAATGGTCGCGGTCGGAGAATATTCCTTCCCATCCTCTGCTATCGCGAGTACGTGAAGTGCTGTAATTTCTGGGTCACAAATTGGCCGCTCAAATGTAGAGCTAAATAGTTAGGATACAATTTCGCCAAGGCAGTAAGCTCGGAGTCATCATCGAGATTCACAACCACTCCGAACACTTCACGTCTGCTAACGAGTCGGGGACGTGTGGGCATTTATTCGATACAGTTTCATCGCGAGTTCGACGCACCAAGGTCCGAGTGCTGTTCGTTGCATCTGATACGGCGAACTCGCGTTGCAACGGTCTATTCAAATCGGGTCGCTGTCGTCGTCGAACAGCCTGTAGATATTAAAGTTCCGTTGGGTGCGTATACTTCGGCAGTTCCCGCCGAGCTATATTGCATGCCATTTGAATCCAACGCCGCTTCGTGGGTAATCTTTGTCCAGCCGGTAAAATTGCCTCCGGCATCAAAACTGAAAGACTTGAAACTAAAGCGGTAAGTATCTCCGCTAACATGACTCCAAACACCTTGTCCCGGTGTTCTTAGGGCCTGCGGTATACCGGAGGTCGAGTCGATAATTGTTCCGCCAAACATGAATGTGGTCACAGAGGCAAAGCTCCTGATTTCCGCTCCTGTTTGACAGTTTCGGATTGTTACCTGAACATCCCACGTGCCTTCTAACCTGCCGCCTCCGCCTTGCCCGGACACCCAGGCTGGAGTGAACATGGCCGACAAACTAATTACCAACGCGATTCCGCCGAGTGCTTTTAAGAATATGTTTCTCATCGTTTTCCTCTTTCTTTTTAGAGTTATGCTTCAGGCCGCGATGTCCTCTGCGATTTCCGCGAGATTTCTAAGTTGCGGCAGTTGAGTGCCATAATCACCGCAACGAAATCTGCGCAGCTTTCGGGTTTCCTGAAAATACTCTGACTCTTTTCTGAAACCGCTCATGTCCAATGTAAACAGGGAGCTATATGAGTTCGGCACGTTTCGTCTGGATGTTGCCGAACGTCTTTTGTCGCGCGAAGGAGAGCGGGTGCCGCTTTCTGAGAAGGCTTTCGACACACTTTGCGTTCTCGTCAGACGTGGCAATCATCTGGTTCGCAAGGATGAGTTACTGAATGAAGTCTGGCCGGATGCGATAGTGGAAGAAAACAATTTAGATAAGAACATTTCGCTGCTGCGACAGGTTTTAGGTGAACGTACGGGAGAAGGGAAATTCATCGAAACCGTGCGCGGACACGGATTTCGATTTGTTCCCGAAGTGCGTCAGATTGAAGAAGACGAGAAAGGCAAAAAGCCAAGCAAGGAAGGGGTTACGCTTGGAGGTTCTGTTCTGCTGCGCGAACTACCGGCAGAATCGTCCAATTTGAGCGTCACGGAAGCAAAACCAACAAATACCACGCCGGAACCAGAAACTCGAACACTAAGGCCGAAACCCCTTACCGCGGATCTCAGATTTCTGCTTGTCGCCACAGTCGCTTTGTTGCTCGTCGCCAGCGTTATCGGAATGTATTTTTGGCGGCGATCTTCCCTTAACACGACCACGAAAACGATTGCTGTTCTGCCTTTTAAATCCTTGGTCGCGGAGCAAAGGGATGAAGCATTGGAACTCGGAATGGCGGACGCTTTGATCTCCAAGCTGAGCGAGGCTGAAGAAATCACAGTTCGTCCGTTGAGTGCTGTCAGGCGATACGATTCGCCCGATCAAGACTCCATCACCGCCGGCCGTCAACTTAACGTTGAAGCCGTTTTAGACGGAAGTCTCCAGACTTCGGGCGACAGAATTAGAGTGATGGCGCGCCTTGTTCGTGTGAGTGACGGAAAACAGTTATGGGCTTCACAACTTGACGAGAAGTACACGGACATTTTCAGAGTTCAGGATTCAATCTCGGAGCGAGTGGCGACCGCCCTCAAGATTCGACTCACAAATAAAGAGAATAGGCGCTACACGGACAATTTCGAGGCTTATGAGCTTTACATGAAGGGCCGATTCCACGCACTCAGGTTAACGCGTGCGGAAACCGACAAAGCCGTCGCCTATTTTCAGCAGGCGATAGAGCTCGACCGGAATTACGCGCTCCCATATCTCGGCCTTGCGCAAGCATATCTACCAATGGCATTGACCAGCGGACTGCCCTCCTGGCAGGTAATACCCAAAGCAAAAGAGGCCACTTTGCGCGCGGTTGAAATTGACCCGGGCAATAGCGAAGTTTACGTGATATTAGGATTTATAAGTTTTTGGTATGACTGGGATTGGCAAGCAGCGGAAAAACATTATCAGCGAGCTTTGGACCTCAATCCTAAAAGCGCGGACGCGCACTTTGCCTATGCGCATTTGCTCTCAAATAGCGGACGGCATGAGAGAGCACTTGCAGAAATAAAACTTGCAAGAGAACTCGACCCGCTGTCGTTACGAACCAACGCAGAAGAAGGGCAAATTCTTTTTTTCGCGAAAGATTACGACAACGCTCTTGATCGCTTGCAAAAGACGATCGATCTGGATCCGAATTTTTGGCTTTCGCATCTCTTCATCTCAAGAGTTTATACGGAAAAAGGAATGCACTCAGAAGCAGTAGCGGAGGCGAAGAGAGCCGCCGAGCTTTCGGGCAATTCACAATCACACGCGTATCGCGCTTACGCTCTAGCTAAGTGGGGCAAACTTTCCGAAGCACGAGCAGTCCTTAACGAACTACTGAAATCATCAACTGAAACATACGTTCCGCCTTATAACATTGCCTTGGCGTATAACGCGGTAGGCGAGCGAGAGAGAGCACTTGACTATCTCGAAAAAGGTTTTTCCGAAAGAGATGTGCGAATGGTGTTTTTGAAAGTTGAGGCTCAATGGGACAACCTCCGGTCCGAACCGCGTTTTTTTGATTTGATTAAACGGATGAGGATCGAGTAGCCAAAAGCCCAAGCTTAAGTAAGAGTGTCGCATGATTCGATAAGTCATTGCGATGACATACGATGGTCAATCTACCTTCATCGTAGCAAGTTTGATCTCCAGCGATTCTTTGCCGCGGTTAATTCCGAGTAAATGTCCGCGACCGTCTTGGTGGAACATCTGACGAAGTTGTTTAATACTCATTTCTGATGTCGCGCGTCCGTCTAGAGAAACGATCACATCACCAGGCAACAACCCTGCCTTGCTTGCCCGTGAACCATCGTACACATTACGCACTTTGAAGTCTTTGCCGTCTTTCGTAATTCTCATGCCGGTGATGTCATAATCGAATGTCACGCCGAAGAGTTCTGACGGCTCCAGAATCATTCTCTTTCGATAGTAATCGAGAATCACTCTAAACCTATTCAGCGTGGCGGTGCCGATCAGCCCATCCTTCTCAGTTGTGGACCCAAAACCTTTCGCATCTTGCGAAAAAGTCAACATCTGATTCTCGAACTTGTAGCCTCCCAATCTGATTGATTTAGCACGTCCGACGAAATAGGACTGTTGCCCACCTAGTCCTGCGGGTGACCCTAGCCGAAACATACCCTGTGTGGAAGTTAGTAATTTATTGGCCTCAACAAACGGTCTATGCAGTTGCACAGGCCAGCTAGCTCCGGAGTCGACCGACAACCTCGCTTCGACCGATGGAAGGGAACCAACAATCAGGCCCGCTCGGACAATTGGCAATTCACCTTGAAATTCTAGCGGTATAACTTCCCCGCTACCTGTATATTCATAACTCTGCGGTTCGTAGACACTGAGCGTGTAGGCATCATAGTCGATGGCGATGACGAATCGTTTAAAGAAGGGCGCGCCAATAATTCCGGCTACCGGGTAAATAAACCTTACCTTCATCGGAGCTATGGCGAAAGACTGATCCTCCAGTTTCACACCCGAGACCTCCAAAGAGACGTTCTTCACGAACGTTAGCTCGATTGGATCGCCTTGTGCATCTGTAATTCTGCCTTGTCCCTCCGTTTTCAGACTTAGGGCTTCGACCTGGCTCGGGTCGAGAAACGACCATGTTGCTCCGCTATCAAGGATAAAATAAACAGGCTGAGAATTATTTATTCTAGCTCGAAAAAAAATTCGAGGATCTGGCCCTGCCTCGAAGGGAATCGTCGCCAAGGGTTTGCTCGTCTTTCCGCGGGAGCCGGAAGGCATTTTTGTATCTATGGCTTGTTGCCCACAGGCAGACACGTATCCAAAACAAACTATCAAAGCGACGATCAACATCAACCGCCACGGAGTTGAGCCGTTATGAATTACACTCCTTCTAGTTGGGCTTTGAATCAAAGCAAATTCCTAAGGCTGAAGTTGGTCAATGTCGATTTGTAAAGCTGGGGAAACGCCGGATGAACGACCTGATGCTCAGTGGTTTTTGTGTCGCCGCTATTAAACGGGCTTCGATGGGATCTACGTCAGCCCGCAAAGGCTTGAGCGAAACCGTCGGGATCGATGCAGTATATCGGTACATACCTCCCGCGCATAACAACATCTCGTTCATAACTCTTGGAGAGCGTGGGAGTAGTCCCTAGTATAATTAGGTCGGAGTGTTAGCATTCGGGGCCGCCTTTATGGGATCTATGCTTACTGCTGAGTTCATTAATACGTTATTTGACTCTGAACTGCCAGAGCCCTCGCATTGGGAGTCTTATTATCCTCCGCGCGATCTTCCGCCGGGTGCGATCGTGACGCGCTTTGGTCCAAGCCCAACAGGTTTTTTACACACGGGCGGGATCTACGTCGCCACTCTCGGCAAGAACCTCGCGCACCATTCCGGTGGTTCGTACTTTATTAGAATCGAAGACACCGACCAGGCGCGAGAAGTCCCCGGTTCGCGCGAACAGTTTACACGCGCATTCAAGTACTTCGACATCGAGTCTGACGAGAACGACTCGAATTCAAAGTGGGGACCGTACGAACAGTCAAAGCGAGAGCTGATCTATCACACCTACGCGCGAGAGTTGCTGCGGACCGACCGTGCCTATCTATGTTTTTGCACTCGGGAAGAGTTGGCCCAGATGACGGAAGAACAACTTGCGGCAAAGCTCCAGACCGGCTATTACGGTTCATGGGCGCGCTGCCGAAATCTTTCGCAGGCTGAAGTCATAAGTCGTCTTCAAGCCGAAAAGCATTATACGATTCGGTTTCGTTCGCCCGACGGTCCACCTAAGCGCGTCGAGTACGTTGATCTAATTCGCGGTCGAATCGAACAGCAGGACAATGTGAACGACATCGTGTTGTTGAAGAGTAGCGCTCAGTCTCCGAGACTTCCCACCTATCACTTCGCTCATGCCGTAGACGATCATTTGATGAGAGTCACGCTGGTGCTTCGTGGCGAGGAGTGGATCTCTTCGGTGCCGGTGCATCTGCAACTATTCAAGGCACTTGGTTTCGAACCAATACCGTATGCCCATATCGCTCCGCTGATGAAATTCGACGGAGCGAGCCGGCGCAAGCTGAGCAAGCGAAAAGATAACGAGGCTGACGTCGAGTTTTACATGAAATCGGGTTATCCCGCAGGCGCGGTGCTACATTATTTAAGAGGCCTTGCCAACAGCAGGTTCGCTGAAATGACGTTCGAGGAATCTGCTTTGTCTGCTCTCAGTTTAAATGAATGCGGAGTGGCTGGTCCGATCTTCGATCTTGTGAAGCTTGAATCGATCAGCCGCGAGTTTATTGCGCAACTTCCAACCGAAGAGGCACTGGAAAGTTTGCTCACCTGGGCCCGGGAATATGATCCTGAGATGGCCGCAATACTATCCAGGAATTTGCCGCTGGCTCGTCGCATCTTTGCGAATGAGCGACGGCCTGGCGTGGACCGACGAAAGGATCTTGCAAAATGGGAGGAGTTCCGGACGGCTTACGGTTTGTACTTTCAGGAGCTGTTTCCACTTGTAAGTGACCCTTCAGATCCTCGCTTCGCTCGTGTGGAACCTGACATGGTAGTTAAGTTGGCCAAAGGCTTCGCTGATTTGTATCGGCATGAAGAAGACAAAGAAGCCTGGTTCGAACAGATCCGCATATTGGCCGGCGCCCACGGGTTCGCGCCAACCGCAGCGCAATACAAAAAGAATCCGGAGAATTTTGCCGGCTCGATCAGTCATGTTAGCAATGCCATTAGAATCGCCCTGACCGGACTAAAACAGAGTCCGGAACTTTTTTTAGTAGCTCACAACCTCGGGGAGGAGGAGGTATTAAGACGTGTGAGAGCTCTCACCCGAACCGACGCGGCTGGAGGAGCGTGAGTTCCGAAGCGGGATGCGACTCAAATCTCGACAAGGGACATAGAGAACACAGCGGAGCGAGGCCGCAACCATCAAACGTTGCTGATGATTTCTTTAATTCACCAAAACATCGGAGTTCCTGACCCCGCTAGGGGTTACATGTTTATAGCTCGAAGTAACCCACACCTCCGGCGCCTTTCGGAGGAGCGGGAGGCGTCGTGCGTGTTATAGGCTAGCTCGTTCCCGCTCCTCCGAAAGGCGTGGGGGTGGGCGTCTGCGTGGTGGCTATAAACATTGAACTCCTAACGGAGTAAAGAAGCCTAGCTACCTTGTGGTGATTACGAATATAGCCTGACTACAGCTTAGTAAGGGAAGCCAAATGAAGTGGTGCTGCGTAGGGTTTAAAGGCAATTACGAGCAGGCTGGGCAACGCGGTACTTCAATACTGGTCGGACGCGACTCGTTAGGTGAGCCTGAAGTTACTTTGCAGTGTCGTGTTGTGGATAAAGGGCAAGAGGAGTCAATCCACTGCGAAAATTATCCAATATCGATTGTTACAGACATCAGGATTGTGTTCTGTCCGTGGTGCGGTGGAAACGTCGAGAAATGGTATCGCAAAGAAGTTGATACCTTGTTTAGACCCGACCTTAAAATTACTTGTTAACTGCATCGCAACACATTGTTACCCCACTACCGACCTATTCCGCGAGATGACCCTGCCCAACATCTTTTGTAAACTGAACAGATGTCTTAATCAGAGCTTTAGTTACGGAGAAATCAGAAACGTGCCTTTTGAAACTGAATCTACTGAGACTTCGCCGGAATCGCGGCCAGGTAATGATGGGCCCTCGAATTTTATTAGAAACATCATTATCGAGGACATCAGGGCTGGCAAACATGGAGGCGCAGTACAAACTCGATTTCCTCCCGAGCCGAACGGCTACTTGCATATCGGCCACGCCAAAGCCATATGCCTCGATTTCGGATTGGCGGCGGAGTTTGGCGGCCAGTGCAATTTGCGTTTTGACGACACCAATCCGTCAAAAGAAGAAACAGAGTATGTTGAAGCCATCATGGAGGATGTGAAGTGGCTGGGGTTCAAATGGGACGGCCTCTATTATGCCTCGGATTACTTCCAACAACTGTACGAATGGGCCATTCAGTTGATTAAGGACGGGAATGCTTACGTATGCGATCTCAGCGCTGACGAGATTCGCGAATATCGCGGCACGTTAACCGAACCGGGCAGGGAAAGCCCATATCGCAACCGTTCTGTCGAAGAGAATCTCGATCTGTTCGAGCGCATGAAACAGGGAGAGTTTCCGGATGGTTCGCGAACGCTGCGGGCGAAGATCGATATGAGCTCTCCGAACCTTAATCTGCGCGACCCGGTCATGTATCGAATTCTCCACATGGACCATCATCGTACGGGTAGTCAGTGGTGTATCTACCCGATGTACGATTACGCGCATGGGCAGTCGGATTCTATAGAGCGCGTGACTCACTCGATGTGTACTTTGGAGTTCGATAATAATCGGCCTTTATATAACTGGTTTATCGAACAGCTTGGCATTTTTCCTTCGCGGCAATACGAGTTCGACCGGCTTGCACTCACCCATACTCTGCTTAGCAAACGCAAGCTGCTGAAGTTGGTTGAGGAAGGACACGTCGAAGGTTGGGATGATCCACGTATGCCAACGCTCTCGGGCATGCGCCGGCGCGGTTACACTCCAGAAGCTATCCGTAATTTCTGTGCTAGCGTTGGCGTATCGAAAACGAATGGCATTACTCAGTTACAGCAGCTCGAATACTTCCTGCGCCAGGACTTGAATCGACTTGTTCCCCGCGTAATGTGTGTGCAGAAACCATTACGCGTGGTTATCGAAAACTATCCCGATGATCTGGTGGAGGAAATGGATGCTATCAACAATCCCGAAGATAGTTCCGCGGGAACCAGAAAGATTCCTTTTTCAAAGACGCTGTATATTGAGGAAGATGATTTTCGTGAAGATCCGCCGAAGCAGTTTTACCGGCTCGCGCCTGGTCGCGAGGTGCGCCTCCGTTATGCTTACTTAATCACCTGCAAGGAAGTCATTAAAGATAGCAGGGGCAGGATTGTAGAACTCCGTTGCACTTACGATCCGGCTACACGCGGCGGTAACACACCTGATGGGCGAAAGGTAAAGTCTACTATTCACTGGGTCTCAGCGGATCACGCTCTATCAGCAGAGGTCCGTCTCTACGACAACCTTTTTATTAAAGAGGATCCTAACGAGGTTGAAGAAGGACACGATTTTACCGAAAATCTGAATCCTGCTTCATTGCAGGTACTGCACGATTGCAAAATAGAACCGAGTATGCGAGACGCAAAGCCTGGGACTAAGTGTCAGTTTGAGCGCCTTGGTTATTATTGCCTTGACCGCGACTCGGGGCACAAATTGGTGTTCAATCGGACTATTGGCCTGCGCGATACGTGGGCAAAGATCGAAAAACGCGGGACAATCGGCGCATGAGCGAAACCCGTTGGTCCGTTTTCAATTCTTCCCTATAGTCGAAGCCGAGCGGTGTGGATGGTTGTGAACGCAGCCATGCTAGCAACTTATTGGATCGAGATGCTCTTAGGCTTAAGCGATGCTTGCCGCTCCAGAAATTCATGAACAATCTCTGGTCGTTTCATCCGACAAGTTTCTAAGTCATTCTGACTCATTAGACCCGAAACCAAGTCCATGTAGCCAACCGCTATCATTCCATTTTCCGTTTTCCACCAGACTACTTCATCCAAGTCGCTAACCTGGTACTCTTCTGGTCCGGTCCTCGTTTGTAAAGTAATCCATGACATTAAATTGTCCTCTAGTTCTGTAAACAATCTAGTGCCTGCTTAAAGCAACTTGTCTGGAGAGAGTTTAGCACTTTTATCCGCCGGCGTGATGACGCCTGGCGAGGCTATTGTTTGAATGCGTTACCTGCGGAGTAACGAAACTCTGGACCCAGGTTTTCACACGGAGTCACGCAGTGCCCGCGCGAGCACGACTTCCACTGGCGAGAGGTCGTCGCCCTCAAAGCGTTTTGGAGCAAAGCAATCGATCCGCGGGTTTGCCATCACGCGCGGGCGCCTTCCGCGGTTGTGACTCGACGAATGGAGCAAGAGAGGATGGGCCAGTAGGATGTCACCTGCATCGCCCGAACTCTCCACGACGGAATCGAACACACCGGGAAAGTCGGTCACATGTTCCGTGAGTTCGTCCACGTCGATGGCCGCGGGGCTGATCTCTGCCAGCACTCGAGCCGCTCGGACGTGGGAGCCCTCCGCGAACCGGGTGCCGCCACTACCGGGCTCAACATCGCTGAACAGGAAGAAGTTTACAATGGCCTGTTCCCGCGATGAGAGACGGTGACGAAAGTATCCATCTACGTGCCAGTCGTTTCCAACGTACTCATCATCAATCGACTGGTTTTCGACAAGTGGAAAGCGAATCGGCCACCATCCCATTCGGGTAAGCGGCTCCCACCGATTCAACCCTACCAGCTGGTCCATCGCCGAGGCGAATCGTGACGTCACCGCGTCAATCCAGGGTGAACCTGAATAGACCTCCTTGAGCCAGATGGAAGGCGCTGTCCAATCATTCGGGTTGCGCAGGTCAACTCCGCACTTGAGCGATAGCGCATCGATCACAACTGCGGCGACGTCTCGGGAGAAACCTCCACGCAACACGGTCCAACCGCGCTCTACAAAGTCGTCCACGTCCTGTCGACTCAACGGTTGCATCCAGGAATTACGAAAAGGTTGAAATGCCGCCCGCTATCAAACCTGAATTTTGCGGGACTCGGCGGCTCAATACATTTCCTTTACGTTCTTTCCGAGTATTCGGCAAATCACAGTCGGTTAAACTGACCTTCTTGGACGTTGAGAAAGTTGCACAAACACGCTGTAAGTGCGGCGGAATGTTTATACGCCCCTGGGCGCGGTCAGCCAAGTATGTTATTACCCTAACGAACGAGGTGTTAAAGATGGAGGATTTGAAGATCGTCGCTTCGCCGAGTTCGTCGCCGACTGACTTCGACTTTCTCGAGGGAAGGTGGAAGGTTCATAACCGCAAGCTGAACAGCAGACTAAACAACTGTTCTGACTGGACGGAGTTCGATGCGCAGGCAGAATGCCGGAAGATTTTGAATGGGTTCGGAAATATCGATTCCTTTTTCACGACGGTGGATGGTCAACCGTTTGAAGGCATGTCGCTGCGGCTCTTCAATCCAAAAACGCGCCTTTGGAGTATCTACTGGGCAAACAGCGAGACGGTTGTTCTGGACGTTCCGCAGGTCGGCTCGTTTGCTGATGGAATCGGCACGTTCTATGCGCGCGACAGTTATGAAGGAAGACCGATCGTGGTGCAGTTTCGCTGGGATATCCGCGCCCCCGATAGTCCTGTTTGGTCCCAAGCTTTCTCTGCCGACAACGGTCGCACCTGGGAATGGAATTGGTATATGACACTTACGCGCGAAGTCTGAAGATCGCGTGATTGCATGCCCGTGACGTCTTTTTCAACGAATCACACAAACAAGAAGTCCTGTCGACTAACACTCCGCGTTCGCTGCGTTGCAGATAAAACTCAGCGTAGTGAGATATTGAGTAAAGCGCGTAACCGTTCTTTGAGAGCTGCGTCCTTGGTGTCCGAACTCCGCGCTCCAACCATGCTTCGATTTTCTCAACAGGCAGAGTGTGTTTGACTGTACTGCGAACCTCGACTTCAAATTCAAGCCAATAAAACAATTGGTCGCGGTCGGAAAAGATGCGTTTATGTGCTTTATGCGACGATTATTTCGATATGAATCTCGGCAAAATCTCGGCAAAGTTCTGAACGCTTAACCAATCTCCGTTGATCACACTATATATAAGGACAACTACAATTACCTCCAACCGATGACGTCCGCATTGCAAACGCGAGTTAGCCGCCTACGGACGAAACAAACCAACGCCGGTTAAATAGACCTGTAGCTCGACGAATACAAGCACCGCGAAAATTGACAGAAACAGGCTTAGGAATAGAGTGATTGCTTTCCTGCTGAACGCTTTTTCTCTGGCGACTGCCTGTGCCTGGAGCCCCGATTGGAAAGTTCGCCCGCAACTCGGACAGAACGCTGCATCAGTAAAGCAATGACGATGACAGTTCGGACATTGTGTGAGGCTCATGTTTCTCTTCGCGCCTCTCTTTTGTCACTAATCGTTTGATGCTCCTCGTTGTAAAGCGGAAGGAGGGCCGACACCAGCCCGTCCTCCGCTCCAAGAAGTCTCTGCTTGCCTCACGCTAACTTGGCGGCTTCGGCTTTGTGGAACGTCGAAGTGGCGAACTCGAAGCTCTTTATCACTGGCGTTCCGTCGATCACATTCGAAAGCGACTTCAACACCTGGGGGTACGCCGTCTGGTTGTACACTTCCGCATCTTCTTTCGTGTCCCAGAAGCTGTTTGCGATCGCTTCCGATCGTTCGGGCGCGAGCAGGGTGGTCTCATCGCGGAATCCTTTCTGCTTACGCAGAATCGGAATGATCTCGTCATTGACGATGCGGGTAAGCTCCGTAGCTGAATTGGCCTTGAGCCTTAAGGTAACTTGTCGTCCAAACATTTGTTGCTCCTCTTTGTTAAGCTGTTGACTTCAGGTGGTCTGGGAAATTCCAGAGGAGCTGAGAAGGGAGTAAGCGACACTCGGTTCGCAGCCCACCTTATGCTAACTACCGATATATGTCAAGTATAGAATATATCTCACATAGACAATATTTATCATATATGCAAAATAGAGTAGGAGGGCGAATCATGATTGAGAGTAGGAGGGCGAATCATGATTGAGATTCGAATAAATGAGTTACTGAAAAACTTGGGGGAGATTTTTCTATTGGCTGGCTAAAGAGACAGGTATCAGCCATACGACACTGTGGCGGTTCAAGAAGGGTAAGGCACTAGGAATCAATTTTGACACGTTAGGTAAAATATGCCAGACGCTTGAGTGTCAACCCGGCGATCTGCTCCTCCATACAAACTGGAAAAAGACAAGGAAAACGTCAAGACCAAAAGGACGCCCGGCGAAGTAGCAAGTTCCTCCGAGATCGGCCGTAACACAAAGTCTATCAAGCAAAGGACGAGCACTCATGGTACAGCCGCTAAGGCGCTGGGTATTTTCGCATCCGGAACATTCTCCATGGTCATCTGAATCAAGCGATCCACGACCGCTTTAACGTCGCCTGTCTCGCGCCAGATTCGAAGCTGCTCGTCGGCCGAGGTGCCCCGGTCAAGAATTGTGTGGATGTGTCTGATCTCTTTGCGCGAACGGAGGTCGTCAGTCACATCTTCAACGAACTCCAGTAGTTCACGAATGAGATCACGCACCGGCGCTTCCTTCTCCTTCCCAAAATCGATCATCTTACCATCAAGGCCGTAACGGACAGCGCGCCACTTGTTCTCTTCGATCAGCATCTTGTGATGGAGTCGGAAGGTTAGATTTTGATCGAGCAGTTTATTAACCTTTGCGACCAGTGCCTGGAAAAGAGCGGCAATGGCGATTGTGTCATCAACGCGCGTGGGAATATCGCAGATACGAAACTCCAACGTTGGGAAGAACGGGTGCGGACGCACATCCCAATAGATCTTTTTACCATTGTCGATGCAGCCCGTTTCGATAAGAAGTTCGACGTAGCGTTGGAACGAACTGTACGAGTCGAAGTGGTCAGGGATGCCGGTGCGCGGAAACCTTGTGAACACTTCCGAGCGATAAGATTTCAATCCCGTGTGTACTCCTAGCCAGAAGGGTGATGAAGTAGAGAGGGCGAGGACATGCGGCAGCGAATAACGTATGGCATTCATGATTTGGATCGCGCGCTCCGGATCCTTGACACCGACATGGACGTGGAGGCCGAACGTGAGCAACGAGCGCGCGATCATCTGGTTCTCTTCGACGATCAACTCATATCTTTCATTCTCGAAGATCTTCTGATCCTGCCAGTGCGAGAATGGATGGGTGCCGGCGGCGACAATCTCCAAACCTTTCTTGCGCACTAGGGTGGAGAGCATGCCTCGAAGCTTCGCGATCTCGGTTCGAGCTTCTTGTATATCTTTGCAGACTCCGGTGCCCACCTCGATCATGGACTGGATCATTTCCGGTTTGACTTGCTCACCCAACAGCATCCTGCCCTCTTCGAGAATTTCAGAGACATGAGAACGCAACTCGCGGGTGTGCGGATCGACAATCTGAAACTCTTCTTCAATGCCGAGGGTGAATTGCTCGAACATGCTGGAGGATGTCCTCACAGTTTCTCCGCCGCTCTGGTGCGTGTTAGTCGTGCCTGGCTTCGGACCATTTCTTGAACGCCACCTGATGCGAGCGGCGGGCGAATGCGCGGTGCTCGGATGCTGTTCCACCATTGGTGGCAACAGAACCGTTCATCGGTCTTCTGTCATCCGGCTGACCCTCTGAGAGCCATGGGTTTTTCAGCGCCCAAAGTATCGGATCAAACCTCGCCAGCGTAACCGAATCAACCTTCGAAGCTTTTTTCATCATTGATGTGCCGACCTCCATGTTTTTCTGCGGGTTAAGCACACTTTGCGTAAGTGCCTCCTTCATCCTCCCAATTCTCAGTCGCTTCATGGTCACTTTGCGCAAGCGTGGCAACAATAGGTATGTGAAGACCATTTGGATTGCGTGCGACCATCTTTAGTTCAATAGGACTCTGCATTAGCCGTTCAAGTTGCGCGCGCTCTACCAAGTGACCACGGTTCACGCTGACGAATGGGTCGTTAACCAACCAAAAGTCCACGTCATCTGCGGTGCCTACGGGTACGATTTCCTTGAGCGAGCGAGCATCGAGCGCTACTGGTTTGAAAAGCAGCATTCCAGGGTGACACCGACGGGCCATCATGCCGGCGTGGCTGCTGTGAAAAAGTGGCACACGAAAACGTCCGTGATCGTCAAGCGCGAACCAGTCGCCGTTCGCCCGTTGCATTGCATAAAGATCGTTCATAGAAGAGAAGGCTAGTCTGGCCAGGTTGAGTTGTCTGTGCGCTAGGGCGCATATAGTCTTGAGTTGTCCATAGATATCAAGAGGAGGTATTTCAATAATTTCGGATATGTGGGTTGTCGCACGGAATAAAAGCCTTTTCCAGTTGTATATTTACATTTTACGCAGCAAAGAGGACTGAGGATTTCGAAACCGCAACGAATCCAATGATTAACGAAACAATGACTAATGAGCGAGGCAGACGTACAAACTGGAATACGACCATATTCATGGTGCTTTTTCATCTTGGAGCTTTGGCCGCGCTCTTCGTATTTAGTTGGCAGGCGCTGCTGGCCGCGATAGTGCTGTGGTGGGTAGCAGGAAGCTTAGGGGTCGGCATCGGCTTTCATAGACTGTTGACGCATCGTGGTTACAAGACACCAAAGTTGGTGGAGTACTTTCTCACTATCTGTGGCACTCTCGCACTCGAAGGCGGTCCCATCTACTGGGTCGTAACACATCGCATCCATCATGCGCATGCCGATGCACCTGGTGATCCACACACACCGCGCGATGGGGGCTGGTGGTCCCACATGGGTTGGATTCTGAGCGGCACTGCCCAGCAGTATGACAGTTCGGCTGTGGCGCACTATGCTCCTGACTTGGTGAAGGACAGATTTCATGTCTGGCTCAACCGGTTGTATTGGCTGCCCCTGGTCCTGCTGGGTTTAGCACTTCTGGCACTTGGCGGTTGGCCATTCCTGATGTGGGCGATATTTTTTCGCGTAACTTTTAATTTGCATGCCACATGGCTAGTTAACTCGGCGACTCATATATGGGGTAGACGCCGGTTCGCCACGCGTGATGATTCACGGAACAACTGGTGGGTTGCGTTACTCACCTTTGGCGAAGGCTGGCACAATAATCATCATGCACACCCAAGGGCGGCGCGCCATGGACTTGTCTGGTACGAGATCGACATTAACTGGTGGGGCATTCGC
>JBKPAC010000162.1:0-9219 GCA_046726175.1 Acidobacteriota bacterium
TGCCGGAGCGACTGGGCGCGGTGCTTCACGTCATCTATCTCGTCTTTAACGAGGGTTATTCGGCCGCGGCGGGAGCGGAGGTAACGCGGGCCGAGCTAACCGGCGAGGCGATTCGGCTGGGCCGGTTGCTGACCGAACTCCAGCCAGAGCCGGAAGTCATTGGGCTGCTTTCCCTGATGTTGCTACAGGAATCCCGTCACGCCGCGAGAACATCGCCGACCGGAGAGCTGATTTTGCTGGAGACCCAGGATCGTTCGCTCTGGAACCGAGAGCAGATCGCGGAGGGAGTGGCCTTGCTGGAGAAAGCCCTGAAGTCCCGCCGCTTCGGCTCTTACACACTGCAGGCTGCGATCGCGGCCGTTCACGCGGAGGCGGAATCGACCGCTGTGACCGACTGGCGGCAGATTGTTGCGCTTTACGACCGATTGCTACGAATTCACCCTTCGCCGGTTGTACAGCTCAATCGTGCTGTGGCAATTGCAATGCGCGATGGTCCAGAGGCCGGTCTGACGCATATCGACGCGTTGTTGGAACATGGCGAATTGGCAAATTATTACCTGGCGCATTCAGCCCGTGCAGATATGTACCGCAGGCTTGGCAGGACATCTGAGGCCCGGTCCTCTTATGAGAAAGCTCTGGCGCTGACCCAACAGGAACCAGAGCGGCAATTCCTGCAAGAACGGATTCGGCAGTTGAAATAAAAGCAGTTGAAATAAAAAAAGACTCGTCAAAAGCCGATGTAGATATTGAGATGACGAGGCGCAAAGCATTTACATAATTTTGGTTCCCCACACCGGACACTCTTCGCAACTTTTTCCTGCCGACGGCGGCAAGGCTCATCGTCGTTCAAATCATGCGTGACACTTCAGCGAGCGAGTACCAGTCTTGTCTATATAGAGTACGACTTGAGAAGACTTCATTGTTGCCATGACGGGAGCTCGGGGCCTATTCAGCCCGGAGCAGTCGCATGATGTCGAGTTCAGGTATACGGCGTGTAGCGGACCATATGGTAATCGCCGCCGCCGCACTCAAAGAGATTGCCAGGGCCATGGACGTTGCCAAACCAACCGGCATGGCCTCAGGAAGCAAACTACCGAGGGATCTCCCGACAGCGCTTGCGCCAACCACTCCGAGAATCGCTCCCACCGCGATCACCAACAGACTCTGTGTCAAGAGCATACCTCTAACCCGAGCAGGCGTGGCGCCAAGGGCCATTCGCAAACCCATTTCCTGGGTCCGTTCCGCTACCGAATGGGAGACGATGCCATAAATTCCAATGAGGGCTAACAAAACCGCGAACCCGGCAAACATCCACACAGCCGTCCGATAGGCCCTTGGGCGAATGAAAAAATCCGCCAAACGCTGTTCCATGGTTTTCACCCCGAACACCGGAACATAAGGGTCCACCGACCGGATCGCTTCATGGATCGCGGTAAGGTGGTCGTCCGCGCGACCGTCCATTCTGGCCACAAAGGTAGAAAAGAATCCGCCAGGGGACTCTGCTGGAACAAAAACCTGATTCGAATTAGCCAGGGATGAGTCAGTTTCGAATTCCATACCGCGTACGACGCCAATGATCTTCCACCCAGTCCCACGGCCGATGGTGAGTTGCCGCCCGAGGACCTCCTGCGGGCCCCCAAACTCGGCAGCAAAACGTTCATTGACGACAGCAACGCGGCTTCCTGCTGCAACCTCTGCACTTGTGAACTCGCGTCCCTCCAGAATCCGGCCACCCATGGTTTGGAAGTAGTCCGCCAACGTGGGCACCATCGTTGAACCGCGATTCGCGCTACGCCCGTCAACTCCGAATCTTCCGCCCACAAAGCCCGTAGCATAGAGCGGCAGAAACTCCGTAGCGCTGGCGCTGCGAACCCCCGGGAGATTACGTATGCGTGCGAGTACTTCCTCGAAATATTCAAGCCGCTGCTCGTTGGTTTGGTGTGTCGTTCCGTCCAGGGACACATTTACCGTCACAATACCTCTGGCGTTAAAACCGCGGTCGGTCGCCATCAGTTGAAAGAACGCACGACCGATCGATAAGGACGCGGCAAGAAGGATGATGGTTAGAGCCACTTGAGTCCCCGTCAGGAATTGACTGAAGATTCGCGATCCGCGAGTCCTGCCAGAACCTCTGGCACCGAAGATATGCACTTGGCGGATTGACAAGAACGGCAACACACCGAATAACAACCCGGTGAGAACCGAGATGGTGAAGCTAAAGGCGAGTACCCTTAGATCAAAAAGCGAGTAGGACATTGCCGAAAGCGGCGGGGGTTGAACCTTTGCGGCCACGGAAGTAACGCCGGTGGCAATCAGTAGCCCGGCCAGAGCGGATACCGCGCAAAGAAACAGGCACTCCGTGAGCAACTGCCGTTTTAGTCTCCCCCGGCCTGCCCCCAGGGCGGAGCGAATACGCAGCTCCCAAGTCCGGTCGGTTATTCGAGCCATGAGCAGGTTCGCCACGTTTGTGCAAGCTATCAACAGGATAAGCGCCATGCCCGCCATCAACATCAGGGAAGCGCTAGCAACCGGGCCTGTCAGAGCTTCCCGAAGAGACCGCATCTGCGGACGGGGACTTGAAGGGTCAAGGCGGCCGGGAGTCGATGAAAGACGATTTGCATCAGCCTCGAACGCGGCGCGCGCCTGTGGCCACGTAATTCCGGGTTTCAATCGTGCCACGGTCGTCCAGCCGTTATTGCCCTCAGAAAATTTTGCGGGCTGCCAAAGAACAGTACCTCGTGGATAGTCAAAACCGGGCGGCGTGACGCCGATAATCGTCAGATGCGTGCCGTTGACTCGGATTGAAGAACCTACGGCGCTACGGTCCCCCCCAAATAGTTGCTGCCAGAGTCCATAGCTGATGACGACCACCTGATCGCTATTTAGTGCATCCTCGCCCGGTAGGAACGTCCGGCCCAAGGCTGCGGGGGTACCGAGCACAGCAAATAGATTCCAGGACGCGCTGGCTGCGTGCACGCGAACTGCTTCGTGAGCCACACCAATATTGACGTCGCGCTCATCGACAAGCGCGGCGTTCGCAAGGTAGGTGCTCTGCTCCCTCCAGTCATGAAATTGCTTTGAACTGTCGTGGGGAGGAATGAACTCGGTCGGATGAAATGAGGCCAGCCGCTCTGGATCATGAAATGGAAGCGAACTCAACAACAAAGTGTTGACGACGCTGAAGCCCCCTGTTGTAGCGCCGATGCCGATAGCAAGCGCGGCGATCATGAACACAGTGTGAAGCGGATGGCGCGCCCAAAGCCGGAACGTATAGCGTCCATCTTGAAGCACTTCGCGCATCACCTGAACTGGGACCGAGACAAACAAGTCCGCCAGTACAAAAAACCAGAGCCAGGCAACACTCCAGATCCCACTCGCTTTATCCAGATCGTTGCGAAATGCCTGTTCAAGCGAACCGGCATCGCTTTGGTGAAAAGCGGCTGGGTAAAGTTCGATCAGCCGCCGGTAAAGTCGAACTGAGCGTGAATCATTAGACATGTTTTGTGACTCCAAAGATAGACGCGGCTAGCTTCACCAGTTCACTAATGCGAGCGGCTTCTTCCTGCACCACCTTTTACTCGAGTTTAGTGATCCGGTAACAACGCCGCCGTTCATCGCCCAAGTGTGGATTAGGATGATCCTCCTGTCCATACCGAAAATAAAATCCGGCATTCAAACAGTTCATTTAGATTTCTTGCCGTTACGAACCCTGCGTGGCAAAGACAAAGACCGCTGGAGCTATTTCCAGCGACCCTTTCCCGAAGATGGCTCCGCAGGTAGGACTCGAGCCTAGTTCGGTCCTCTTATGAGCAAGCTCTGGCGCTGACCCAACAGGAACCAGAGCGGCAATTCCTGCAAGAGCGGATTCGGCAGTTTGAAATAAAAAAGACTCGTCAGAAGCCGATAACAGCTGCGGTCATTCGGTCTCTCGTGCTATGGGCCGCCAAACGTGGACTTCACCGGCTCGCCAAAGGCGAGTCCGGTGCAAGGCAGGGTTAGGCGTCGTCTTCATTGGCTTGCGGATAGCGACGCTTCGTCTCTGCTACCGATCTGGCTACCAACGTCTCTAGGACCTTCAGATCGACGTTGGCTAGGCGCCTGATGTAGACACATACCTTCCCAGTCGTGTGCTTTCCAAGCTTGGCCAACAAGACGTCACGACGTTCGAAGCCCGCCGCGATGTAAACAACCAACTCACTTCCCCGCACGGCGAACGCAGCGAGAGCGGAATCGCCTTCGTGACCACTGGCGTACTTGTAATGGTAGCTCCCGAATCCGACGATGCTTGGCCCCCACATCCTTGGTTCTTGCTTGGTAACTCTTTGCATTAGAGCAACCAGAGTCTGGGCGTCATTCCGTTGCTCCTCGTTCGCAATGGCAGCGATATGACTCTCGGCGCTGACTTCTGTGGGTTTGGTCTTGGGTACCGACACATGCCCTCCGAACGGTTTCTTTTCGACGCCTAACGTGCAGTGGACGGTTCCACGCGATCCGCTTGCCGGACGGCGGTGAACGCGTCAGAAGAGTTCCTCGGCCAGCGCGACGATGATGCCCGCAGGGCCTCGCATGTAGCAGAGCCTGTACTTGTCCTCGTACTGGGCCACCTCGCCGACGAGTTCGGCGCCGTGGGCGCGCATGCGAGCGACAGTGTCGTCGACGCTTTCGACTGTAAACATGACGCTCCGGAGGCCCAGCGTGTTCGGCGGTGCGATCGCCGGTTCAATCTCGACCAGTTTTGGATTGCGAAACTTCGTCAGCTCAAGCCGCCCGTGCCCATCTGGGGTCCGCATCATAACGATGTCGACTTGGACACTTTCGAGCCTGTTGACGCGGTCCACCCAATCGCCCTCGACGGACGCCTTGCCTTCAAGCGCCATGCCGAGGGTGGTGAAGAAGGCAATGGCGTCTGGAAGGTCGTCGACGACGACGCTGACATGGTCCATTCTCTTGATCGTCAAGTCCCTAGTTTAGCAGCGGCAATGCCTTTAGGACTAAGGTTTACGTGTCAACGCCCCACCCTAATTCCACTCACACAATACTTTGTAACTTGGGAAGCAGTATAAACGAGGCGTTTCAAACACGCGCAACACTTACAGAAAACTTTCTCTACCAAGATTAGCATCTAGGCTCAATTTCCTAAATCCGGTTCGATTCTCGGTGCATGTGCCCCTGTTCGGGATGGCTTGGTGAGTCAAAGACATATTTCCCATTTTCTGAACGACATCCCGGTCGTGAAGTAGAGACTTCGCCTCACGATTGATCTATTGCGGCTTGTTGCGCGTTTGACATCAAAGTCAAAGTCCCTTGATACTCCCGCTAGCGCGCTGACAGGGCGCCACCAACCCGCGGCAAGGGAAACACTCCCACCTGTTTCATCTGAGTTGTGTGCGTTTTGCACCTTCTTTCAGCCTGGTTTCAGCGGGGCACAGGCGATTCATGAAAGGAGGTCGCAATGACCACTTCGAAGTCTCTTCCGCATCGTCCCTCTCTCGAGTCTCTCCGTAAACAAGCAAAAAAACTTGCGCGCGACATTGACGCCGGTGATAAAGAAGCCATCGCACGTGCGCAGCTGCAGCTGCCAAATATTGAGCTGCCTTTAACGCAACGCAACGCGCAATTAGTGATCGCGCGTGAGTACGGTTTCCCTGGTTGGCACGACCTAACTGCTGAAGTGAGAAAACGTCTCAGTAACGATCTGGAACGGGCAGCGGCGCACGCTCAACGCGTTATTCATAACAACGATGTCGAATGTCTAAAGCAACTGTTGGCCGAATATCCCGCGTTGCTTTCCTGGCATGATGTCGGTGCTGAGCGCGGTCTGTTGGGAATCGCGACGGGCTCTTACGGCGACAGTTTCAACTCAGTCAGCGAACAACACTTCACCCGCGCGAACTGCGCAGAGTTGCTGATCGACGCCGGCGCAGTCGTGATTCCATCCGTGTGTGACGAAATCCTCAGTTCCCGCGCCAGGGGACTGGTGCAGCTCTTTCAGCGAAAAGGTCTGCTGCCGCGCACTCTCAAATTCTTTGCGGCGCTTGGCGATATCGACGTCGTCCGCACGACGCTCGATGAAAACGTGAACGATCTACCGGCAGTCACTGAAGCGTTCACGAGCGCCTGCAGCTTCGAGCATGAGTCGATCGCATCGCTATTGCTCGACGAAGTCATCGCGCGCGATGCAGAGCTTGGCGCACTCATCGACGGAAGCGTAGGACGACTGGCTTTCGCGAGGTACTTCATCGACAACCGCCCTGGGCGCGCAACCGAGCTCGGTCTCTGGAAGGCGTTTGTCATGGAGCACGTCAGCCGCGCACTCTATTCCTGGAGCGGCAGCGAGACCTCGCTGAAGGATCGACGCGGAGACAGCGATCTACCCGCGTTCGTTGAACTCTTGCAGCGGGAATCGTGGCTGCTCGGTGAGGACTTCGTGGAGTTTCAAACGGAGATCATCCAGCGCGCAGCGCTGCAGGGTCGCGGCGAATTCATCACTGCCTTGCTGGACCTGAATCCCGCGATTCTCCGGTGTCAGCCGCCACCGAGATCGCAGGCGATCGAGTTCGCATTTACGTACGCGAACACGGACGTGATTCCGATCCTCACTCGCATCTGGCCAGTGCCGGACGATCTCCCGCATGCGGCTGGCATGGGCAATCTCTCACGGGTGAAGGAGTGGTTCGACGTCTTGGGTGCGCCTGCACTGGGTGGAATCGAGAATCACTATCCCTCCAGTCCTTACATGCCCGAAGGTCGCGTCTCGGAATACTCCCGCCAATGGGGCCCGCAGAGCGTGCAGCGTGTGCTCGATGTAGCGCTCGCCTGGTCCGTCATCAACAGTCACCTCGACGTTGGCGACTTCCTACTTCGACACGGAGCAAACATCAACACGACCTGGAGTTCCCATGAGCCGGCAAGCATCCTGCACGAACTCGTCTGGCACCGAAACTATGAGGCGATGCAATTCCTCATCGACCGCGGCATTGATATGACGATCAAAGACCACCGCTGGAATAGTACTGCGCAGGGCTGGGCGCGTTACGCTGCAAATGACGAAAAGATGGCCCAGTGGCTGGAAGAAGCCGCACAGCAGCAGGAGCGGTGAGTAGTCAGCAAGAAAATTTTGGAGTAGCTGTCGATTTTCCGTCTCCCCAACGACTATAGGACAAAAGAACGATGCGCTACGGTTCCTGAGTGAACAGGAAACGAGTCATCGAAAACAAGGCACAAGGAAACAAAACACTGAAAACAAGGAGAAAAAGTCATGCCACAGTATCTGGTTGCTAACTACCTCCCCGACGACTTCGACCCGTCCGCCGTAACCGAAGCGATGATCGAGGAGATCCACGCGCTTAACCGCGAAATGATTGCTGCCGGCGTGAGGAAGTTCGCTTGCGGAATTTCGCCGGCCAGCAACGCAAAGACGGTGCGGAAGCAACGTGATGGGACGGTGCTCGTCACCGATGGGCCATACACCGAGACCAAGGAGCACATGGGCGGTTTCTGGATACTGGAAGCCGCCGATATGGACGAGGCACTCACGTGGGCGCGCAAGGGTGCCATCTCATGCGATGCGGCGGGCGAGGTGCGCGAGCTTCTTTTCTACCCGGCTCCGGAGGGAGCAACAGAATAGTCCGCCGCAGCGACTTCGGATATGCACCGTCTTGACTATGGGATCAACGAGGCAGCGCGAAGCTACGCCGCCGGTTCCCACCACGGAAGGAAGAGGAGAAGAACAGTGAAATACCTTTGTTTTGGCTACTACGACAAAAACAAATTCGATGGCATGACTGAGAGCGAGCGAAACGCCATGTTCGATACATGCTTTGAATATGACGACCATCTTCGGGCCAGCGGGCACTGGGCCGGTGGAGAAGCGCTTCAGGGGCCGGAGACCGCCCTGACCCTGTATTGGAAGAACGGCAAGGTGGCAACGACTGACGGCCCCTTTGCCGAAACCAAAGAACAACTCGGCGGCATTCTCGTCCTTGAGGCGAGGGACATGAATCATGCTGTACAGCTCATCGGCCAGCATCCGGCTCTGACCTATGGCAACATTTTCGAGATTCGGCCAGCGGCGGATATGAATGAAGTGATGAAGGCAAGCGAGCAGCGACGGAGACAGAAGACTGCACGCTGATCTTAGGAAGAAAACAATGCGGAAAAAGAAGGTTCACGCAATCGCAATCAAAAGCTTGGCGCTGCTCGTTGTGCTCGGTACGGCGTACCAGGCGATGGCACAGGATGCCAAGACGGCTTATCCGAGCATGGCCCGCTCGAGCAGTATCTAATGGACCGAACTGCTGAGATCGCGCTGGCACGCAGCGCAGCACCGGAGTCTATATCAGGCGATGCAGAGGTCTTGGTTCTTGGACGTTATGGTTTCGAAACGGCAGTCAAAGGCAAAAACGGTTTCGTGTGTATCGTGGGGCGTGGATGGTCATCCGCAGCGGATCCCGACTTCTGGAATCCGAAAGTGCGGGTTCCCATATGTATGAATTCACCACCCGCGCGTACGTACCTTCTAGCCATCACGAAAATAACCGAGCTGGTTCTGGCGGGACGGAACCTGGCTCAGGTGAACGAGGCCATCGCCGAAGCCACCGCCAAAAAGGAACTCCCGGCAATGGAGCCAGGCGCGATGTGCTACATGACGGGGAAACAAGGATATGGTGGCGACGTCATTCCGCACTGGCCTCCTCACCTCATGTTCTTCTATTCCGACACCGACCCAGCGATCTGGGGAGCCAATCCACCCGGTTCTCCTGTCATCGGGATTGCTGAGCCACTGTCGCACCTGACGCAGTTCGTGATCGCCGTCGAACGTTATTCCGACGGAACGTCGGCGCCGAGCACGGCGAAGCACAAACATTGAGAAAACATATTTGTATGAACGTACAAGAACAAATCCAAAAGTATATTCGCAGCCAACCTGAACCAAAGCGCAGCGACATGCAAGCGTTGCATCGCATCATTCTGCAAGTAATGCCAGCAAGTAAATTATGGTTCCTGGATGGTAAAGACAGTGATGGTAAGACTGTTTCTAATCCCAATATTGGATATGGATCTCACACCATGAAATACGCTGATGGAACAACCAGAGAGTTTTATCAAATTGGTTTGAGCGCAAACAAAACCGGAATCTCTGTCTATATCCTTGGTATCGAAGATAAGAAATACTTAGCCCAGACATATGGAAAAGTACTCGGCAAGGCAAGCGTGACC
>JBKPAC010000163.1:0-10403 GCA_046726175.1 Acidobacteriota bacterium
CCTTAATCGTTAAGTGTTCCCGGCAGGCGGGCGAGACGCCCGCGCTCCCAGTAACTATACGATTCCCACTTTAACCGTATGTTCTCGGATTCGTTCGAGCGCTCGCAGCGCAAGGCTGAGTGCGTTCCTTCCGTCTGTACCACTAACAGCAGAAGGCTTGTCTTCGCGCGCAGACTCGAGAAACGCGAGAATCTCTGCACGCAACGGCTCAATGTCCACGATGTCGAGATTCCTTACATGCACGCCCGGCCAAGAGCCATCGGCAGTTGGTTGGGCCAAACTGCTGATTGAAACTCGCTTGCTTGTGTAGTCGAGTGCGACGTAGTCGTGAGGCTGAAAGAAACGCATCTTCCGAATCTTTTCGGTGCCTACGCGCGATGCCGTGATGTTAGCCACGGCTCCCGATGCAAACTCGAGGCGTGCGTTTGCTGCATCAACTTTATTGGTCAGAATCGGAATGCCGACTGCATGTATCTCAGTTACAGGGACGTCTTCGCCTACCAGCCACTGCACGATGTCCAGATCATGAATCATCAGGTCGAGTACTACATCGATATCAAGAGAGCGCGTCGTAAAGCTGCCTACTCGATGGATTTCAAAATAGACTGGATTCCGAACGTGCGGTCGCAATGCAACCATCGCTGGATTGAATCGTTCGGCATGACCGACCTGAAGCACCGCGTTACCGCTCGATGCGGCTGCGATCATTTGGTCCGCCTCTTCGAGAGTTCGTGAAATCGGTTTTTCGACCAAAACGTGAACGCGCGACGCAAGCAGTTCGCACGCGATTTCGCGGTGTGTTTCTGTCGGCACGGCAAGACTCACCGCATCCACGTTGCCGATTAGCTCATGCCAGTCCTGAATCCAATCAACCTTCCTTTCAGCAGCTACGACACGACCAGTCTCAGGATTGATATCGCAAACTGCACGCAGCTCACACAAACCTTCTGCGGAAAGATCTGCATGAATGCGAGCGTGCTGCCGGCCAAGGTGGCCCACACCGATAACTGCTGTTTTTAAAGGCACGGTTTACTGTTTCCTGCTTTTCGTCTAGCTTATGTTGCCAAGAAGGCAGTAGGTAGAAAGCAGAGCACACTTAAAGTCTTTCTGCCTACTGCCAACTACTTACTGCCTGCTTTTGTTTCGGAGCCGACTATACTTGCATCCTTCAACGCTTGCCAAGCGGGTCCCAACCATCCTGCTGATAGTTGTTATCGCCTTCTACTTTTACGGTCTCGGTTTGTTGCCACTCGTTGGCCCTGACGAGCCTCGATACGCTCAGGTTGCTCGCGAAATGATGATGCGCGGCGATCTGATCACCCCAACGCTCGGTGGTTACACTTGGTTCGAGAAACCAGTACTCCTCTATTGGTTGATGATCGTCGCCTACAAGCTTCTGGGCATCACAGAACAGGCAGCTCGCATCGGTGTAGCTTTTTCCGGCGTCCTGACTGTGACTGCTGTGTATTGGATTGCGCGACGGGTTGAACTCGCAAAGGCCAATCCTGAACTGGACCACTTCGGAATTTGGGCTGCAATTATGCAGGCGTCCATGCTGGGTCTCATCGTCTTCTCTCGCGCCGCCAGCTTCGACGTACTGGTCACGATGACTGTGACCTGGGCCATGGCGTTTTTCCTGGTCCACGAATTGGAGCGGAACGATCAACGCAAAATATATTTTCTGATCGGCTTTTACGTGTTCACAGGACTGTCGTTGCTAGCGAAAGGACTAGTCGGATTGTTGCCGCTGGGCGTCGTAGGTAGCTATTACCTGCTCCGCTGGCAGTGGCCCACACGACGAATACTCGTTAGCCTGTTGTGGGGAGTTCCGTTGGCGTTCGCTGTTGCTGGTATCTGGTATGGTCCGGTGATAGCGAAGCATGGCAGCGTATTTATCAACGAGTTCATTATTCAGCATCACTTCGCCCGATATCTTTCCAACAAATACAACCATCCGCAACGACCATACTTTTACGGCGCAATACTGATTCCGCTTACGTTGCCGTGGACTCCATTTTTGGTTCTGGCGATCGTGAGTCTCCACGCCAAGCTGCGGCGAAGTACCGATCCAGTGGAGAAGCTGCGCGTATTTTCTTTCGCATGGTTGCTTTTCCCCACACTTTTCTTTTCGTTCTCAGGTTCGAAACTTCCGGGCTACATCATTCCTGTTCTTCCTGCATGTGCGCTTCTGGCAGGTGAACGTGCGACGCGATTTATTGATGGCAGCGAAAAAGGTGAGCGTGCGATGCGCGCGATCGGTGTCTTAGCGTTAGTCTTTGCTGCTGCAGGCCTGTTCTACGCAAAGCACTCAGGAATGATCTCGATGCGATGTGCAGTTGCGAGTCTTATTCCTTTGATTGCGGCCGGTCTCTTTGTGTTAGCGCGCACTCGCCTGCGAGTTGCTGCGGTTGCATCAACAGTTGTGGCAACGATCGTTGCACTTGCGATAGTGCTGAATTGCGGAGTGGAGAGGCTCGCTCAGCGAGAGTCCGTGAAGCGATTGATTGAGGCGGCTAATGCTCGTGGACACTCCAACTTGCCCATTTGTGGCCTGCATCTTGTCGAACGGACAATGGAGTTTTATGCCAGTGGTCGTGTGGTGTATGGCGCTGATGGCCAGCCGAGAAAGTTCGAAGGCACCCAGGAAATACTGGAAGTTGCACGAAAACAAGGTCCGGTTCTGGTGCTCGTGCCGATTGAGTACACCGGTCAACTCACTGGTATGAAATCAGCGACGACTGAAGTTATCGGTGACAATGGAAGATGGGCGTTAGTCTTAGTGCGCCCGATCCAACAGCGTTGATTTATCTCAGGGTGCGATCGAAGAAATCGATCACAGGGCGATCATAAGCCTCACCCTGCTCACCAGTGGCTGACGGTAGTCTAAAACCGGTTAAGGGCAAGTCGAGTTTTGTTTCTACTTTCTCCGGAGCAGGGAAGCAGCGAACCAGCGTGGCAGTAGATTCCCTCAGATATCCCGCCTCGGGACCCGAAAGCAATAACACTTGGCGGTCTTTCAGTCCGTGTGCGATCACGCATGCGTTAATCTCCTTATACGCACCTGCAAGATAGATCCGCATTGCACTACGGACCAAATAGTGGATCAGCCCATTATCTATTCCAATATCGTCCTTCACAGCAGCCTGCAATAACTCGTCGGTTGATTTAGGAACAGAGTCCAGCGCGAGGGCATTTACGTCACTGAGTTGCTGTGCCGCGTCCAATGCGGCCAGGGCTCCAAGCTCAACACCGTAGAGTCCGACGTGCTCACCTACGAGCACCTTTCCACCCGTAGCCTTCATGCCACGGAGAAAATTTATCGCGTCAACCACATCGTCGCCCTCACGCATACCTAATGACGTCCACTTCACCGGAGGATCTATTCCGTGCCCGCGCAAGTCAGGCCAAAGAATCGTGAAGTTCGTCGTCTCATTAAGCTTTACACCGAGGTTGAAAAACCACGATCGGTTGGTACCGTAGCGATGCAAGAGAATCACCGCAGGGGCGCCGGGTGCTCCTCTGAGAAGCCAGCCGCGCGCTTGCGTTCCATCACGGTTAGGCCAGGTTTCGTCGGTTACCTTGGATGCTGGACCACTAATCTGCGAGAACGTTTGCTTGGTTACGATGTACGGCTGCCGAGGTGGGCGAGTAACTCCATAGATGATGAAACCGAGACAAACCGTAACGGCCAACACGATCAAAAGCAGTATCGGCAGGAACGTTTTCGAAAGCTTCTTACCCAATCTTCGTCGCGGTGACATGGAATTCGGTGAGATTCAAGGATAAAGCGAAGCGCTGGGTGTTCAGTTCATCCTTACTGGGGAAAGCCTCCTTTCGTCGCTCTAAGGTAATCCTCAGGTGTGTTGATGTTATCAAAAAATCGGTTAGCCCCGTCGAGGTCGCGTAGCTCGGCGAATTCAACAGTACGCGCGTTTACGGATTCCAACAGCGACACTGGGCGCCTCTGACCTGCTTTGATCAGTTCCTCGGAGCGACCCAGACATGGGTCGATGCGATAAAACGCACACAATGGCTGCAGAAAACCATCTGGCTGAACTGGCACAACTGCTTCGAACCCAGGCACAAAACTAGCGAGTCGCTTAAACAGATCGGCAGTTACAAACGGCAGATCACACGCGACCACTACACACCACTCAGCTGTGCAGGCTGACAGGGCGGCGTGAAGACCGCCCAATGCTCCCCACTGCTTGAAGACATCAGTTCGACTCTCAAGGCCGATGTCATGGGCGTCAGGCCCCACAACCTTTACCGATCTTGTTACGCTTGACATGACTTGAGCGATCCGCTCGGCGAATGTAAGGCCGTTGAGTACAAGCCGAGATTTATCCGTACCCATCCGGCTTGACGCCCCGCCAGTCAGGATAAAACCTTCTACCCAATCCATTGATCTCTTAAGTCTGATTTTTGAGCCTGGACGAGAATCTCCAGCGCACGTTATCACGCGAAAACTCTTGAGCCAAGGAAGAATTTTAGAGGAGTTCAGCGCATGGACCGTTAACAATGGTGCGAGAGCTGCAATCGGGTAAGGGAACGGTTTTCCATGTTTACGCGTCTAAGCCTTTGGAATCAATCAAGCGTCCATCTGAGGAGTGAAAAACCTGAGAATCGTTAGCTTGACCATGGTTCTAGCCGACGCTATAGTCCTAACGGCCCCTCGGTTCTCTTGAGAGCACCACCAAAGGCCTTTGGTCGCCATTCCGGCCCGGATACGAATTACGAGGTTCTAATGAAGAAATTCCTTCCAGTTCTCCTGACCGTAGTCATACTGACTTCCCTCAGCCCCCTGATTCGCGCGCAAAAACCTGCGAACGCGAATGTTCTGTCTGCATCAGACTTACAGCTCTTTCCTCTCGACGAATTGAAGCCGGGAATGAAAGGAATTGCCCGCACAGTTTTTTCCGGGTCCGAGACACAGGAATTTGGAGTTGAGATTCTCGGTGTCCTGCCCGGCTTTCCGGCGCCTCGACAGTCGACGATCATCAGCAGGTTGAGTGGCTCAAATGTTGAGAAGACGGGCGTCTTTGCAGGAATGTCCGGCTCGCCTGTCTATATCGACGGGAAACTCGTCGGCGCGATTGCCTTTAGTTTTCCATTTTCTAAGGACCCGATCGCTGGCATTACTCCGATCAAGCAGATGATCGATCTTTTTGGTAAGGCAGAGAACGACGTTCAAAAGCCAAAACAACCCAAGTCAGTGTCATTTGCCCAGCTTGCCTCCAGCGATTGGAAACCAGTGCTGCCGAAGCCGGCCGTCACCGCAATGCCGTTCATTGCTCCGGTGTCACAAGGCTCTGGTCTATTACCTTTGTTAGGCCAGCAAATGGTACCGATCGCTACGCCCGTCGTGTTCAGCGGAATCAGCCAGGAGTCGTTATCCGTTTTTGCTCCGCAGCTCGCTGCGAACGGACTCTTACCAGTTTCAGGTGTCGGCGGAGCCGCGGAAATCACACCGCTCGGCACAATCAACGGAGAGACTCTCAAGGCCGGCAGCTCAGTCAGCGTACAGCTCATACGAGGTGACTATTCAATCGCTGCGTCGGGCACCGTGACGATGCGCGATGGCGAGCGGATTTACGCTTTTGGTCATCCTTTCCTCAGTCTTGGATCGTCCGATATACCGATGACCGAGACTTCAGTCGTTACCGTCGTTCCGAACGTAAACAACTCGTTCAAACTATCTGTGCCGGGTCAAATGGTCGGCTCGGTATCTCAGGATCGCGCGACGGGAATCTTTGGACAGCTGGGTCGTGCTCCAAAGATGATTCCGGTCAAAATTAAGCTGCACACAAGCCGCGATCGGACTGAGACATACTCGTACGAAGTTGCTAATGATTCATTTCTGACACCGTTGTTGCTGAACATCACGGTCTTTAACACCATCACCTCGAGCGAACGCGTGCTTGGTGATTCGACAATCACCGTCAACGGCGAGATACGAGTAAAAGGTCAAGAACCGGTTCAACTCGATCGCCGCTTTTCAACTGCCAATGCTGCGATTGCCGCAGCAGGATCTGTAGCCACTCCGCTCAGCTCGCTGCTTGCCAGCGGCTTTGATGATGTGCAGATCGATGGCATCAATCTGGACATCACGTCGACGGACACGAAGTACACGGGTACATTGGAACGAATTGCCATTGATAGGACTGAAGTCCGACGCGGTGAGAAGATTGAAGTTCAAGCCTACGTGCGTACTGAATCAGGTAAGCAGTTCGTGCAGAGGATACCAGTGCAGATTCCAGATGACGCGACTCCAGGTCAGTTGCTGGTGTTTGTTGGCGACGGTGGTGCGTTGCAAGAAGGCTCTGCGGCTAAGGCATTTGTGCCGCAGGATCTGGCTCAGTTGGTAAAAGCCATCAATACCGTGAAGAAGAGCGATCGTCTGTACGTGAAGCTGTTTCGCATAACTGCTGGCGCCGTAATCGGCACAAACGAGATGCCGAATCTTCCGCCATCTGTCATCGCAACGCTGAACAGCGACAGAAACTCTGGCGGGTATACGCCGACGGTACTGTCTCCCGTGTATGAGATGGAATTGCCGCCAGCGGACTTTGTCATCTCGGGGCAACAACTAATCGGCATCGATGTGGTGCGTTGAAGCCAATCCTTAATTAGATCCTAGAAAGGCCGCTCTTGATTTTCATCGAGCGGCCTTCGTCATTGAGCATGGCAGAGTCAGTTCGGAGCTTAATTAACTGGGTGCGGTCGCTCAGTCCGCGTACGCACAGGATTCTCGCCGTCGTGATGTTGCTCGTTGTTCTGATTCTTGTATATCCCTTTCAATCAACTGTGGTGCCGTTGTGGGAGTTGCAGGTCGTTGATGACACCGGAGCAAGCGTATCCGGAATCAAAGTAACCCAACACTGGCAACACAACTCACTCGAGGTTCTCGGGCATGAAGAGCTGAAACTCACGAATAGTAACGGCACGGTCGTTTTCGCACCCCGAACAATCAGGGCCAGTGTTGTCACTAGGAGTTTCGCACCGCTTATGAAGTTTCTGCGCGAAGGCAGACGAGCGAAACTTGGTCCGTATGCTTCGGTAGTCGTTTGGGGCAGCAAAGCGAACGAGACCAACGTTGCGATTTACGAAGATGGAGAAAGTCCGCCGTCGCGAATCGTCGTAGGAAGACTCAGCAGGGTGTATTAGCAAATCCCACGAACTGCCCCGTTGGTGGGATTCGCAGAGAGGTTCCTATCGCCGCGCAGTCCTGCCGCCGCTGAAACCCGACTTCCTTACCACGAAAAGGAATCTTCGCGCCGAACCGGGCAACAAGTCCTCACGAAAATCGACTGACATCTGCTCCAATTTCTTTCTTAACGACTCGGAGCCATAGAGCAGCAGGGTGCTGTTGTTTGGTGCCCACTCGACCAATGTCTCGAGCTTACTTTCAAAACGATCCAACGCTCGGCAGGTTACAAATTCACCGTTCAGTCCGGTGACATCCTCAAATCGTTCAGCCAAAACGGCTGATTCTCTACCACCCGTGACTCGAAGTGCTTCGCGAAGGAAAACGGCTTTTCTCTTCGACGATTCGATCAGTGTTGCACGCAGGGCGGGCCGCGCGATCAGGCACGGAATAATCGGCAGTCCTCCACCCGATCCGACGTCAATGACGGTAGCGTTTTCGGGGACATAGCGTAACAGGTACAGCGATTCGAGCACGTGACGCTCTGCAAATTCCGAAGCCGAACAAGGCGCTACCAGATGTAACCGATCGTTCCATTGACTCAGCAACTCAAAATATTGCACGAGCCGGCTTGTCGTGTCAGATTCCAACGACAAGCCAAAAAGTGGGCTTCGTTCGGTTAAAGCGCTGACAAAAGTTTCGAGGTCGCTTTGGTTGAGCATGGTTGGATCCAATAGATTTCACGCAAAGACGCAAAGGATCAAAGACGCAAAGGAGAGCGAGTGACTTTGCTTCCTTTGCAACTTTGCGTGAAACTTACCTTGTCTATTGATTCATTGTTGAAAGAGTCCCCAATGCGCGACGACATTGTTCAACAGCACGAGTTTCTTGGACAGGCCGTAACGAGAATTATCACCGAACTCGCAGCCGCGCTCGACACGCGTCGAGTTACGCCTGAAGCCACGCCAGCCGAAATCGAACGACTCTTTGACGAGCCGCTTCCCGAAAATGGAGCGTCGCTCGAGAACATTCTCGCTCGATTCATTCGGGAAGTTGCACCCAATTCGATGGGTGTTCCCAGTCCACGATATTTCGGACAGTTTAATCCAACTCCCTTGCCGGTTGGCGTCTGGGCAGACGCACTTGCATCCACACTGAACCAGAACGCGGGCGCATGGCGGAATGGACCTGCTTCAGCAATTATCGAAGCGCGCGTGATTCGTTGGCTTTGCAGTCTGCTTGGCCTCGCGAGGGAAAGTTTCGGCACACTGGCGAGCGGAGGTTCCGAGGCGAATCTAATCGCACTGAAGTTGGCGCGGGACAATTCGTCCTTCGGCCTGATCCATCGCGGAGTTCGATCAGCTCCATCGGATCTAACAATCTACGCGTCAGAACAATGCCATTATTCCATCGAGAAGAGTGTGGACATTCTGGGTCTTGGTCGCGCGAGCTTGCGCAAGATTCAAACGGACCAGCAGTTCCACATCCGCGTCGATGTCTTGCGCGAAGCAATCAAGAAGGATCGTGAACATGGCTTGACGCCGTGTTGCATCGTTGGTGTCGCGGGCGCGACGTCGACGGGTGTGATCGATCCGCTGGAAGAGGTGGGAAGCGTTGCCCGGGCCAATGGTTGTTGGTTCCATGTCGACGCGGCATACGGTGGCGCGCTCGCTTTTTCCGAAGTTCATAAATCGAAGTTGGCTGGAATCGAAATGGCCGACTCGATAACAGTCGACCCACACAAGTGGCTCTTTGTTCCATTCTCGTGTGGAGGCGTTCTCACGCGCGGTGGTGCTCGCGTTCTACGGGACGCGTTCGATATTACTCCTGAGTACCTGAACGAGGATCGCGGCGGTGCTGACGTCGAGTTTGATTTCTTCCGCTACGGTCAGATGGGTACGCGGCGCTTCAATTCGCTCAAGCTTTGGATGGCGTTGCAGTTTATGGGACGTTCAGGATACGCCGATGTTGTTGAGCGGCAGATTGAATTAACAAAATATCTCGGCAGCCGAATAGATGAGCTCAAGGGTTTTCAACGTGTCCACGACGTTGAAACGGCTGTCTGTTGTTTCAAGTTCCTTCCCGCGCAGGTCCGCGACGGAAAGCCAGAACTCCAGGATCAACTCCAACAGAGACTGCAACAACGCATAGAACAAGGTGGTGAAGCATGGCTCACAACCACGGTCTTACACGGACGGCGTTCGTTGCGAGTTAACATCAACAGCTTTCTTACTGAGAAGCGTCACGTTGACGATCTGGTAGAATTGCTCGAACGTGTCAGTAGCGAACTAATGCGATGAAGACAGCATGGGTCTGCTTGCTCTTAGCAATTAGTTTGGGCGCTCACGCGGCCGGGACGCAGCAGAGTGTCAAATCTTTGCCGCGCATCTCGTCGCAAGCGGAGTTCAACTCGCTGGCGGTTACTTATGACCCTGATACTCCTTATGCACTTCCGCACTTACTATTTGTGATTGATCGCCGGGACAAGAATCGCATCTACTACGTGAATACGAAACGCTATCCGTTCCATAAAGAGTTTGTGAATGGTACTTACCTGTCGCTCGAGCGCGGACGAGAATTCTTCGAAAACAACTACCTGAAACCAAATCGCCGTTTCATCCTGGGCACGATTGCTTATCAAACTCCAGTGAAGCGGTGGACATTTGAATTCTGGGAAGGTGATTTGATTCCCACTGAGCAAATCGGATTGGCAGCCGAAGTCATCAGGAAGAGTTTCTTTCAACCCGTAGCATTCAAACCAAACTCCGTTCGTCAAGAGGAGGCTTCTACTACGCTAACCGGACTTCAGCGGGTATTGCAGAGCGACATAAATCGCGAACAGGCGTATCAGGCGCTAAACATCGCCAAAGGCTTAGGGCGCATTCATATCATTCCCAAGCTCGACGAACATGTCGAGATTGGTTTCAACGAGATACTTGTGCTCGACGAGATTCCCATTCAGTTGCCGCCTGTCGCAGGAATCATAACGACGAAACCTTCGACCCCGCTATCGCACATAAACCTGCTGGCGAAGGGCTGGGGAATTCCCAATGCCTACATCAAGAACGCGCAGGAACTGTTCAAGCCTTACGACACCCGCTGGGTATCGTTTGAAACGAAGCGTGACGCCTATTCAGTCAAGCTCGCCGATAATGACGAGTTGCGAGATTACGTCAAGCGACAGACCGAGCGGACCGATCTGATTCGTCCTAAATATGATCTGAGCGAAACCAGATTGCTCGGACTGGGCCAACAG
>JBKPAC010000164.1:0-13570 GCA_046726175.1 Acidobacteriota bacterium
GTGCTGGGATCAAGGATGTGAGTTTGGTCTATTTATCATTTGTCGTTTGACATTTCTCATTTTTCATTCGGTGGTCCACGTTTCGTGCAATTTCGTAGATCTATTTTCCGAACGGACACCGATCCACGAATTAACACAAAATTCGTACCATCAAATGAAAAATGAGAAATGTCAAACGACAAATGATAAATGGGTCGTTTAGAACCCGTCCGGACTCGTGACGTCGCGCTACTCCGTTACCGTCAGATTCCGAACGAAGCCCCAGTCACCACTCGCGTTTACCTGGACGTTCCCAACTGTCTTCTTCGCAATTACCATATTAGCCTGGTACCAAAGAGGCAAGACCGGCAGGTCACGACTCACGATGTCCTGGACCTGCCTGTAAAGCACTTCAGCCCTCTGGTGATCCGGCGTATTCACAGCCTCATCAAGCAGCTTGTCAAGCTCTTTGTTGCTGTAGCGACTTCGATTTCGCGCAGCTCGCTCTTGTGTCGGGATTTCTGATGTCGCGAACAGGTCCTTATAAAAGATTGGATCCTGATTGCCACCGACCCACTGGCCGTAGAAGATTTGAAACTGACCGTAACGAAGCTGATCAAAAAGCGTGTTCAGTTCAGCAGTCTCAATCGTTACAGGAACGCCGACTTCTTTCAGGTAGTTTTGAATTACACCGGCGTAATTCTTAGCAGCCACACTGCTACCCGATACCTTGAATACCACGGGCTTCGTAAATCTCATTTGTGGGCCATCGCCATCCGGATCCTTCAGGCCAGCCTCGTCCAACAGCTTTTTCGCCATCGCAGGATCGTATGAGTACTTCTGACCAGTCGTGTAAGCCCACGAGTCTTCCGGCAAGATCGAATGCGCAAGTTTGGCTTGACCAAGCAGCAAATCATTGATCATGCTTTCGCGATTGATTGCGTATGCAATCGCCTGCCGCACACGCACATCGTTGAGCGGAGGCTGGCTGGTGTTGAATGTCAGAAGATTGACGTTCGATCCAGTGAACTGTTGCACCTGCAGAATCGGATCCTGGCCTAGCAATTTGATCGCATCAGGCGACAGGCTTGTTGGTAGTGGCGCGATATCGACTCGGCCTGATCGAAGCTCCGCCTGCAACGCATTTGTGTCTGCGATGACGCGTACCCGCAGCTTCTGTATCTTCGCCGGTCCTTCCCAATATTCCTGGGATGCTTCGAGATCCAGCACCTGCTGCGAGCTGTCGTAGCTGATGAACTTGAACGGGCCAGAACCCAATGGATGCTGTTTCTGTGATTCGTAGCTATCTTTTGGAATGATCGCTACGGGCACAAGGTTCGACAGCAAGCCCACCCACGGCTTGGTAATAGTGACCACGACGGTCTTCGGATCCGGCGTCTCGACGCTCTTGATATAGCTCTTCTTATCTGCGCCCGCACCCTCGTAAAAACTCGCGGACTTTGCAAAGCTACTTGAGAAGACGAGGTCGAGTGTGTACTTCACGTCAGCCGACGTCAGGGGTCGGCCGTCATGAAATTTCACACCGTCCCGAAGAGTAAATGTGTAGCTAAGACCGTCGCTCGATCTCTGAATCGGATCGGCAGCAAGCTCGCCGACGTAGTCAAACTTCTCATTCTTCTTTACCAGCGAGTTAAACATCAAAGTCCGAACACGTTCGCTCGCCGCATCGACCGATGGCGATCCGATTGGATCAATCGTGCGAATGTTGTCACCAAGCGCAATCACAAACGAGCCGCTCTTGCGACGGCAGCCTGCAGGCACCAGCACCAACAAAAGAATGAGAAACCAGATGAGCCGAGAGGTCACGCTCGTCCTCATTTAACAGAACCTCCATAGGTGTACTTCAATTTCGCATTTAGTTCCTCAACCTCTTTTGACAGTGCTTTGAAGCGGTCGAGATCGAATGGCAATCGTGGCTCAACGATCGATTTAGTTTTCGCGATTCGTTCGAGGGAATTACCAATACGTTCTTTCGGTATCTCGCCGTCACGTATCGCATTCAACAGAGCGTTATATCCCCGGCGAATTATCTCAGGATGCGCGCAGATCAAGAGCATGTCTTCACCTGCCTTGAATGCGCGTACGACGGCATCTTCAATTTCACAATGACGAGAGATCGCCCCCATCTCTAGATCGTCCGTCACGACCAGATGCTGGTATCCCAGCTCTTCACGCAGCAGCGTTGTGACGATGTTGTAGTTGAGCGAAGCCGGCTCGAGCAGACCACCCGTCACGCCTTTGTGGATATCGATGTTCGGGAAGCCGCCGTGACTTATCATGACACATCGAACGCGATCGTCCTGACGTTGAAAAAGCTCGATATATGGAGCGAGATCCTGAGCAATCAGATCGTCGTGAGTAAGACTCACAACCGGCATTGACTCGTGTGAATCCACCTCGCCGGCGCCGATACCCGGAAAGTGCTTTAGGCAGCCGATGCATCCGGCGCGTTGCAAACCACGCATATACACGGTGGTGTAACCCAGAACTTCCCCCGGTGAGCGTCCAAAAGAGCGTGAGTAAAGACCGTTTGAAAGCAGGTCGCGATCTTCGGTCATTATCGACATCACCGGGGCAAAATTGATGTTGAACCCCAGGATTCGCAATACTTCGCCGGTAATTCTTCCGAGCGCACGTGCCGCGGCCAGATCACCATGCTCGCGAATCTTTCGCGCGGCCGGCATCGGAGTGAAGATGCGCCTCAGCCTGTCGACCAGGCCACCTTCCTGGTCGATTCCGAACAGCGGGTCAACTGGAAGCATCTCACGAGTACCATCCAGCAAACTTCGCAGTTGCTCAGGGGCAGCTACGTTCCGGCCGAAGATGATGATTCCGCCTGGTTGAGTTTCTCTTATGAGTGCTCGGGTGTCGGCGTCGAGTTCCGTGCCGGGAAGACCAATGAAGAAAAACTGTCCGACTTGCTGTTCGAGGGAGAGGGAGTGAATTGATTCCGCTACCATTGATGAATGTGTTAACCGATCTCCTTAATGACGCGTAGGTTGGATGAAAGCGAGAAGTACATGAGTTGTTTTTAACGTAGTTCACAAGGTCGGTCAAGCACTTAAAGATCGTTATTTGAAATTAAACTGTAACGTAGTATAAAACTCTCATGCCGCGCGAAATCACGGAGAAACAGCGCGTTATAGATGCCGTCCGAAAGCTCGAAATCACTGCTGAACTTTTCGAAGAACAAAATGGCAAGGCCAGGTATGCCAGCGATGTCGAGGTAATCCTCGAAGGTCGCGACTACGGAAATGGCAAGCAAGTTGGCCCATACGTGCGCCTGCTCGCCTACGATCCTGGTGAAGAGATCATGCGGCAGGGCGAGTGGGGCGGAAACACCTTCTACGTTGCGGTAGAAGGTGTGCTCGACGTGCTCGTGTACGACGCCCCGGGGCAGCAGCAAAAGATAGGTCAGCTGCCGCCGGGGTCGGTATTCGGTGAGATGGCCGTGCTCGCGGGTGTCGAGCGCAACGCTACAGTGAAGGTACCTGCGGATGGTCAGGCCATCGTTCTCGAGTTAACACGCCCCGCGCTGCGACTCCTCAGAAAGCTACCAAGGTTCGGCCAGGCAATTGATGACACTTACCGGACGCACGGTTTTGGCCGGCTCCTAGCCGATCTCAGAGACCCATTAAGCAAAGACATTGTCGAGCAGCTGCGACAGATCGGCCAGTACATGGTGTACGGCAAACATCATGTGCTGTGTGTCGAAAAACGTCCGATTGACAAAATTATCCTGATTAAGACCGGTTGGGTTCGCCGAACCCGAGGGATTCCGTTCGATGCTGCTGCCACCGATACTGTCATGGGAGTTGGCGAGACGATCGGTGTCGATTTTCTCGGGGCGGGGAATGCTCTGGGACTTGAAGGCGCAACTGGACCTCAGAACTGGAAATACACAGCAACGTTGATGGCGCGCAGCGAGGTGCTCGAAATCCCTCTGTCTGAGCTGAATCTCCGGCCTGAACTCCGCAACATTGTCGTCGCTGCATTTTCGCGCTTCTCGACCGTCGACGACGCTCCGCCTGCGACAATTGAAGCTGTTGAGGATCTTCGCGCGATGAGTTCGTCGGAACAGGAGATTGCCACTGGAATCGTCGATGGCGCAAACCTGCTCGTGATGGACATGGATCTTTGCGTCCGTTGCGGCAACTGTTCGCTGGCCTGTCACAAGATCCACGGCCAATCGCGATTACTTCGTCGCGGGATCAACATCGCGCGCCCAACTTCAATTGGATCATCAAAAACGCAGCACGTGCTGATACCTCAGGTCTGCATGCACTGCAAAGATCCGGAATGCCTCACGGGTTGTCCCACTGGTGCGATATTTCGTGATCCACTGGGCCATGTCGACATTGATCCTGGATCCTGCATCGGTTGCTTCGACTGCGCGACTCAATGTCCGTACGACGCGATCTCGATGGTTCCACGTGACGGGTTGCCGCAAGCACCGTCGAGCTTTTTTTCAAAACTGAAAAGCGTTCTGGGTTTCAGCACTCCCACAGCTGCCGACGCGGGTAAGTCGGACGATGTCATAGCCATCAAGTGCAATCTTTGCGAACAAACCCCACTCAACCCACCCGGTTCTCAACGCAAGGCTTACTCGTGCGAGGAGAACTGTCCTACCGGGGCGCTCGTTCGTGTCAATCCAATCGAATACTTCGCTGAGGTCGGAAATACACAGGGACTCGTTTTTCGTGACGAGACTCACGCGATCGGCAGAAACATTCATAAGAGTGATCCACTTGCGCGGACCTGGCACACCGCAGGTTTGATTCTCGTCGCATTAGCAACCGTCGCAACTGTTTTGGGATTGGCCAAATATGGATTTGACCGAGTCATATTTGGTAGTTGGATCACTATGCGCTGGCTGACAGGCCTCGTGGGTCTGGTCAGTATCGCAGCGGTCATGACGTATCCGTTTCGTAAACAGATCTACCGGCGACGCGCTGGCGCACTTCGTTATTGGCTCCTGGCACACGTGTATCTAGGCTTGATGGCAGGAATCGTAGTGCTGCTGCATTCGGGCATTCGTTCCGGTGGCTGGATTACGACTCTTCTATACCTGGCTTTCGACGTTGTGATCTTCTCGGGCATTCTCGGCGTGATTGCGTATGTGGTCGCACCGCGAATCATGACGAGTATTGAAGGTGAGCCGCTGCTTATTGAGGATCTGATCGCGCGTCGCGACGAGTTGAAAAACGAGCTGAGCGAAGTAGTCAACAAAAGTGAAGGCTGGCTTCGTGATGAAATCGAGGACAAGGTGATGAAACGCTTTCTTACCGCAGGATTTCTGCTGCGCCAGGTGTTCAAGCGTGAACCACTAAAAACTTTACATGCCGACGCCCGACAGGAGTTCAAGGACCGCTTGTCCAGGATGGTTACGCACGATGAACGCGAACTCCTACTGAAGGCTGTCGAGACGGCGGTTACGCTTCGCCGAGTCGATGCGTTGATATCTCTTCACCAGATCCTGAAGCAATGGATTCCGCTTCACGTGGTCTCAACTGCCCTCATGCTGGCTCTGATGGTAGTGCACATCATCCAGGCCATTCTTTTCACAGTTAACAACTGATGGAGCAGAAGGACAAATACATCATTAGTCGCGAGGATCTTCTCCAGGATCCAGTCACTCTCTTCTCGGAAGGCGTGCTGATCGGCAGGCTCAAGGAGTGCGAGCTTTTGCTGAATCACCCTTTCGTCTCGCGCGCGCAGGCAGGAATACGAAAGATTGACAATGATTATTACGTGTTCCCACTGAGGAGAACTAATCCTGTAAAACTGAACGGCAAGCAGCTGGAAGAGATCGAAGCCCTAGCTGCCGGGGACGTTTTGGAAGTTGCGCCTTTCGTTCTCGAGATCGATGAAACGGAAGATGCGCTAATAATCAAAGTGTCACTGCAAATCGGCGCGACCTTCGAGAATATCGATGCCAGCAGTGCCAGTCTGACCACGACAAAGCTCGAAGAACGACAAGCAGCGGCTGCCGGTAAACGGGTGGTAAAGCCAAGAGCTGCTCCTTTGCCGGCAAACAAAGCACTGGACATCTTCTGGGACAAGCGCATTCGTGAAGCCGGAAAGATGATGCGCCACTCTCCGCTGTTTCCACGTGGACGCCGTCGTGCAGGTAAAGCTCAATTCAACTGGACGCCCACAACTGACCTCGGAAGATCATGGCCCGTGTCGATCTTTATCTGGGGAGCAGTAATCGTAGGCCTCGGCTCAGTCGCGGCTGCGTATTGGTACACGAGCGCCTATGCTCCCGGACCAATTGCGAGTGTGCACGCGAGTTCGCAGATGGCAATGGTCCCGGCGATCGCAAAACAACCGAATGTAGGATCTTGCACGTCGTGCCATTCATTCAAAGGGAGCATGGATGCGAATTGTGCTGCTTGCCACAACACCGATGCCTTCGCCGCCACAGTTATTAAGCCTCACGAAGATGCCGGAATTGGTTGCGCAACCTGTCATGCAGAGCATCGCGGTGTAGATTTCAAAGCAGCGACTGGAGGTCTGCTGTCATGCACGGAATGCCACAACGATGCTAACAAGATTGTTTACAACGGTCGCCGCGTATCTACGCCGCACCAGGGAACGTTTGGATATCCGGTGGCTGACGGTAAATGGTTGTGGCAGGGACTTTCAGACGGTGATTGGGCGTTGAAGCAGATCCCGATCCAACGACTTCCCACTGAGAACGACGAACAATGGCACAGCAAGCAGTTTCACGGAATTCATGTGCTGCGCGTGAAGGTGGTTTCGCCGCTTACTGGTAATGCTCAGGGGCAATTGTCCTGCTCGAGTTGTCACAAGACATTCGATGTGATTGATCGCGAAACGCCGCGCACGACGTGTGGCGTTTGTCATAATGGGTTGGTGGACACGAAAACAAACCAGCAAGTCATCGGTCGGGACAAACCAAACTGCACGTCATGTCACGTGCAACACGTGAAGGATAAGAGAAGGTGGGGCCAGGAACTGCTAGCTGCGAGGTAGAATTGCGGATTGCGGATCATCGCGATCGAAAAATTCGCAATTCGCAATCCGCAATCCACAATCCGTAATTTCTAGCCAGCGGGTTTATGGCACGGCAAACAATCGTTCGATCCCGGTACTTTTCCCTTAAGAGCGGGGCGAGCTGCGATGGCTTTGTCATGACAGAGATTGCAGTTCTGGTGGTACGCAACCTCATTTGTTAGCTTGGTCGGAGTTGTTTTGCCAGGATAAGTGACCGTTGGAATCGTCCCGCTGTCGTCTCCCGACTGCAGGTGGCACGCACGACACGACTTCACAGGCTTTGAATCAGCCGCCTCTAACAGAGCTGCAGTTAAAACCACATCACGTTCAGAGGTCTTCAACGGAGGCTTCAGCGCCGAAGCAGGTTGGTCTGTGTGGTGGCACTCCGTGCAGGCGAGAACTGCTGTCCCTTCTGGATTGTAGTTCTTCGTCGAGTGCGTTACGTGATCGAATGGAACCTCGCCGTATTTATCCGACTGGCTGTCCTTGCCCAGGACCACCTGCTTAGGCTGAGTCTTGCTCTCTTTAGGTATATCCTGCAGCGAGTTAGCGGCGGACCTTTCTGATAGGACCACAGTTACACAAGCAAAAGCCAAAACCAGCACCAATAGCAGTTTCATATTTTTTCCTCTTAAACCGTGAAGAAGTAGTCGGTGATCCGGTTCCTTGGGGAGTGCTCTTTCATCCGGGAAGAGAGTCTAAAGTGCGCAATCATCTTAAGTAGCTGCCGTAAGTGTGTCAACGAATCTGTAAGAGGAAAAGGGGCCGCGGATTAAAGCGGATAGACGCGGATAAAGATCGAACGCGGTAAGAAGAAACGCCTCGTCCTTTCACTTGGACTTTCAACTTGTTCCTAGTTCTCATTCTGATCAGCGTTTTATCCGCGTAAATCCGCGGCCCAGATTTTCAAGTCGGCATCTTGAATGTACTCGCCGAATGACAGCGACGACAGCTCTTGAAATCCAGATCGCCTCCGAAACTTCGTTTTCCGTTATGACAACTTGAACAATTCATTCCGCGGCCAGATGGAAAATGTTCAGCAGGGGCCGGCGAGCTAACCTGACGCGATTGAGGCGCGCCCGCACTTAGATTGTGGCAGGCAGCGCACTCCAATCTTTGAGGTGGGCCATGTTTCGCGTGCGAAAAAGCGTAGCGAAATGATCTGGCATTCGTGGATGTCGGCGAATACGCTTTTTGATCGTGACATACACCGCACGAGGCGATTTCACGTCCTGACGATGAGGTGCTACTCGGAGTGTGACAAGCATAGCACCCTGAATGAGCAGCAAGGTTAGCTGGAATTGAGAGTGCGACGCCCCGAGTCATCGGCCGGTGACAACCCGAACAACCATTCTGTGGACGTGCCGACCCTTTCATGTGCTGTGAATGATCGAATTTGACGTTGAAATTCTCTTTGAAGGCCGTCGGAAAGTCCCGCAACGGTGGGCGCGAGCTCTTGGTTTCAGTGTGACAGATCATGCACATCGGCACTGCTGGAGTTACAAACTGCGCCAGGTGGCAGTTGTTGCACGCCTTGTGTCCGGGAAACCTGGGCGTAGGAGAGTTGTCCTGCGTGCGCTCGTGGCAGGAATTGCAGGCGAGTGAGGTGTGGCGCTGGCTGGTGTGAAGGAACTTCGAATAATCAAGTTCTGAGCTTTGCGCCGGTGCAGACGCTTCAACTCCTTTAGCAGAGAGCGAACTCGCCGTTTTGACACTCCACGCTGTGAGAACGAGCACGATGATGCCGATCAGGAAGTGACTTGGTCGGTTCGGCTTCACGGTCACTTCAGATCCTTCCGTTTCAGAGGCTCGCGTCCAGCGATCAAGTAGTGACTAGCCGGCGGATCCAACCGGCCAACGTCCGAAGTGTGACAGTAGGTACACACGAAATCGCGGTTCTTGTCTAACGCTTCCAATTCCTTCGTTACGTCAGTCCTGAGTCCTTCCTTGTTGTGGCACTCAGAACACGAGGTGATTGGAACATCCGGTTTCAAACCTCTAAGGCTTGCGGCCTTCGTAATGTTGATATGGCAGGTAGTGCACTCCGCAATGTGCTGCTCACGCTCATGACGAAACTTCATTGAGATTCGCTTTGGAGGATCAACTAACGCAGTGGGTGTTTCAGCAAGTCGATGACAGCCTTCACACTTGTTATTGACTGGCGGCTGTGATTTCCAATGGCAGTTAAAGCAAGCTGCGTGACCGCCGGGCGAGGATTTGAATGTCGCCGGAAAAGGAACGAAGTTATCGAGCCATCCCTTCGCTGGGGTCGCCGGTACACCGGGTCGCGTTACATGACAGATCGTGCAGTTGTTGTAGTTCTTCGTTTTATCGTCTGCGGCTAGTGAGAAGGACGAGACGCGCACAAAACGAAACTCCTCGGTCCGTCGCGGCGCCAGGAAGCGGGCAATGACATCCTGATGTTTATCGTGAGGAAACTCGATCGAGAATTGGCTGCTTACCCCGGGCTTGGCAAACGCAAATCGCCCGTCGTCACGCGGAGAAACGTTGGTGTGGCAGACCGTACAGATGACTGGACGCGCGCCTTTGAAGAATTGAGAGCGATGGCAGCGGACACACGCATCGTGGTCCGGATAATCAGCGACATCAGGAAAGGCGCTCGCTTCCTTCCAGTTGTTGGTTGGAATGTTGTGGCACGTAGCGCACGTGTCGCGGTGCTTTGCCGTAGCGTGCGAGAATTTCGAGTAGTCGATTGAGCGTGGTCTTTCTGTCGCGGGCCTACGCGTGCCGCGCCGCTGCCCGAGAACAGCGCCCGATATGAGAAGCAGCACACAGAACAAGACCACGCATAGTGTTAATGACCTCTGCATCAGCGAGTCGCCTCACACACCGGCAGTGGTCTTTCCACACCTACGCATTTCACATTTCGATCCGGCCGGTTGGAGATGAGGTACGGTTTCTCAGTAGCAAGATCGCCTGGTTTCACCTGAATTGCGCAATTCCATGTGACACCCGTATTTCCGATCTCCACCGGCAGAATGCTCGACACGACGTATGCACCGGGCTCGAGATCGGTGAAGTAAGCAGTGCCGTTCCTGTCTCCCATGACGGACATGATTGCTGCTCCCGAACTTGCCTGAGCCCGCTCGAGCAGTTCTCGCAGCTCTTTCTGGCGGTTTCGAAAGAATCCATCGCGAAGGCGTTCGGGTAGATTTACGGTGAGCCATTTTCGCGCCAGGTCACGATTGCCAAACTCTTTTTCGCCTGCAGTAAGCGCTGTTTGAAACTCCGGAACGGCATTCGGACCTTCGAGATCTTCAGGATCGATCTCCCGGCAGTAGACTGACTCGCAGTCGTTCTGCCTAAGCCATCTTATTAAAGCCTCGCTCGCACCGTTCTGCTTGTAGAAACAATCACGTGACACAAGTGGCTGACGATCGATGGCCTCAAGTGCAGTCTTGTTCTGTTCTGCCGATCCCTTGATCAGAAAAAACCGTTTGCGGGCAAGACCCTTGGTAGTGTCGCCAACTTTCACACGGACACGTAGTCGCAGCACACCGCGACCGGCAGCCGGTGTCGTTGGAGTTTGAGCGATGCAAATTAACGCGATTACGAAAAGAAGCAGAACGGACGTCGAGTGACGAAGCATCATCTGTTTAGTTTATAGATTCGGGCTACGCGGAAACTTTAAAAACGGCAGCCGCACGCCGCGTACAAACACCTGGTCGGAACGAATAGCCGGCGGCGGCGAAAACCCGTTCGCTCCTGCCGCGCTGATTATGTCGTCCTGATCCACGCCATCACCACTGACTCCGATCGCGCCCACCAGGACGTTGTTCTTGTACAGCGGCACGCTGCCGGGAAAGATTTGCAAACCGTTCGGCAATGTCGAGATTGAAGTGCAGGGAACGGCCGCTCCGATGATTGCTGCCTGGAAATTAGTTTTTATGATGTCGAGCTCGAGACCGACGTTGAAGACGCTCCATTCGTTGATCGGCCGGCTAAATGGACCAGCGTTAGTTTCGTTGATGCCGTCAGGAAAGAAAGGCCGGTGCAGGAAACCAATCGCGCGATCCGAGAAGGCTATCGAACCATCCAATCGCAAACCATCAGCCGCTGCTCGATCTACATACGATCCGAAGCCGGCACTTCTCAAAACTGCAGCTGCATCCGATCTTGTAAAGAACACTGAGGCTCGGGCTTTCTGCACCGATACATCAAAACCAAACACCGGCGCATCCTGCTGGCGAAACAACCCGAGTACGCGGCCTTCTGTATCTACGACGGCGATGCTGACACGCGCATTACTTCCAAGCGGCTGACGAATCGCTGCTCGAGTTATGTTTGCCTGCTGCGCCGCCTGCGAAATGATCTGATTGACGTCGGCAGCAGTCAGTCCACCGGAAGGGCCTGCGATGAATGGAAAAAAGCGTGGATCTGATTCGCCGAGGATGCCGCCAACGGTCACTGTTGTGAATGCCGAAGGTTGAGCGCCTACGATCGGAAACAACGGATCGACACCCCCGGGCAGGCTGGCAAAGGGAATCGTTGGCGGCCGCAACACCTCCGCTGCATTAGTGAATGGCAAGCGAATTCCGTCGACGAGAATGTTGTCGCCACGAATCAGCTGGGGTGGCTCGAACCCTCGTACCGCGGATAAAGCGATTATCTCTTCGAAAGGAAGGTCGAAGTCGGATGGATCACGATCAATTCCGTAGACGCCATCGCCCTCGATTCCGACACCACCTTGAGCGATGCCGTTTTTGTAGATGGGCATCCCACCCGGATCCGCACTAATTCCCAAAGGCAAACCCGGGATCTTTATGTCAGAGCAGGGAAGCGACGAGTATTGAACTCCGAAAAGGGGTCCGCCGGCGCGAAAGTCAACTCCCGGCGGGAAATGCTGCTGAATGATGAAGCCGGCTGTTCTCGAAGTGAATGCATTTCCTCTGGTGCTGAACAATGCCGCCGATCCCGCCTTTGACACTGCCGCAAACCGCGAGAGCAATCTCGTTCCTTCCAGACCGACAGGAACAAGACCGGTGATCGGATCTGGAGTTTGTAGTGGTCCACCCCCTCGAATCTGAACATTCGTCGGGGCACCCGTCATGCGAAACACACCTAACGGATTTCCTTCCGTGTCAGTGACAGCGACAGTAACAGGTTTGTTAAGCGCAACTGCCGCCGAGACGGCTTGCGCGATGATGGTGCGAACTTCATCGGGAGTCAGCGTGCCTGCCGTGATGGGATTACCGGGAAACTCAACGCCGATGGGACCAGGCGTAGGAACTGCTCCAGGATCGTCCGGTGGCCCACCGCCGATGTGCCCGATCCCTACGCGAACCCGATTGCTGGCGATGCCGCGATAGTAGATACGAACGAGCACATCACCGACGTCGCCGATGTCCACAGGCAGCTTCAGGATTACCGCCGTGGCCCAGCTTTGATCCGGAACCGGACCAACGTGCTCGACACTTAACAGATGAATGTTATGTGATTCATCCTCGGCGTCAGCTGTGACGGCTGCGAACGTCTCACCGGTAGCAAGACGCAGGTTTCCTGCAAAAAGCATCAGGCGCGTGACGTTATCTGAAGCAAATGCGACGTCGGGGACAGTCGTGAATGGTTCGCGTTTACTTGTGACGGAGTCAATTGCGATCGCTCGCGTTGATTCTGCTTCGCTGAATAGAACGGGACGAGTGGATTGAGCAGAGCTGCTGATAAAACCAGGAAGGATGATTAAGGAGAATATGACCGAGGCAGCCAGTAAGACGCGCAGAAAGACTCGACTACCCTCGTTGTTCATCGGATCTTAAGCAGTTGTCAGGACCGTCAGACTAAGGAACGTCAGACTTAAAGGCCCATTCAATTTATCACTAAACGATAGTCAGTCAAGATGATTCTGATCTTGGTAAGTTGAGGCTCGCTACGTAAGACAAGAGGCGCAGATTACCGAGGATCAGATCCGGAAACTTCTTGACTCCGTTCCAGACCTAAACTATTTTCGGCCATCAATTCGAATCTACTCTGGCTCAAGATGAGTCTTGCCTTAACCGCATAAAGTGCATCAGAGGGAACAGGAAATGAAGAGCTCAATTGTTGCGGCTCTCGCACGCATGATGAGCTGGGTTACGCTGTTTTCACTCCTGCCTCTTAATTTTGTATCCCCGCCGCACGCTAAGTCGAAATCTCGAATCAATCAGAAGCCTCCAGCAATGGCCGAGGCCGGAAACCCGATTGGCAAGCTCACGTTTGCAAGCGATCGAGATGGGAATTTCGAGATCTACGTGATGGACACTAATGGCGGCAATCAAGTGCGTTTGACTGAGAACCCAGGAGAAGATCACAGCCCGGCGTGGTCTCCCGACGGCTCGCGCTTGGCGTTCGTGAGTACCCGCGACGGCAATGCAGAAATCTACGTGATGAATAGTGACGGCACGGGCCAGACCCGACTCACAAACACAACTGCCGGTGAAATAACTCCAGTCTGGAATACTACGGGTACGCAGATCGCATTCGTCAGCAACCGAGATGGAAATGACGAGATCTATCTGATGAATGCTGACGGGAGCAATCAGAGCAATCTCAC
>JBKPAC010000165.1:0-23360 GCA_046726175.1 Acidobacteriota bacterium
GGCGTCTCCATGAGAATCGAGAAGATCACAATGACAAGCACGAGCCCCAGCACCGGCCCCAAACGATTCAACCAGATCTGCAGAAACGCGGAACTGATGAACTGGCGATGTTGTTTTACTTCAGCGACCACAGGAATTTTCGATTTCCGATTTCTGGATAACGCGAAATCATGAAACTTATAGTTACTTCAAATACTGATCGAGCGGGGGATGCAATAACGTCTGGACCTCAGCTGACTGAAGGTTTTCCTTCGTCACGATCGTCACACCGGTATCAATTCGCGGCTGTACGGCTTTTCCCTGTAAGTGCTCAACCATCGTGCGCACTCCGAGATAACCCATACTGAACGGATTCTGCACGACGATTCCATGCAGTTGATTGTTGTTCATCGCGTCAATGAAAGGCTGACTCGCATCAAAGCCCACAAACGAAACCTTGCCCGCTTTGCCGATGTCCTGGAGTGCCAGCAACATCCCAGCAGTAGATGATTCGTTTGGAGTGAAGATTCCCTGGACCACATCAGCGTATTTGCTGAGCAAGTTTTCAGACGCGCGTTTGGCTGTGTCTCGGGTGGCTCCGGCGTATTGATCACCGGAAATCAATTCTATTCCGGGGAAATTCTTCTTGAGCTGTTCGACAAAACCGTCCTCGCGATCCTGAGTGCTCGCCGAACCCTCCTGATAACGCAACATTAAAACCTTGCCTTTTCCATTCAGCAGCTGGCCCATTCGATCCGCGGCCAGCATTCCGCCCTTTCGGTTGTCCGTCGCGACGAAGCTGATCAACGCCTGCGATTCGAGTCCGGAATCAATTATCACCGTCGGAACTCCAGCGCGCTTTGCCTCTTCAACCGGACGAACCAGCGCGCGGTTATCGAGCGGCGCCAGTACAATCCCGCTCACTCCCTGCGTTGTGAAACCTTCAACGACCTGGATCTGCTGTTCGCGATCATCCTCGCGCAATGGACCTTTCCAAATTACTTCGATGTCGGTGCCTGCGGCCGAGAGCTCTCGAGCGGCCTTGATACTCCCGGCATGAATGCTCTTCCAAAACTCGTGCGTTGTGCCTTTGGGAATAACAGCGATCGTAAATCTGTTTTTCCCTGATTGAGTGGAGTTACCAGGTCGATTACAGCTCAATGTAGCAAGCAGGCTCGCCGCAAGAACGAGCAAGACAGTTTTCTTCATCCGTATCTTCCTGTTTTAAAGGTTTGTCGAAGCGACTTTATCGGACCTCTCCTCAGGACCAATCACCGGGCTGCGGAGAGCACAAAGCTTTTCGATTTCTACCTGCATCACATCTCCGGCTTTCAAAAACACCGGCGGCTTGCGCGCAAAGCCGACACCTGCCGGCGTGCCCGTAGCAATAACGTCGCCAGGCTCCAACGTGATCGTCTCTGAAAGGAACTCAATCAGCTGCGGCACTCCGAAAATAAGCTGATCTGTATTCGAGTCCTGCATCGTCTGATCATTGAGTTGCAGCTTGATCGAGAGCTTGTGCGGATCTGGAACATCATCCGTAGTGACTATGGCCGGGCCCATGGGACAGAAGGTGTCGCACGACTTACCTCGCTGCCACTGCCCATCAGCAAATTGAAAATCACGAGCGCTCACATCGTTCACAATCGTGTAGCCAAGTACATAGTCCAAGGCCTTCTCGGCCTTAATACCTTTTGTTCGTCTGCCAATTACGACAGCCAGCTCCGCTTCATAATCAACCTGATGACTTGTTGTTGGCAGGACTACAGGCTCGCCCGGAGCAATGACTGAGGTTGTGAACTTTGAAAAGACCACGGGCGTTTCGGGAATCTTCATCTTGCTTTCCTCCGCATGGTCGCGATAGTTAAGACCGATGCAGATCAATTTTCCGGGACGCGGTACCGGAGCAAGCAGCCGTGCCTGCGAACGAGGTATTAATCCGGTTTCAAGTGATGCCCCGCCGAGGCTCTGTTCTGCTTCAGTCAGCTGTTCGTAAAGCCCCTTAGCTTGTTGAAAGAGCCGGCCATCGAGATCGAACCAGCTCATGTAGGTGGTTGGATACTCCAAACGCTCGCCGACGCTATCAACGTGTCGCGACACAGCACTGTGGAAATCAAAAACGTAGTCACTACCTAACAAGGCCCCGACTCGAGGCTTCGATGAATCAGTACTCGGTCTGTTCGCAATGAAAGTTACGATTCTCATGTTTTCAAAATGGGGAAGAGATCCTTTGTTTTTGGATTGTTAAGAGAACTCAATGATCTGCGGACTTCGGACCCGTGTTTATGATAACGAACAACTTTTGTGGTCCATGAACTCCAATCGCCAGGGTCAGCTCGATATCGGCTGTGCGTGATGGTCCGGTTACGAACGTAATTGCCGGACTGAGGTCACTCCCACCAGACCTCAGCAACGACAGCGCTTCGCCAAGCGTTTCGCAAAGCCTATCAGAATCTACGATCGCAATATGAACGGGAGGCAGCAACGAGACAAGCCGATGACGCTCACAAGTGGATTGGAGTACCAACGTTCCTGTTTCAGCAATTGCAAATTGAGCGCTGCTCACACCCAAGTCGTAAGCGAACAATGCGCTGGCATCAGGTGTGACGGCGATCTCCTCAACTTCCGATTCGATCTGCCTGACGAAACGCTGGACCACAGCGTCGTCGGACACAGCTACGCGACGAGGATGCAAGGGCGTGCCCTTCAAACTAGTCACGATTTGCTTGAGCGACGCTACCACGTCCGTCTCGCCTGCGGCGATCACACAGTGCCCGTCGACGCTGTTGAGATTCTCCCTGAACTGCTCGACAAGTGAGCCGTTTCGATTAGCTTTCAACGAAACTGTGATGTTGGTTCCCTGATGATGAAGCCGATCAGTCGCCTCCTTGACCTCCCGATGAATCGCGTCGTGCGGGCGGCTCGCCGCCAAATGATCGCGAATAGACTGCAGTATCGTTCGACGAGCCTCAGTGTTTCGTTCGAGCCTGTTCATTTATCGTTTCCCAGCGAGTTCGCTTTGCCACAGTTCACGAAAACTTCTTCCTTCGAGTGGTCGCAAGTCACGGCCCGAGGTCCATGCTCCTAGCGGCTGAGCAAACCGAGCCATTCCCCCGCTGATTCTTCCGATCCTTCCGTCACGCACGAGAGATCGTTGAAAGAGCCGGCCCAACTTTGAACTCAAGCGATAGAGCCATGGTCGGGTCATCATGATCACAAAAAGACGAAACGCGAAACGTTCGCTAGCTGATCGTTTCCTCGTTACCTCACCGATCTGCGGGCCCTCGGTGATTTCGGCGCGCAGGTGCAAAAGCAATTGGGGAATATCAATCTTCACCGGGCAGACTTCGCGACACGCGCCACAAAGACTCGATGCGTATGGCAGCTGAGACGTTTTGCTCAACCCCGAGAGTTGCGGTGTGATGACTGCACCAATCGGACCGGGATAGACAGATCCGTATGCATGACCACCAATCTGCTGGTAAACGGGACATGCGTTAAGACAAGCGCCGCATCTGATGCAAGCAAGCGACTGTCTGGTGACAGGATGGCCCAACATCCGTGAACGTCCGTTGTCCATCAGGACAATGTGCACCTCGTTTGGGCCTTCATCTTCAGGTTTCTTTTTTGTGCCTGTGATTAAAGATTGATATGTCGTTAGACGTTGACCTGTTCCTGACCGCGGCAACAACTTGAGAAAAACGTCGATGTCGGCGAAGCGAGGCAACACCTTTTCGATCCCCATGACGGCAATATGCGTCTTTGGCAAGCTCGTGGTTAATCGAATGTTTCCTTCATTCTCGACGATTAGGATCGAACCGGTTTCTGCGATTCCGAAGTTGACGCCACTAACGCCAACATCGGCCGCAGCAAACCGATCGCGAAGAATAGTCCGCGCTGTACTCGTCAACTTGGCAACGTCATCAGTTGGTTGAATTCCCAACTCGGCCGTGAAGAGTTCCGCGATCTGCTTCTTTGTTTTGTGAATTGCCGGAGCAATGATGTGCGACGGGACCTCGTGCGCAAGTTGGATGATGTACTCGCCGAGATCAGTCTCCACCACCTGTAACCCTTCTGACTCAAGTGAATCGTTCAGATGAGTTTCTTCTGTGGTCATGCTCTTGCTTTTGACGATTACCGTCGCTTGCCGTTCTTGGGCGAGGTCACAGATGATTTCGTTCGCTTCGTGAGCATCCCTGGCCCAATGAACGATTGCACCTTTCGCTTCTGCATTGCTGACAAACTCTTCAAGATACTGGTCGAGGTGTAGAAGCACTTCGTCTTTGATCGCTCGAGCCTGAGTTCGCAGCCCTTCCCAGTCGTCGACTGTTCTTGTAGCTAATAGTCGTCGCTCGCCGAACAACGTCGTCACATTGCGAAGCGCTCCACGCAATTGCGTATCACCGAGCGCCGCCCGTGCATTTTCATGAAATGTTTCTGAGCTTAAATGCGGCATGAACTGGGATCGCGGGCGTCTCGCCCGCTCCTTCGAACAGCTATTACCGGGCAGGCGGGCGAGACGCCCGCCTCCCAGTGATTCAATGCGATGCCAGCAACTCAGCGAGATGCATTACTTTGACGCTCGAGCCTTTGCGTGAGAGGCGACCACCGATCTGCATCAGACAACTCGCATCGCCTGCTACCACAGCCTGAACGTCTGCTTTTTCAATCGCTTCAATCTTTTGATCCAGAATCGCCAAAGAAATCTCAGGATATTTTACAGAGAACGTGCCTCCGAATCCGCAACACGATTCGGCGTTGTTCACTTCCACGAGCTCAGTTTCACGCACGTTTCGAATCAGACTACGCGGCTCGCTTTTTACGTTCAGGTCGCGCAAACCATGACAGGCGTCATGCCAAGTCACTCTTCCAGCCCACCGCGCTCCGACATCCTCGATTTTCATTACGCGAACCAGGAACGAGCTCAGTTCATGGGTGCGGGAAGCAACTGCCTGTGCCCGGTGTCGCCAATCTGGATCATCGGGGAAGAGTTCCGCGAAGTGATGGACCATGGCAGTGCACGACCCAGAAGGACTAACAATCGCCTCGGCATCACTCTCTTCAAACTGGCTAATGAATCGTTCGGCAAGAGTTCGCGCTTCAGCTCGGTACCCTGTATTGAATGCAGGTTGCCCGCAGCAAGTCTGCCGGTCGTCAAACTCGACTTCACAGCCAACGCGACGCAACACTTCGACAGTGCTTACGCCAACGGAGCTCCAAAGTTGATCGACGAGGCAGGTGATAAAGAGACTTACGAGCATTTTTGATTTGCGATTGTCGATTTTCGATTGGCGATTCCTGCACGATACGTCGCGGAGATCGAAAATCAACAATCAAAAATCGAAAATCACAACACCTTTCACGTAGTCTGCTCGGGACATATCTCGAGTCAACGCGGTTTCGACCGAATCGAGCGATTCGTACCGCTGTGTGATCATCGAGCTGACATCTATACGATTGTCCTCGAGCAAATGCAATGAATGCGCGTAGACCGAGGGTCTCCCGTCAGGCTCGAAACCGCCTGAAGCACCGACGGGCGTGACGAGGACCGGTTCGCGAAACATCAGATTATTTAAGACGCTCAGATCCACTCCGGTGTGGCCGTGACCGTAAAGAAGAACCGTAGCCTGCTTGCAAATCAAGCCTGAAATTGACCCGACCACTTGTCCTGCTCCGGAGGCTTCGATCAGGTATTGAACTCCTTTGCCGCCGCTGTAGTCCCGAACCACATCGATCAAATCACACTCCGTCGGATCGATAGTCTCGCTAGCTCCTAAGCTTTTGGCTAATTCTCGTTTCAGCTTGTTAGGATCACTTACCAGCAGGAGTCCGTCATACCCAATGACGTTTCTCAGGTACTGCGTGAATAGTAAACCCGCTGGACCCGCACCGCATATCAGGACACTACGCACACGACGAGCTGCCGATGTGCTTGTGATCGAATAACGTGTCTCGGCACGTGCCACAACGTTCGACGAGTGAATCACACATCCGAGCGGTTCAACGAGAGCCGCAGTTTCCGGCTTGATGGACGATTGAATGCGAACTGCATTGACTGCAGGCACAGCAATAAACTCAGCGAGGCCTCCTGGTAAGCCGGTGATACCGTGCTCGCGATAGAACTCACATTGATGCGAATCTCCGGTGCTGCAATATTCGCAAGGAGTTCGTCGCCTGCTGATGCAGTTCAGCCCCTGGTCGATGACTACGCGATCCCCTACGCACAGGTCACGTGTCTCGCTTCCAACTTCGGTGATTGTTCCGGTGATTTCATGACCCAGGATCTGCGGTTGAACAGTGAGCGGGATCGGAAGGCCGCGTTCATTCGTGTTGTAGTTGGCGTGTCCGGCAAATATGTGCGCGTCAGTGCCGCAAAGGCCGACCGCTGAAATCTGCACGAGCACTTCGTGAGGAGAGATTAATGGTCGAGGCACATCACGAACCTCGATACGCCCGACATCACAAAGAACGCTGGCGCGCATCGTGGCGCCCAAATTGGGTTCAAACTTATTGTTGTCCAGAATAAGGGATGTGCTCACAGTCCCTGAACTCCCCGCTCCGTTTAGGCTTCGAGATCGCTCACATCGAGCCGGCCCTCTCGCTGTAAAACCGAAAAGCGTTGCATCGTTTCCCGCACTCCGACCGTTAATGGCGTTGAAGGTATGTCAGGAATAACTTTTCGAATTGCCGCGTCATTCAATGCCGGCGCGATCGGTATCGGCGGGCCGCCAAATGTAATGAGATCCTGACCAGCCTCTCCATTGATCAAGCTAACAATTTGTTGCACGTCAATCGTGTCGCCGTGAAGATTGAACACGTGCGCTCCGTTCTCGTTGGTGTCGGCACAGGCGATAAAAGCCGCAGCGGTGTCGGCGACGTACTGGAAATCAGTTGCACCGCTGAAGCGAACGTGAAACCGACGACGCAATACGGCCGCTTTCATTGCTTTAGTCGGATCACTCGTAAGTCCTGTGTCACGATTCACGCCGTACACCGTAAGAGGTCGCAACCCAATGCTGTTGAGGCCGTGGTCGAGGAAAAAGATACGGGCATTTCCTTCATTTGCTCGTTTGAAAACTCCGTAATGCGTAGTTGGCTCGCAAGCTGCCGTCTCGTCGAGAGGTTCGCTGTCTTCCTCGAGGCCGTAGACAGCGGCCGAGCTTGCGTAGACCACTCTGGCACTCACTTTCCGCGCCGCTTCGAAGCAATTGATTGTTCCGACTACGTTCACTAACGCACCCTTCGCTGGGTCGGCTTTGCACGTTGGGACCTGCAGGCCCGCGAGGTGGATTACACGTTGCGCTTCTGAGCGTTCGAGTGCAGTCAGCACTTGAGCAGCGTCAGTGATGTCGCCCACTTCGAAACGTACCCGCACCAAATCATCGGCATTCATGATCGCGGCGAGCCGGCGCGCATCGCGGCTCTGATCGAAGACCACAGGCGAGTCACCACGCTCAGCAAGGGCTTTGACAATCCAGGAGCCAATGCAACCCTGTGCTCCGGTTATGAAATAGGTGCTCGGCATGTCTCTGATCCGCGTTTATCCTCGGCCCGTCTTTCTTCCAACACTCTCAGTCCAATCGATAAAACTCTCGAGCATTATCCCGAAAGATCCGTTGACGCTGCTCTTCGCTGAGTCGTTTTAATAACTCCTGAAATACTTCCAACACTCGTTCGTACGAGCTCGCGAGCAGGCAAACGGGGTAGTCACTCCCAAACATCATTCGGTTCGGGCCAAACAACTCGAGCGCGGTTTCAACGAAAGGCCTGAGATCCGCAACTTTCCAGGATGTATGGTTCGCTTCGGTCACGAGCCCTGAGAGCTTGCAATAGACATTCGGGATCGCTGCGATCACTTTCAGTTCCCTGGCCCATTCACTAATCGCACCACTCTCTATCGGAGGTTTGGCCATATGGTCAATCACAAGTGACAGACCGGGACAGCTCTCAGCAACGATTCGTACACGATGGAGATGACGCGTGTGCACTAAAGCGTCGTACGGGACGCTGTGCTCGGCAAGCGTCTGCAATCCTTTGAGTACGGCCGCCTGAATCAACCAGTCGTCGTTTGATTCACTCTCGACGAGATGCCTCACTCCCTTGAACAACGGATTGCTCGTCAATTCACGAAGAGTGGATTCCAGGGTGGGGTCCATCAAGTCAACCCACCCAACTACTCCTGCGATGAACTGGTTTCTCCTCGCTAGACCGAGAAGCCAGCGAGTTTCAGCGAGAGAGTTGCTGGCCTGAACCAGGACTGTTCTTGTAACTCCGTTACGAGCAATTATCGGTTTGAGTGTTGCAGGTAAGTAGTCACGGTAGAGGACGGCAACGTCGCTGGACATCCACGGATAATCAAATTTCCCGACCTGCCAAAAATGCTGGTGACTATCAATGATGTCCATGTGCATTAAAAGACGGGCATTGATGGCAAGGAAGTTTGATTGTCTTATTTGACATCCTCGTTTGACAGTTCTCATTTGTCATTTGGACTCTCGCAAAAATGAGAAATGAGAACTGTCAAACGAGAGATGTCAAATGAAACCAATCAGAGCGCTACAACAGTCGAGCCGTTATGAAAGGTACTTCGGCTCGCGAATTTTTTCAGCGCGTTTTCCTTCATGATTCTGACGCGGTTCACTGTCGCACTCGAGCGCAAATGTCGTTACTAATTCCGGAGCATGCTTAGGAAGCCCCGTCAGACGGATCCGATATTCATCCTGATCAAACTTCACCGGTTGATCGCTGCCGTGGAACCGAGCGGAAGTTACTTTGTTTAGGAAGTTCCCGAGCACCACGGTTTCTCCAGGCCAATAATGCACATGCGCATAAAGCGTGTTGCCCTTCCGCGTATAGCTGACATAGTTGCCTCGACGAGGCTGGCAGCGATCCGATTGATAGATCGTTTCACCGTGCTTGCTCAGCCAATCGCCGACTGTAGACAGCACTTGAACAGACTCCGGTGGTATGGACCCGTCTCCCATCGGACCGATATTCAGTAGATAATTTCCGCCGTCGCGCGCGCAGGTAATGAGATTTCGAATGACTGTTCTCGGGTTCTTCCAGTTTTGATCCGCTGCGTGATAGCCCCAACTGTCGTTCAACGTCATGCAGGATTCCCACGGCCGGTTGGCTGAAGCTTCGATGCGCTGCTCGGGCGTGTCGAAGTCTTCCGGAATCTTCGAACGATTGTTGATGATGACGTTGGGTTGAAGTTTCCGCACCATCGTATTCATCTCAACTGACTCCCATCCCTTTGCATCGAGCGGCCACGGCACGTCGTACCACAGAACATCAACAGTTCCGTAATTGGTCATCAACTCTTTAACCTGACCGTGGATGTAATCGACGAAACGGCGCCGAGCTGCTTCATCTTTCATGCAGTTGGCGCCATCGGGATGGTGCCAATCCATTAGCGAATAGTAGAAACCGAATCGCAGTCCCTCAGCACGAGCCGCATCTACGTACTCGCGAACCAGATCACGTCCGGGACCGCGCTTCGTGGCGCAGTATTGAGTCAGCTTCGAATCAAAGTTACAGAAGCCTTCATGGTGCTTGGTTGTCATTACCATGTACTTCATGCCGGCGCGACGTGCCAGCCGTGCAAATTCACGAGGAGCATTGGGCTTAGGTTTGAACTGATCCGCATAAGGCTCATACTCCTTTACCTGGATGCCTTCATTTTCCATCACCCATTCATGCCGACCGAGCACACTATAAACGCCCCAATGGATGAACATTCCGAACTTTGCCTCGTGCCACCATTTCATACGACGAGCGCGATCCTCGATTGTCGAAGTCGTTGGCGCTCCTGAGTCGGCTGGTCGTGTTTCTTGTCCTGACACCAGCTCTATCCCAGACGTAGCAGCAGCAAATCCACCCGTAGCGGCACCCATCAAAGCCAGGTAATCTCTCCTGTTCATCAGTCACACGCTCCTTAGAAGTAAACGGTAGGGAGGGGGGTCAACAGTCGCGGGTCGTGAGACACAAGTACAGAGTCTGATTCAGTAAAACAATGGACTCCGGGCTCGTGACTCACGACTCCAGACTGAGTTGCTGGGTGAGACTGAAGTTGACTGTTCCCCAAGATCAACTTCAGCCTCACAATCGGCTCCGTTAGGGCCGAACGTTGCGAAGGGTGGCTGGCTGCCACCTTTCGAGAAAACGGATTCGTTAGCGGTAACGAATACTATTCGTTACCGCTAACGCTGTCAATAGCAAAATTCAGGTAGCTTTTTGGAATGCGGTGGCAAGCGAAGCGCGACACCGCTCTCGTTTCTGCTGGACGAATCAGCCCAAACCGCGGTGTCGCGCTTCGCTTGCCACCGCACTCCCAAATCAGTTTGTCTTTTTCCGGATTTGAGTTGTGGCAAGGAAAGCGGTGATCGCACCAACGACGCCACCCGTCACTGCGATATTCGCTCGGCCCATTATCAACGTCTGTACGAGGGTTACAACCACCGCCATCACAATGGCTACAACTATCACTAACGCAAGCTTCTTTGCGGTTATTGGTCGCTTCTCAGCGTCGCTCATTGGGCTTCTCCTTATTGAGGATGGGTTATTCGAGGACTGCGCTAAAGTAGCCTGATCCAACCGCTTTATTCAATACTTCCGCGGCAAATCCACTATGAAGCAATCACTTCAAATTCGCCCTTCAATCGAATGTCCTCGGATGAAGAACCGATCATGACGCGAAACGCACCCGGCTCAACAACGAAGCGCATGTTGCGATCCCATAAGGCAAGGTCCGCATCAGTCAACACGAACGTCACGGTTTTTGTTTGCCCGGGTAACAAATGCACGCGCTCAAAACCACGCAAGTTCTTTTCATACGTTGTGACGCTGCTCACCAGGTCACGTGTGTAGAGCTGTACCACCTCATCACCTTCGCGAGTGCCACTATTTCGTATGTCGACACTAATCGTGATCTTGCCTCCCACCTTCTCCTGTAGCGGCGTTATTCGCAGGTTGCTGTACTCGAACGTCGTGTAACTGAGACCATGTCCGAAATAGTAGAGAGCTCCGTTGACTCGAGTCTTCTCGCCTTCCCACTGCGCGTTGGGTTTCGTAGGAAAGTTGTAGGGAATCTGGCCCACCGTCTTCGGGAAAGTCATGGTTAGCTTGCCGCCCGGGTTGTAGTCACCGAAAAGTACGTCAGCGATCGCCGGGCCTGCCTGGGCACCGGGAAACCAAGCCTCCAAGATCGCCGGCACATTCCTGGCGGCCCAGTTGATGCTCAACGGTCTGCCGTTCAATAGCACCAACACGACTGGTTTTCCCGTAGCATGAACCGCCTCGAGCAATTGTTCCTGCCTGCCGGGCAGATCGAGACTTGTGCGACTGGCAGTTTCGCCCACTGTCTTGCTTGAGTCTCCCAACACGATGACGGTCACGTCTGTATTTCTCGCAGCGTTGACTGCTTCTTCGATCCCTCGTCGTTCGTTATCCGTCAAAGGCTCGGGCAATACTTCCGTCTCAGGCCAATGAGCGTTGGTCGCTTCGCATCCTTTTGCGAACGTTATTCGTACCTTATCTCCAAGTTTGTTGCGGATTCCCTCAAGCACGGTGATGCCGCGCACTGCTGATGGGCCATAACGATATTGCGTCAGGCTGTCATCGTCCGCGTTCGGGCCGACAACTGCAATCGACGTTATCTGCTTGCTAAGTGGCAACGCATTGCTGTTCTTGAGCAGCACAATACTCTCTCGCGCTGCTCGCAACGCGACTTGTTGGTGCTCGACCGAGTTCACCAGTTTTGTAGCCTTCGCCGCATCTTCCACATAAGGATGATCGAACAGTCCGATCTGGAACTTAACTCGCAGTACGTCGCGCACCCTCTGGTCCAACGTAGCCATTGAGACTTTTCCTTCCTTGACTAGCTCACGCAGAGGAAGGATGAAATCGTCAGGCTTGGTGAAATTTGTCTTCACGTTCAATCCGGCATTGATAGATTGTCTCACTGCATCCTTCATGTCCGCGGCGACGGCGTGTTTGTTGTATAGGTACTCGACTGCGGCGCTGTCAGACACGACGTAGCCGCGAAAGCCGAAATCCTTTCTGAGACGCTGCGTCAACCAGTATTCGCTGCCGGTAATTGGTATTCCATCAAAATCATTGTATGAACTCATCACGCCTAGCAGACCGGCTTCCCTGATAGCGGCTTTGAACGGTGGTAGGAAGATATTCTCGACTTCGCGCGGTGAAGTTTGCGGATCGGTTCGCGCCTGACCTTCACGAGCTCCTTTGGCAGCGCTATAAACCGCAAAATGCTTCGCAGTTGCTGCAACCGTGTAGTTTTCCTGCAGACCTTTGACCATCTCGACTCCAAGACGAGATGCCAGAAAGGGATCTTCCCCGTAGACATCCTCTAACCGTCCCCAACGTTGATCACGCGCCACGTCGAGTGTCGGAGCGTAGATGTTCGTGTATCCGAGCGCACGAGCTTCTGCGGCAGTGATCCTTCCCAACTCTCGCACAAGCTCGCGATCCCACGTATGTCCGATTGAAACCTGCGAAGGGAAGCTCGTCGTGCCGGTAAAAGCAACGCCTCGCAGCCCCTCATTCGTAAAATCCACTGGAATGCCCAGCCGTGTTTGCTCGATGAAGAATCGCTGCACTTCGTTCATGGCCCAAACGTGCTTGGCGATGTCGTTGGCATAAATACTTTTTGACCCGGCGCCCCAACCGTTCAGGTGTTCATCTATATTTGCTATACCGTCTTTCCAGATTTGATTTTTCCACTCCGGTGTGGGTAATTCGTCCTTGAGCACGCGGTTGTAGCCGTATAAGGTCGCAGTCTGACAGGTCTTCTCATTGAGCGTCATTTGCGACAGAAGGTTATCGACGCGCTTATCGATGTCGACCGACGAGTCCTCGTAGATATCCTTTCGTCCATTCTTGTTAAGGTCAATCCAGCCCTGGTGATAGATGTTTTGATTTTGGAGAACGCGCGATCTGACTTGAATCTGCGCGATGGTAATGTTCAAGAAGGCAATCCCAACCCACATCAAGCCAAGTCTCTTAAGCATATCTCTCAAATGATTTTCTTTCTTATCTCCGTGTTCTCCGTGCCTCCGTAGTGAAGTGGGTTTGTTAGAGGTACTCACAATACGACAGAATCTCACCACGGAGACACCGAGAACACGGAGAACGTAGTCACACCTTATCCAGATAGTGTTTGGCCGGTAGCTCGCGCAATCTCGTTGCCGCAGATTCAGGTGTGAGATCACGCTGCGGAGTCGCAAGCAACTCGTATCCGACCATGAACTTGCGAACGGTTGCCGACCGAAGTAGCGGCGGATAATAGTGCGCGTGAAAGTGCCATTCCGGATGCGGCAACCCGTCGGTTGGTCGCTGATGAAAACCCATCGTATACGGAAACGAAGTCCGAAACAGATTGTCGTAACGTGTTGTGACCTGTTTCAGTATGTCGGCAAGGTCATCGCGTTCCTGTGCAAGTAATTCATCGAATCCTGTGACATGTCGCCTGCTGACAACCATCGCTTCAAAAGGCCAGATGGCCCAGAATGGAACCAGCGCCTGAAACGAGGAGTTTTCACAGACAACCCGTTCGTTGGACCGAGATTCATGAGCTAGATAGTCGCAGAGCAGGCACGCGTTACGCTGATCAACGTACTCACGTTGCTGGCGATTCTCTTTCTCAGCCTCGTTAGGCAACGTTGCGTTGGCCCAGATTTGTCCGTGCGGATGGGGATTGCTGGCGCCCATCATTGCACCGCGGTTCTCGAAAATTTGAACCCATTTGATATCCGGCGACCCACCCAACTCGACGTACTGTTCGGTCCAGACGTCGACGACTTTGCGAATTGCCTCCACGCTCATTCTCGATATGGTCAGATCGTGACGCGGTAGGAAACAAACGACACGACAAACTCCTGGCTCCCCTTCAGTGACGATGAGATCTCCCTCGCTGATACGCTCTCTCAGCGTATTCGGCACAAGCGCAGCAAAGTCATTATCAAACACGAAGGTGCTCGTGTATTGAGGATTGCGCACGCCTCCCGCTCGAGCGTTGCCTGGACACAAGTAGCAATTAGGATCGTACTCAGGCAGAAATTCCGGTGGTGATTCTTCAATTTGGCCTTGCCAGGGTCGAGCAGTCCGATGAGGTGAAACGAGCACCCACTCTCCCGTTAACGGATTGTAGCGGCGGTGCGGATGCTTCGTGAGATCCAGATTCACTTTTGCGGCTCCTCAATCACCTCGCCGGCGCCGTTCGATGGTTCGCAGACGTAAATGTCCGGCTTGATGTTTGTAGCCTTGAAATAGCCGCTGCTCACAACTTCCTTCAACTGATCGACAGCTTCGGCCCGGACAAGGTTGACGGTACAACCACCAAAACCTCCTCCAGTCATCCTCGCGCCGTAGACTCCAGGAACGGTATCAGCTAACTCCACCATTAGATCCAGCTCGTAGCAGCTAACTTCGTAGTCGCCGCGCAGACTCGCATGAGATTCACGCATCAACTGACCAAACTTTTGAAAGTCTGACTGCTCGAGTGCGTCTGCTGCTGCAAGTACTCGAGCGTTCTCGGAAACCACGTGGCGGCAACGTCGAAAAACCACAGGAGGCAAATCCGCGCCGTGCTTCTCCAGATCGGAGATACTCGCGTCGCGCAACGCGCGAATCGTTGGAAGTTTGTTAGCTAGCCCCGCAACCCCCTCAGCACATTGAGCCCTCCTCACGTTGTATTCCCCGGCGGCTAGTTCATGCTTGACCATCGTATTGCAGATGACGAGCCGCAGAATTGGCGGGACCGGCAACAGCTTGTAATCGAGAGTTCTACAATCGAGTAGAAGAGCCTTGCCTGCCTCTCCCATGCACGAAACAAACTGGTCCATAATTCCGCACTGCATCCCGACAAATTCGTTCTCAGCGCGTTGGCACAACTTTGCGAGCGTGACGAGATCCGGTTTCCGCTGTGAAGTACTCAAGAGGGCGAAGGCGGTCGCCACTTCGATTGCAGCAGATGAACTCAACCCTGAACCGATCGGAACTTCGCCTTTAACCCGGAGTGATGCCCCTGAAATGTCGTAGCCTGAGCGAAGCAGTGTGACAGCAACGCCTATGACGTAGTCGCTCCAATGTCTGCGGGCTTGCGGATTAGGTTCGTAGAGATTGAACTCAACCTCTTCTGAGAAGTTCTCAGAAAAGATCTTAAGCAGACGATCCTCGCGGGGTTTTACGCTCGCGTAGGTCGCAAAGCCAATCGCAGCCGGCATTACAAACCCTTCGTTGTAGTCTGTATGCTCGCCGATCAGGTTGACGCGACCTGGTGCACGAAAGGTCGGCGCACGTCCATTAACAGTTTTCCCCCCGGCTCTTTCAGTCATCGCGCCTGGTAGCTTCGAGAAATTCCTTTTGCAGGAATCGAAACGCTATACCGTCCATTCGTCGCCACAGAAAGTTTTATGAAGTTAGCCTGACACGCTTCTTCATCGTTGGCAACGAACTCGGGGGATGCATTGTCTTTGTCGGACGTCTGCACGTTCCGGTGCAACTGATAGATCTGGGTTTTGGGGTTTTCTTTCAGAACGGAGAAGGTGCGAACTTCACCGCCCTTGCGTGGACCGTTATTGATCACTGCGACCTGTGGATCCAAGGCGCGAACTAAGGTTGGATTGTTGCTACTGTCCATGCCGTGGTGATTGACCTGGTACACATCTACTGCACCCGTCAAGTTTCGCGGACAGACAAGCTTGTTCTCTACATTCCACGTAAGGTCGCCGCCGTTGAAATATTTGAAGCGGCCGAAGGTAAGGAGGATTGCAATACTCTTCGCGTTGTCACTCTTATCTTCTGCCACTGGTTTGAAATCAGTTCCGCACGACACAATCTGCGGTGCGTCTGAAGGCTCACCTGGTACGAGTCCGTTCGAAGCCAGCACTCTGAGGCGAACGGCTTGCGACCTGAACTTGATCTCATCAAGCGCCTTCAGAGTTTTCGAAGTGCCCTGGGTGAGCTTTCGGTAAGCGTCAATATATTCAGGTTGGATATCCTGCGCAGGAGCTGTAGGCAATCCGTGATCGTAAAACGTCTTTATTGGGATCAGCTCAGCCAACTTCGTGCTGCCACCAACATGATCCCGATGCCAGTGCGTGGTTATGTAGAAATCGATCTGCCGCAGCTTTGCAATCTCTTTAGCTACTTTTGCGATGCGTTCCGCGTCGCGTTCACCTGGGAATCCGGAATCGACCAGAAGCGATTCGCCGAGGGGGGTAACGATCAGCGTAGCGGACCCACCCTCGACGTCGATGAAGTAAATATCAAGAGTTTTCTGTTTGCCTGGAACGGCTAAGCAAACGGTGAGAAGAACAGCAATACAGGTCAGGACTCTAATCGGCGTCATATCGTTATCCTTACCTTTTTGTGAACTCGCCGTCGACGAGCCGCCAGACGTTCAAGGGATTGCTATCCTTGAGCTCATCCGGCAGCGCTGCATCGGGCACGTCCTGATAACAAACGGGCCGAACGAAACGCAAAGCAGCACGAGTGCCCACAGAGGTTGATCGACCATCGGAAGTTGCCGGAAACGGACCACCATGAATCATCGCAGGGCCGACTTCTACCCCGGTTGGAAACCCGTTAACAACAATTCTTCCGACTTTGTTTTCAAGAACACCGAGAAGCTCGCCGTACTCGCTCAATTCAGTCTCAGTTGCATGGATTGTCGCTGTCAGCTGACTTTCCAGTTTCTGGACTATGTGCGAAAGCTGTTTTGGATCTGAGTACTTGATTAACAAAGTCGATGGACCAAAGACTTCAGCCTGTAGCTCGGGATGATCCAGAAACGACTCTGCATCGACCTCGAACAAGCCGGCGATTTCAGTCGTGTCTTCGGCGCCGCTCAGCACTGTGGTCGTAACAGCAGCATGCGCAGCCAAGAGTGACAACCCCTTTCGGTATGAAGAACTAATTTGCCGCGTGAGCATCGTAAAGCCTGACGCTGCTGCCATTTTCTCGCGCAACGCATTAACAAAAACCGAGCTCGACTCTGTTGGAATGAAAACCAAACCCGGATTAGTGCAAAACTGTCCGGCGCTGAGCGTGACAGAAGCAAAGAGGCCGGCGGCGATCTCCTCAGCTCGTTCTTCAATAGCGCCGGGTAAAACAAAGATGGGGTTCACGCTGCTCATTTCAGCGTAGAACGGAATCGGTTCAGGACGATTAGCGGCAATTCTCATCAAAGCCTGACCACCCGATCGTGAGCCAGTAAAACCTCCCGCTTTGATTAATGGATGAGCGATGAGCTGCGTTCCAACTGTGCTACCCGGTCCGAACACTAGCGAGAACACACCCTCCGGAAGATCACAACTCTTTACGGCATTAACTACCGCCAGTCCTACCAACTCAGCGGTCCCCGGATGAGCGTGATGCGCTTTTACGACAACCGGGCATCCGGCAGCGAGCGCGGACGCGGTGTCGCCTCCAGCAACGGAGAAGGCGAGCGGAAAGTTACTGGCACAAAAAACAGCAACGGGGCCGAGAGGTCGCAGCATTGACCTGACATCCGGCTTTCGCAACGGCTGCCTGGACGGATCTGCGAAATCGATACGGGCATCGACCCAGGATGCTTCCTGAACCAGATCAGCAAACAATCTAAGTTGATGGCATGTGCGCGCAGTCTCAGATGCGAGCCGGGGTAGGGGGAGAGCCGTTTCAGCTTTCGCTCGTTCGCGAAGTTCATCGCCAAGCGCTTCGATGTTCAGCGCGATCTTTCTCAGGAAAGCAGCTTTTGCCTTGCCGGATACATTTCGGTAAGTCACAAATGCGCGATCAGCGAGTTCGACCACGCGGTTGACCTCTTCTGAACCGGCCGAATGGTATGACGGCTCGAGTTCTTCTCCCGTCGCCGGATTAATGGCATGAAACGTTTCAGCGGCGGGCGCGCCACGTTGAAAACCGATGATGGATGTTCCGGAGAGCTGCACCATTTCAGTGAATCTCGGGCTCAGGAGTATTGCCATCACGCGAAAGGAAATCGAAGTCGCAACCTTGATCGGCTTGCGTCACGTGCTCAGCATACAGGGCTCCGAAACCTCTCGAGTACCGAGGCGGCAATGGCTTCCATTCCAATCGCCTGCGATTCAATTCTTCTTCGCTGACTTTTAACTCAAGCTTGCGAGCTGCGACATCCATCTCGATTAGATCGCCTTGATGAACGAGCGCCAGCGGACCGCCAACAAAAGACTCGGGAGAAACATGTAGAACACACGTGCCATACGCGGTGCCACTCATGCGAGCATCGGATATGCGCACCATGTCACGAACACCTCGCTTCAAAAGCTTTTTCGGAATCGGGAGCATTCCCCACTCGGGCATGCCCGGACCTCCGAGCGGCCCGGCATTTTGTAGAACCAGCACTGAGCTTTCATCGACATCCAAGTCTTTACTATCGATGCGCGCCGACATGTCGTTGTAGTCACTAAAGACAACAGCACGTCCGCAATGCTTCAAGAGCTCGCGAGAAGCTGCCGTTGCTTTAATGACTGCGCCATTAGGTGCGAGGTTTCCGTGAAGTACCACGGTTCCTCCCGAGGGAGATACGGGTTTTGACAACGAACGGATGATCTCCGGCTTCGAGAGTCGAGCCGTTTCAATATTCGTCCCAAGGTTCTTTCCAGTCACGGTCATGCAATCAAGATGTAGCAGTGGACTCAGCTCTTTCAGTAGTGCCTTCAAACCACCGGCGTAGTAGAAGTCTTCCATCAGGTACTCGCCTGATGGACGCAGGTTGGCGATCATCGGGGTGCGGCTTGAGATGTCGTCGAATTTCCTCAACGGCAGTTTGAAACCCGCCCGACCGGCCAGAGCGGTGATGTGAATGATTGCGTTAGTTGAGCCTCCGATTGCCATGTCAGCCGTTATTGCATTCTCGAACGATGCTTCGGTAAGAATGTCACTCGGCTTCAGATCTTCCCAGACCATGTTCACGATTCGTCTACCGCAGCTCGCTGCCATGCGTGCATGATTCGCATCGACGGCTGGAATCGATGAGGCGCCAGGCAGGCAAAGACCAAGTGTCTCGGCGATCGCTGTCATGGTCGATGCAGTTCCCATTGTCATGCAGTGGCCCGGTGAACGAGCGATCCCATCCTCCATTTCAGACCACTCGCAATCGCTGATATTACCGGCGCGCTTCTCTGCCCAGAACTTCCAAACGTCACTACCACTGCCAAGAACTGTGCCGTTCCAGTTACCTCGCAGCATTGGACCAGCAGGCAAGTAGATGGCGGGCAAGTTGACGCTAATCGCACCCATCAGTAAACCTGGTGTGGTCTTATCGCAACCGCCCATCAGTACGACGCCATCGATCGGCTGGCTTCGAAGTAATTCTTCGGTCTCCATCGCCAGAAAGTTTCGATACATCATCGGGCTCGGCTTCATGTAGGTTTCGGTAATCGCCATTGCCGGCAGTTCAACCGGAAATCCACCTTCCTGCCAGATCCCTCGCTTCACATCTTCGACGCGTTCGCGGAAATGGCTGTGACACGTAGCGAGATCACTCCAGGTATTGATGATCGCGATCACCGGCTTGCCTTGAAAGTCTTCCAGCGCGTAACCCATTTGTTTGGCCCGCGAGCGATGGCCAAAAGAACGCAGATCATCCCGGCCAAACCATCGAAAACTTCTAAGCTGCTCGGGTGACTTCTTCATAGGTTTTTTAGCCACAGATTTTCACGGACGAACACGGATCAGCATTAAACGGTTACAGATCCATCTTGCAACTCCCTCTTACTTCAGATCCGTTTTTATCCGCGTTAATCCGCGGCTAATTTTCCTCCGCCACTTGGACTTCGTCGGAGATCAAAAACCAATACGCATACATTCCAACCAGCATTATCACTCCACACAAACCAAAAGCTAATGCGAATGAGTCAGTCGCGTGAGCTATGAATCCAGTAACTGCAGGCGCCAGAATTCCTCCAACATTCCCGCCAAAATTTTGGATTCCGGAAACAGTGCCTACAATCTTCTTATCGCAGACCGCCTGCGTGAGCGTCCAGGTGTTAGGCGAACAAATACCGAGCCCACACAGCGATATCGTCAGTAACCAGACCGCGGTAATCTTATCGGCAACCAAACCCGCTGGAACAATCAAACAGCCGATCGCGAGACCAACGATAATCAACGTTCGCCGAACTCGCTTCTCTTCGACACCCATTCTCACCAACCAGTCACTCAAGAAGCCTGAGGCGATGATAATCACCGACATTGGCAAAAAGGGAACAGCGCTGTAAACAGCCATCTCTTGAGGAGTGAATTGTCGCTCCAACACAAGATATCCCGGCAACCATGTTATGAACACAAACCAGACGTAGTCGTACGCGAAAAACCCTAGAAAGATTCCAAAGACACTCTTATGTCTAAGAAGCAAGAAGCTTTTCCAGAATGAGGTTTCCTGCGCTGACATCGATTGGGAAGAAACAGCGGATTTAGTCTCCCAACGGTTTAGGTAAGCGGTCCATGGAAACAGCCAGATCAGAGGAACGAGACCGATGATCAGGAAAAACAACTTCCAACTGTACCGAGCCAGGAACAGCGCGCCGAACCAACTCACAAAAGCCTGGCCCAATCGCACCCCCGTCAGGTAGATTGCCGTGATGGTGCCACGCTCGCGCTGAGGAAATGAATTGGCAACGGCGCGAGCAGTCGCTGGAAATGTAATCGCCTGACCCGTGCCCATCGCAGCGCGTAGTCCAATTAACGACGTGATTCCTCTCGCAAGTCCTGTTAAGGCGGCGGCCAACGACCAGAATATGAACGCCAGTGAGTAAGCTCGTTTTACGCCAAAGCGATCGACAACCCATCCGGCGGGCACCTGCATGAATGCATAAATCCAGAAGAAAGCAGAGAGGACAATGCCGATTCCAGCTTTCGACAGCTGCAGATCCTTACTCATGAAAGGAGCTGCCACACTAAACGCACCTCGGTGCACATAGCTAATAAGCATTGCAGAGAACAGCAATACCAATAGCCACCATCGCTGAGGAGAGTCCTTCAGCGACTGCTCGGATTGCAGCTCAGGTTGGATCGAAATCTTTGGCTTCGGGAGTGCCATAATTCCACTTGTACCCATTCACAGTTAGGAAGGGCGGTTTAGCCCCGCTCAACTTGGACAAGTCTCGATCTGCAAAGTGAGCGGGGGTAAACCGCCCTTCCTAACTGTGAATTTGGTACAGTTGACTTTAATCACCGGGAGTAGATTCTTTCCTCAATCTCAGCGACCATCTTCCCAATTTCACCACCAACTCGAGGCTCACGATCGTTCATCACAGCATCAACGAAATCATCGATCAGCGGTTGATGAATATTTGCAGCTGGCGGATGCGCTTCAGTTCGCTCGCCGCCAGCAGTAACTATTCGCATCTTGCCTTCAGTTAGACCTGCAATATGAATTGATCCGGCGGATCCAAACAGGTCAAGAGTGTCCTGCGGCTCATGCGCACCATGAGTCACTGCAAGCGAGCCGCACATTCCATTCTTAAAGCGGAACGCCGCAACTGCTGTGTCTTCAACTTCGCGCTCGAAAAGGACCTTCGCCGTCACGGCTTGAACATCGATGATTGGACCAAAAAGGTTCGCAAGTACTTCAATGCGATGACAGCCGAAGTCAAACATCGGACCACCACCGGCAATCTCCTTCCGCAGCAACCACGAGCGGGGCTCATCTTCTTCTGCATTGAACCACTCGAACGCGTTTATTTGGACCAGTACCGGCGCCCCGATTTCTTGCGCGGCAACAACTTTCTTGACTCGGTCGATTACTGGATAGAAATGGCGATAGTAAGCGATACCGAGTTTGACGTTGTTCGATTGGCACGCCGAGATCATGCGCTCGCACTCGCGGACGTTCAGCGCCATCGGCTTCTCACACAGGACATGCTTACCAGCTTCAGCCGCCGCGATGGTCTGTGGACAATGAAGATGAACGGGCGTTGCAACGTAAACTGCATCGATTTCCCTGTCCTGCATGAGCTCGCGCCAGTCGCCATACCAACGTCCAGCACCGAATTCTTTTGCGAACGACTCAGCCAACTGCGACTGAGCTCGATTGACGGCTACGAGCTCTGAATGTTGGGAATCACGCAGTGCTGGCGCTACCCGCTTTTTCGCGATGTCACCGCAACCCGTTAATCCCCAGCGCAATTTATTAATTCGGGTCATGACTTTCAGAGAAATTCTTTCCAGCCATTGAGAATTGTGCGCAACTCGTCTTGCTCACCAGAAGTCACATCGACCAGAGGCGGACGTACCGGACCACCGGCGAGACCTGCCATATCCATCATCGCCTTCATTGTTGACACTTCGTATCCTTTTCGTCGCGACCGAATCGAGTACAGCGGGATAACGCATCGATGAAGGAGCTCGTTTAGCTCTTCATCGCGTTTCGCTGCGGCCAATTCATCGAGCCTCAGCGACAATCGCGGCGCGACAGTGGCAATGCTGGAAGTGAACGTGCGAATACCTGTGCGGTAGTATGCTGCGACCAGGTCATCACCTGCTCCGCCAATCCAGCGCAGCCGATCGCCGACTCGATTCATGATCGCCTGCAGTCGTCGAATGTCACCTTGTCCATCTTTCCAGGCAATTAGTGTTGGAAGCGCAGTGAGGCGCTCTACAAACGACGGACTGAAGCTGGCCCAGTCGCGGCTGTAGATGAGCATTCCCAGTGGCGTCGCACCGGCAATTGCTCGGTAGTATTCAAACATGCCTTCATCGTCGGCCTGCGGGTAGTAAGGGGGAAATACGAGGATACCGTCGGCTCCATTATCGGCAGCCGAACGCGCCAGCTCAGTCGCCAACATCTGACCGAAGCCAACTCCGACGATTATTGACACACGCCCGCCAACTACGTGAGCTGATGTGCGGACCACCTCAGCATGTTCTTCGGGCGTAAGGGAGTAGAGTTCTCCGGTGCCGCCAGCGATCACGAGCGCGCTGATGGGATGCTCAATCAGCTTAAGTAGATTGTGACGCAGTCCGGCGACATCCAGAGAGAGATTGCTCTTGAATGGCGTAATGGGAAAAGCAATTACGCCTGTCAACATTTCTTGTAACTCATTGGGTTCCATATCAGCGGAGTCAACGTTTCGCAGTAACCACTCAACTCAGGAACATTCACAGTTAGGAAGGCCGGTTTATCCCCGCTCTGTACTCAGTATTCAAAGGAGAGCGGGGGTAAACCGCCCTTCCTAACTGTGAATTCTCTCGACCTCTGAATTTCTGCTAACTGTGAATTCTCTCGACCTCTGAATTTAGGTTGCGATCCAGTTCAAGCAATGCCCGGGAAACGGCCTCCAGCTGAGTCGATTGCGTTGCATTCAGCGGCGAAACATAAGGAGGTGGGTCAGCAG
>JBKPAC010000166.1:0-10718 GCA_046726175.1 Acidobacteriota bacterium
GGCATATACATCAAGTCGCCTTCGTTCAGTGGCGGCATGAACTCTTTTCCTATTCCGGTGGCCAGCAAGATGCTCCCGGCGAACAGTAAAGCCGCGAGCGCAATAGTCAGCAGGCGGTGATTCAATGCGAGGCGGAGGACAGGTCGATAGATGAAATGTAGTGCTCGCATCACGGGATTTGCTTCTTCGGGATGAAACTTCCCTCGCAGCAGCAATGTGCAGAGCACGGGTACGAGCGTCACGGCAATCACTGTCGCTGCAGCCATCGCGAAGGTTTTTGTGAAAGCGAGCGGGTGAAACAGCTTGCCTTCCTCACCCGTGAGTGAGAAGACCGGGATGAAAGCCAGAATAATGATGGCCATCGAAAAGAAAATTGGACGTCCCACAAGTCGCGTCGATTCCAAAACCGTCTGCCAGACCAGGGGGCGGTTCTTCGGATCAACTTTTCGCTGTTCGATGAAGCGAAAGGCGTTCTCAGTTACGACGATTCCCGCATCAACCAGCACACCTATCGCGATCGCAATTCCCGCGAGCGACATTAGATTCGAGCTGATACTTGCGTAGTACATGAACATGAAGGCCATGAGTACGGCTAGGGGTAGCGGAATCGTCACGATCAGGATTGATCGAAAATGGGCGAGGAAGATGATGTGGGCCAGCGTTACCAGGATCAGTTCTTCGATGAGAGCGCGTTTAAGCGTGTGCGTCGCTCGCAAAATTAACTGGGTGCGATCGTAAAACGGCACCACACGTACCCCAGTAGGTAATCCTGATTGAATCGCCGCGATCTTCTGCTTCACGGCATCAATAACTTCGAGCGTGTTCACGCCATAACGCGAAATGACGACACCACCCACGGCCTCCTTGCCGTCTTTGTCCAGTGCGCCGGTGCGGAACGCATTGCCGAGCTTCACCTCAGCAACGTTTTTCACATACACAGGTGTGCCATTCCAGGAAGTCAGAACCATGTTTTCAAGATCGGCTACCGACTGAATCAGACCAATACCTCGCACCACCGACCACTGCCCTGATTGCTCGACAACGTTGCCGCCGACGTTGTTGTTGGAGCGCTGCACGGCCTCCACGACTACCGACAGCGGCAATGAATAGGCGCGCAGTTTGTTCGGATCGACGTCGACCTGGTACTGCTGCACGTACCCGCCAACGCTTGCGACTTCTGCTACGCCCGGAACCGAATTCAATTGATAACGAACGAACCAATCCTGCAAAGTGCGCAGATCTCGCAGGTTCATCTGATCGCTTTCGAGCGTGTACCAAAAGATCTGGCCCACGCCGGTCGCGTCAGGACCAAGTGTAGGAGTGACGCCTTCCGGCAATTGTTTTGCGACGAGATTCAAACGCTCGAGAACACGAGTGCGCGCCCAATACAAATCGACGTTATCCTCAAAGATGATGTTAATCATCGAAAAGCCGAATGCTGAGCTTGCTCGCACCACGCGGACGCCCGGGAGACCCTGAAGGTTCGTGACCAGCGGATAGGTAACCTGATCTTCGACCTCTTGCGGCGATCTTCCGGTCCAGTCGGTGAAGACGATCACCTGGTTGTCGGAAAGATCGGGAATCGCGTCTATCGGTGTGCGCAGCAAGGCCCAATAGCCCCAAGCTGCGAGCCCAAGATAAAGCGCGATCACAACGCCGCGATTGCGCAGACTAAATTCGATTAGTCGATGAATCATCTAATAGCTGCCGCGCTTACTGCGCGGACACTGTGATAGTTGCTTTGCCACTGCCAGCAGGACCTTCGTAAGCAATCTGTGCCTGCCACTCCCCGGCCATCTCAATATTGACCTTGCCGCGATAGATGCCCGGTGTCTCAGTCGTGGTAAGCGTCGCCTGATCATTCATCGCCGCCATAGTGCCCATTTGCGCCATGTGAAAGTTGAGTGACGCGGCGCCCACATCCACCGGCTTTCCCGAGGCATCGGTGAAGGTAACCATGAACTCCTGATCTCCGTGTTTGAGTTGGCCGCTCTCATTGGAAAGCGTGACTGTGAGATTTCCAATTGGGGCCGCTTTGATTGTCTTACCTGTTGGCAGCTTGCCTCCCGTTTGCGTCTTTGGACCGCAAGCCGCGATTAATAGGGCTACGAACACAACGAAAATGGTTGCGAGTAAAGATCTCTTCATGTCTAGATCCTCCAAAGCCAAAGAGTTAAATGCCGGCGATCGCGCGCAGAGCACACAAACGCACAAACCCGCTCGCAGATCCGATGATCTGCAAGAAGACACACTTCGGACTTTATGGAACTAGATCAGGAGTGCGAGATGACGAATGTAAGCAGGATGTGAATCCGTAGGTGGCCCATGAGAACGATTGCTAGAGCGCAGCATCGCCACGTTTGGCAGGATAGCCGGAGCGCCGAGAAAATGCGCCAAAACCAATGCCTGAGTCTTTGGTTGGACCTGGACTCCGTTAGCTGGAGTTGTGCCCTCCTCAGAACAATTCAGCGCGCAACAAAGACGAGCGCTGGAGACTTGCGGCGTGTTGTTTCGGCTGAGCGCCGCCTTGCAGCAATCCATGTCACCCATCATGCCCATCGGGCACGATTGCTCATTGGAGTGCATCGGAACGCCGGCGAAAGCGCTGCCCGTGAACGTCAACAACAGAATCAACGATATGAGCCTAATCCTCATGGCCGCTCACTACTCTAGGGAAAACTTTGAATCCCTGTCAACCTTCAGTTGGGCCACAGCCATCGTCACAGCATGTTTCGCCGCGCAACCCTTCAACACCCTCTTTGACGATAATCGGAACCATGATCAAAGCCGCAACCGGATCGGCCCACCACCATCCAAGAAGCGCATTGAGAAGCAGTCCTGCAAGGAGAATTGCTGAGAGATATGTGCACAGCTCCGTCTGTTTCGAGTCTGCCATCAGGGCACCGCTGTTGATACTACGAGCAACCTTCCTCTTGGCGCGAACGAGCAAGGGCATGACAACTACGGACACTGCGGCCAGGATAATCCCGACTATGCTTTCGGCGGGAGCCTCGCGTTTCACGAGTGACTTAACTGAGTCATAAGTCACGTAGAGCGCCAGAAGCATGAAGCACGCTCCTACTAAGCGCACGCTGATTGCTTCGATTCGTTCCCGTCGCGCTTCATTAACGTCGGCATGCAATCGCCAGAGCAAAATCGATCCAGACGTCACCTCAATTAGGCTATCGACACCAAACCCGACCAGAGCGATACTGCCGGCCATGAAGCCTGCACCTACTGCGATTAGACCTTCAAGGCTGTTGTAGCCGATGGTGAAGTATTCGAGATATTGGCCACGCCTGATGATGGCCGCTCGATCCGTTTGTTGAAGAAGGATGTTTGAATTCATCAAGACTTTGCTAAAAAGAGATGCTATAGCTTGCGCCAGGATGACGCCCGCGCTCGAGGATGACTCCAAACTGATGTCGACCACGCGTGTAATTCAGCAACGGATGCACTCGCACGCCATCAAATAAGATGGTCGAACTCCAGTGAGAGTCAAAGCTGATGTTCAATCCTCCGATCACTCTGGCTCGATCTTCGTAGGTTCCATAGGCCATGCCGATGTACAGGCTGATGGGCAGGTTAGTGTAGTGCTTCAGATTCTTGCTCAGCGTCGTGTAGAACGATTGGCCCGACGGCGTCCCGATTCGATCAGAGCTGGTGCCCAGGATCAAAGCCGGACGACTATGAGTCTCAGTTAGCACAACAAGGTTCGCGATTGGAGTGACCTTCTTCGCCAAAGGATTGTATTCGACACCAGCGGTGAATCTGGGATGGAAACGGTAAGTTAGTGTGTTGCGCCATTTCGCCCGATCGATTTGTTTGGCAATGACCCGAACACCGTAGGTCCACTTGTAGTTGTTCTCTCCTGCCCCGCTCACGGCGCGGCCCTCTCCCGGTCAAAGCGGTCAACTAGGAACCGATGAGACCTCTGCAGGGCGGTTACTACCCTTAGCGACTTCGTTAGGTTTGCTACTTGATGCGGTGTTACCAGCGGCGTTCGTGTTCAACATCGCCTCGATCTGTCTCTTTAGGTCCGCTTGATTGATCACACCGGAAATGACCTTTGCAACCCGACCGTCCTTGCCAATGACGACGGTTCCGGGCAAGGCCGCGCCAAGGCCAAACCGAATCATGTCGGAGGTGGAAGCGCTCATCCAGATTGGAAAGTTGATCTTTGCTTCTTTGACGAACTGCAGAACTTTATTTCGATCTTCAACGATATCAGTTGATGCGCCAATAACCTGCACACCGAGGGCAGCATACTCGTTTTGAAGTGCTGTAAGCTGCGGCATTTCTGTTCGACAGGGAATACAATAAGTCGCCCAAAAGTTCAGGATGACGATCCGTCCCTTCAGCGCCGCGATGCTTTGATCGCTACCCGACAAATCCTTCAGTATCAGTGCAACTTCCTGACCTACCAATTTTGCCGCTTCCCGCTCAGCAAGGCTTTGTGCCAAGACTTCGAGACTGTCGACGCGGATGATGCTCGTCTCTTTCTTGGTTTGGACGGAGCCATTCACAGCGATGCGCTTTCCAACAAAATCGAGCCAGTTCTTTCCGGGCAAACGAAACTTACCTAGCGCCAGCTGATAAAGTTTGAAATTGTCGCCTTGACGAACCGCGAGCAACGTCGGGTCGCCGCCCTCAACGCACGATTTGGCTTTTAAGAGGTTCTCCGCGCTGCCGTACTCCACCTTGGTGCGATCGGCTTCGGCCCAACAACTTTCGCAGCAAACAACTTGACCCTCAAGTCGTACGCTTGAGCTTTGGGCGGACCCGTTTGTCGCAAAGATGAAAAATAGTACTAAGCCTATCAACACACACTTCATTAGGATTCTCCCTGATAAAAGGACGGACAGATCTCGTCTGAAACGAAACCAAATAGCGGTTGTTTTGGAAGAAGCTAGATGCGGAACACGCAGAGACGCTCAAGCGGAGGATCGCTCGTGGAGAGGAGAAGGTCGACCGGCGCACGCGCACAGACTATATACCAGCCGTTCGGAATAACGGTCGGGTGTGCTGCAGTCTCAGTTGTTGAAGGTGGAATCGTTGAATTCTTTTGCGCCAAAGAGCTCGGCGAAGCGTGTATCGGACACGCATCACTATTACAGAACTCATCGATAGCTTCCGAGGTATAGTGCGAGGACGGCTCATGCTCCGATATGTCCTGCGCGCACCTCCATAGGCACGCCATGAAGCTCCCGACTACGCAGAGCGGAAGAATCAAGGCAAGCAGTTTAGCTAATCGGAAGCGCGACCCGAACATTCCGTGCATTATATCCGCAAATTACTTTGAGATGGCAAAGACCAATTCGGGAAGGCAGATTTCTCTTGCACATTCACGGAATACGATGCTATTCACCTCTTCTCGTTTGACACTCCAAATTGGAATAGCCCCCATGGACCAAGTTTGACCCTGCAATCACAATGTGATCAAACACAGTCAAGAAAGTTTGAAATAAAGCCCCGGACGACGCCATAGCTAGAAATATTTGCTCGGCCGGTAGTATGATTCAGCAACCCCATAGATACCCCCAATAGAGAGTGATCGCCGATTCCCGGAATAGCCAGATCCAAATAGGGGAGGGACTGTCTACTTGGCTCGAAAGAAATCATTGGCTATTGATTCTTCTACCAAGAAGGGAAAACGTGCGCGTCGAAGAGCACAACCTCAGCTAAAAAAGCGAATGCCTAAGGCAAAACGCCGCTCTCCCGAACCTGGGAAAAAACGAGCAACTACATCCACCGCACCAGAAAAGCACGCCGACAGAACACAGCCACATAGGAGCGGAAAGAATTCATTTCCGGTAGTTGGAATCGGCGCGTCGGCGGGCGGGCTTGAGGCGTTCACGGAATTGCTGAAGCAGGTGCCCGTCGACACCGGTATGGGCTTCGTCTTGGTCCAGCATCTCGACCCCGTTCATGAGAGCGCGCTTACCAAACTCCTCACCAAAGCGACCTCGATGCTTGTGCGAGATGTCACGAACAATCTGCCGGTCGAAGCCAATCACGTTTATGTTATTCCGCCCAACACAACTTTGAGCATTGCGCAGGGAGTTCTGAAACTTCAGCCGCGCAAGCAAACGCGGACGCCGACTCGTTCCATTGATTCCTTTCTGGAATCGCTGGCGCAAGACCGGAGCGAGCGGGCCATCGGCGTGATTCTTTCCGGCACCGCGAGCGACGGCACCGTGGGTTTGGAGGCCATCAAGGCGGAGGGTGGAATAACTTTCGCCCAGGATGATTCGGCCAGATACGATTCGATGCCGCGTAGCGCGGTAGCCGCCGGCTGCGTGGACTTCGTTCTCTCACCAGCTGAGATTGCGAAAGAACTCGCGCGCATTGCCAGGCATCCGTACGTGGCGGGCCAACCGCTCGAACTCAGTTCACCCGAAGAAGATCGCGCTGCGGCCATGGCGCACGAAGACGATGAAACTCCGCTCCCTTCTGCCGGAAAAGGGGCCCCATCGACGGGAGCAAAACGCGCGCGTGCTGAAAGCGAAGACAAGGCTGGGGCTGGGCGTCCCGGAGAGAACGGCTTCCAGAAGATTTTGTTGCTTCTGCGCAACCATTCCGGCGTAGATTTCTCGCTCTACAAATCAAACACCATTCAACGGCGGATCACCCGGCGCGTAGTATTGAACAAGCAAAACTCGTTAGACGACTACGCAGATTTTCTTCGAGGCAATACGAAGGAACTTGACGCGCTTTATTCCGACGCCTTGATCAGTGTCACGAGTTTTTTTCGCAATCCCGAAGCCTTTGAGGTCCTCAAGCAGAAGGTCTTTCCCAAACTTCTTCAGCAGCGGGGCGACGAACCGTTCCGTGTTTGGGTGCTCGGCTGTTCAACTGGGCAGGAGGCGTATTCGCTGGCGATGGCCTTCATGGAATCTGCCGACAAAGCTCCTCGGCTGCGGAAGCTACAAGTGTTCGCCACCGATCTAAACGACGCGCTGCTGGAAAAGGCACGTCATGGGCTGTACGCGAAAAGTCTGGCGGAGGATGTTTCGCCCGCACGCTTGCGTCGGTTCTTTGTCGAAGAAGAAGGCGGCTATCGCATCGTCAAGTCACTACGCGAGATGGTCGTCTTCGCGCGGCAGAATCTCATTACCGATCCTCCCTTCTCGCGCATGGATTTGATTAGTTGTCGCAACCTGCTGATCTATCTCGAGTCGGCTCTGCAGAAAAAGGCGCTGCCGACTTTCCATTACGCCCTCAAGCCTCATGGATTCTTATTTCTTGGAGCTTCTGAATCCATCGGCGCCTTTACAGATTTGTTTGAGCCATTAGACAAGAAGCACAAAATATTTTCTAAGAAAGCTACTACGAGAACAACATTCCATCTGCCGGTGAAGAAGGAGCGTGTAGAGCGCAATCTTCAAACTCTCCATCCGCCGCCTCCGACGGCAAGTCAGGATGAGCAGACGCAAGGTTTACGGGGCGAACTCAGCGCACAACGGGAAGCTGATCGCATGAGTGTCAATCGCTTCGCTCCGCCCGGCGTGCTCATTAGCGGCGACATGCAAATCCTGCAATTTCGCGGTCAGACTAGCGCGTACCTTCAGCCTCCCACAACCGGCAAGGCAACCTTCGACGTACTGAAGATGGCGCGCGAAGGTTTGATGCTCCCGTTGCGGACCACAATTAACCAGGCGAAGAAAGAAAACAGACCCGCGCGCCGGGAGAACGTACGTGTCGACTCGAATGGCAACACTCGCACGGTGAACATCGAGGTAGTTCCCCTGAAGAATCTGAGGGAGCGCTGTTATCTAATTCTCTTTGAAGAAGCCAAGCGTTCTGAGGCGGGCATCGCAATCCAACGTGGCGGATCGAAACGCAAAATCAGTCGCAGCAAGAAGGAAGAAGCGCGCCGCTCTGAGGACTTGGAGTGCGAGCTTGCCGAAACGCGGGATTATTTGCAGTCCATTCAGGAACAGCACGAAGCGGCCAACGAAGAACTTCAGGCCTCGAATGAGGAAGTACAGTCCGCCAACGAAGAGCTGCAAAGCGTCAATGAGGAACTGGAAACGTCCAAGGAAGAGCTGGAGTCGACCAATGAAGAGCTGACCACCGTCAACGAAGAGATAGCAAACCGGAACGCTGAGCTAAACCGGCTCAACAGTGATCTGATTAATCTTCAGACTTCGACCAAACTTGCCATTGTGTTGCTTGGACGCGACCTGACGATTCGTCGTTTCAGCGTGCAGGCGGAAAGACAATTCAATCTCCTCGCTACAGACGTTGGCCGTCCTATCACCAAAGTACGCCACAATCTCGATTTGCCCGATTTAGAAGAATTCATTGGTGAAGTTATTAGTAACGTGCGAGAAAGTGAGCGCGAAGTGCGAGACACAGACGGTCGCTGGTACTCGCTGCGAGTCCGTCCTTACATTAGCCTCGACAACAAGGTGGATGGCGCGGTGGTCGTCCTTCTTGACATTAGCGCACTCAAGCAAACTGAAGCGGAGATTAAAGCAGCCCGAGACTATGCCGAAGCTATCATCGAAACGATCCGTGAGCCGCTCCTCGTTCTTGATGAAAAGCTGCGCGTGCAAACTGCCAATCGCGCTTTCTTCGAGGAGTTTCAAGTCTCGCCTGATGAAACACAGAATCGCCTGCTCTACGAACTTGGTAACCATCAGTGGGACATACCGAAATTGCGGACGTTGCTGCAAGAGATTCTTCCAAACAACGATCAATTTCATGACTTCGAAGTCGAGCACGAGTTTCAGCACATTGGACGCCGGGCGATGCTTCTGAATGCGAGCCGACTTGCGTCCGACAGCAAGCGACCGCCATTGATTCTCCTTGCCATTGAAGACATCACTGAGCGCCGGCGGGGACAAGAAGCGGCCCGTAAGTTGGCAGCGATTGTCGAATCAACTGACGCTGCCATCTATAGCAACGATCTAAACGGAATCATTTCCAGTTGGAACCGTGGGGCAGAAGAGCTTTTCGGATACAACGCCGATGAAGTGATCGGTCAATCAGTGAAAATGATCATTCCTCCGGAGCGGTTTGATGAGGAAAGCGACATTCTGGCCCGCATCATGCGCGGAGAGCGGATTGAACATTACGAAACCGTGCGACGTCACGAAGACGGCTCAACGCTGGATATTTCCTTGACCGTTTCTCCTGTGGTTGACAGTCAGGATCAGATCATCGGCGCGTCAAAATTCGCGCGCAATATTACCAAGCGCAGACAAGCTGAAAAGGAACGCGAACGGTCCCTTACTCGTGAGCAGGAAGCGCGGGGACAGGCTGATCAAGCCAATCGAATGAAGGATGAGTTTCTTGCGACGGTCTCGCACGAATTGCGCACCCCGCTGAATGCTATTCTGGGATGGTCGCATATGCTGATGAGGGGTAATCTCGATGAACGAACCACCAACCGTGGCCTTGAAACGATCGCCCGTAATGCAGCCGCGCAAAATCAAATCATTTCCGATTTGCTGGATGTGTCGCGAATCATCTCCGGCCAGTTGCGGTGTGAGAAGCGCGCGGTCGATCTCATTCCGGTCATCAACGCCGCGGCGGATAACCTTCGACTAGCCGCGGATGCTAAGGGACTTGAGTTGAGACTTCTACTCGACCCATCTGCCGGTATGGTTTCGGGAGATGCCGTGCGCTTGCAGCAGATTGTTTCGAATCTGCTGACAAATGCCGTCAAGTTCACCTCTCGCAGCGGGCGTGTTGAGGTGCAGTTGAAACGTCAGGATACCAGCGTGCTCATCACTGTTACTGACACCGGCGAGGGCATCGACCCTGACTTTCTGCCGTACATCTTTGATCGGTTTCGGCAAGCTGAGGGTACGAGCTCTCGGCAGTATGGGGGTCTCGGGTTGGGATTGGCAATCGTGCGGCACCTGGTCGAATTACACGGCGGTTCGATCGGTGCCGCCAGTGAAGGACTTGGAAAGGGCGCAACCTTTACCGCAACCTTTCCAGTAATTGCTGTGAGCGAAGGTTTAGATGACATCGGTAGTGATCGCAGAAAGGGCTCATTAGACGAGGACTCGCTTTTAGCCTTAAAGGGAGTGCGCGTGCTCGTTGTGGATGATGAGCCAGACGCACGAGATTTACTGACGATCGCTCTTACACATAGCAACGCCGACGTCCGTGCTGTTGGCACAGTCGGGGAAGCGCTTGCCACACTCGACCAATGGCAACCTAATGTATTGGTGTCTGATATTGGAATGGCTGGTCAGGACGGCTATGACCTGATCAGACGACTTCGTGCGCTCGCACCCGAACAAGGTGGAACAATTCCGGCAATCGCACTGACCGGATATGCCAGTGAAAATGACGCAGTCCGCGCCCACAATGCGGGCTTCGACTTACATATTCCCAAACCCATTTCGCCAAGTGAGTTAGTCGCGATCGTGGTTAGTCTCATTGCGAAGGCTCGGCAGGTTTGAAGTCAGCAAACCACTGGGACGTTGGTCCATCGACCTTTCCCACCTGAATCGAGCTTCACTTGGTTATTTACCCGCCGCGCGCACCTAAAAATGGGGCTAAGATGGTGGCGGGACGTGTTGATACGTAACCAGACGAAACGATACCTTGACAACCGCTAGGCCGATAAATACTGGTTCGTATCGTTTCGTAAGACTAAGTGATGCCGCTTCCAACGGACTTAAAATCCGTTGTCCGAAGGACATGCGGGTTCGACTCCCGCCCTCGGCACCAATACTAATCTCACCCTTTTATCG
>JBKPAC010000167.1:0-14191 GCA_046726175.1 Acidobacteriota bacterium
GATATAGCCGACATGTTGCAGATGTGCGTCGTAGCACGTCTTAACTGTTTGATTTCAGGAGGTACAGGCGCTGGTAAAACTACTTTGCTGAATGCGCTCTCGGCCTACATTCCTGAAACCGAACGTATCGTCACGATTGAAGACTCGGCAGAACTTCAACTTCAACAGCCGCACACGGTAAGGCTCGAGACGCGTCCGCCAAATATTGAAGGCCGTGGCGAAGTCAGTCAGCGAGACCTCGTGCGAAATGCTTTGCGTATGCGTCCTGACCGCATTGTTATCGGGGAGGTGCGCGGTGGTGAGGCAATCGACATGTTGCAGGCGATGAATACCGGTCACGACGGAAGTTTGACCACCATTCACGCCAACACTCCGCGCGACGCTCTGTCCCGTCTGGAAACCATGATCCAGATGACGGGAATGAATCTTTCAGAACGGGCCATGCGCCAGCAGATAGCGTCAGCTATCGATATCGTGCTGCAGGTAGCGCGTCTTTCCGACGGCACGCGGCGCGTGACATCAATTTCGGAAATCACCGGCATGGAAGGCGACACGATCACCATGCAGGAGATCTTCCAGTACGAGCGAACGGGAATGAACAACGGTCAAGTCGTTGGGCGCTTCAGAGCGACGGGCATTCGTCCGCGCTTTGCCGAACGCCTGAAGGCTCACGGTATGCAATTGCCTCGAGTTTTCTTCGAAGAGATGTAAACGACCATGCTGATCTCACTAATAGTCTTTCTGTTCGCATTGTTTCTTGTCCTGGGCGCCTACCTGGCTGCCACGCATAGCACGGACCAGAAGCGCGCGCGGCTGCAAAAGCGGCTTGCCGAAGCTCTTCTTCATTCCGCCCACAACGAAGACGTAGAAGTCGTGCTGGCGCGGAACGAGTTGATGAGCGAAATCCCGTCGCTGAACCGCGCGATGTTGCGTCTGCAAACCGCGCTGCAATTGAAGCGAATGTTGGACCAGGCGGATCTTCATATCACGCCCTCGCGCCTCTTGATGTTTTCAGGCATGGCGGGAATCCTGGCCGGCCTCGCAGTCGCGGTTGTAAATCCAAATCCTTTTCTGATCGTTGTTGGTGGATTGTTTGCAGCGTCACTGCCGTTCATTCACGTTTGGTGGAAACGCAAGAAGCGGTTCGATGCCTTTCTGGAGAACCTCCCGGATGCGCTCGATCTAATGAGCAGAGCGTTATCGGCCGGTCACGCGTTCTCAGAAGCCTTGAATATGGTGTCGAGCGAGATGCCCGAGCCGATATCAAGCGAATTTCGCAAGACGTACGAAGAGCAAAACCTCGGTCTTTCGTTAAAGCTCGCGCTCGAGAATCTTACCGATCGTATCCCGCTACTCGATTTGCGCATGTGTGTTACTGCGGTGCTTATCCAGCGTGAGACTGGCGGTAACCTCGCCGAGATCCTCGAGAAAGTTGCCTACACGATTCGAGAACGTTTCCGGATTATGGGCGATCTGAAAACACTTACTACGAGCTCACGCATTTCCGCGTGGCTGCTGTGCGGCTTGCCAATTTTCGTCGCCCTCGGCGTCACATTCCTGAACCCTGAGTACATGGCTGTGCTTTGGAAGGACCCCCGCGGGCACTACTTGATTGCTGCTGCGATCTTCATGCAGATAACCGGCATGTTGATTGTGCGGAAGATATTGGACATCAAGATCTGAACTTGGTCCTTTGAGCTTAGTACTTTGAAGTGCAGCAGCATCGTCAAAGTACAAAGCACAAAATTCAAAGCACAAAGTTCAAAACTACGAGAACTAAAGACATGCTTTTAATAATCGGCATCTGCACTTTCATTTGCATCACGATGGCAATGATGGGCGCATACTGGTTGCTCAATCGTCCGCAAAGCGCTGCCACCGAACGCTTGAAGAGACTTGGCCAGATGGGGAACGCGAACATCGCTCCCACGACTGTGTCGTTGATCGAAGAAGATACCGGCAGCGTGTTTGCTGAAAAGATCGCTACCCCGATCAACCGTTTGTTGCCACCATCTGCTGCTGAAGTAAGGAAGTTGCAGAAGCAGCTGATGCACGCGGGCTTCCGTTCACACAACGCACCGATCATCTATCGCTTCATCCAACTGATTTCGCTAGTTGCATTTCCGGGTGCGATGGCTTTTGTCTGTGCTATCGCGACGAGACCCGCAAAACACGCGGTCATCTGGATCCTGCTGGCCTTCTGCGTAGGCTTTTTCCTGCCACGCTATATCTTGAACAGAATGATCATCTCTCGCCAACGCCGCGTTCGTTGGGGTCTTGCCGATGCTCTTGACCTGATGGTTGTTTCAATCGAAGCGGGTCTCGGCTTGAATGCGGCAATGATGAAAGTCAGTAGCGAACTCAAAGAAGTACATCCGGACGTCAGCGACGAATTCGAGCTTGCCAACCTTGAGATTCGAGTCGGTCGCGAGCGAGACGAAGCCTTGCGCAATCTTGCGGAACGCACCGGAGTTGATGACTTGAAGAGCCTGGTGGCAATGCTCATTCAGACAGATAAGTTTGGTACCTCGATCGCCAAAGCCATCAGAGTGTTCTCAGATTCCTTGCGCACCAAACGACGCCAACGTGCCGAGCAGGCTGCCCAAAAGGCCGCAGTGAAGCTTTTGTTCCCGCTGGCCTGCTTTCTGTTCCCGACGTTGTTCATTGCAATACTTGGCCCCGCACTCCTCCAGCTAATGGATACTCTTGGAAAGATGTAAGGGGAGGGAAACATGCGTAGACGCAGACTAGTAGCCATCCTGATCGCAATCGTTCTTACTTTTGGCGTTACCGCTCTTTGGAGTGCGTCAACAATTGAACGCGAAGGCGATCCAGACGCAAACGTAATCGAAGATTCAGGCTCGACCGCAGGTGTGTCAGCTGAGAAGAAGGGCGGCGGCAACAAAGTCGCTCGCATTCTTACCGCTCCGTTCAAGGCCTTCGGAAAGTTGTTTGGACACAAAGACAACAGACTTCAAAGAATGACTGAGAAGGACGCCGAGAATTTTGAAAGCGTTGGTGTCGCGCGCGTGGATGATAATCGCTATCCCACAGTCAAGAACCTCCCTTCATCTGCTTCTGCAAAGGAGCACCTCGAGGAAGGACGATCATTACTTCTGAGCGGCCGTCTTAACCAGGCGATCACAGAGCTGTCGACAGCGGTCTCACTCGATCCAAGACTGACTGAAGCTCACAACCTACTCGGCGTCGCATTTGATCAAAAGGGCTTGGCTGAGCGTGCTCGTGACTCATACGAGCGTGCCGTTAAGAACGAACCGGAAGATGCGCAGACTTTGAACAACCTCGGATTCTCGCTCTACCAGAGCGGCAACTACCGAGCTGCCGTCGATCGGCTCAAGAGAGCAGCCAAACTTGCACCAACCGACGATCGCATTCTTAACAATCTTGGATTGGCGCTGTGCCGTCTGGGTAAGTTTGACGACGCTTACAAGAACTTCGCCCGCGCTGCGGGTCCGTTAAACGGAAACCTGAACACGGCAAGAATGCTCGAGAGATTTGGTCGAGAGGAAGACGCGATCCAGTACTACGAAGCAGCTCGCCGAATCGATCCAAACTGCACTTTTGCTCTGCGGCGACTGGTTGATCTTTACGATCGGATTGGAAAGCCGGCCGAAGCTCAGGCAGTGCGTAATGCGATGACAATTTCAACTGATTCTACAGCAGCAATTGCGGGTAGATAAGCTCCGCAATGGAAAGAGAAGCCCCGGATGTCGCAGACTACAATACTTAATCGAGTTGAAATCGAAAGCATGGGACCACCGAATCCCGAGGAATTGACGGATACCGGTGTAGCCCCTGGTTTCCTTTGCGACCTCGCTCTGAAGCATGTGGCGATGTTGCCTGACCCTACGACCGCGGCCGTAGCTGATGGCCTTCGTCTGCCGAAGACACTCACCGAAGACATTCTGCAAAAGCTACAGAAAGAAAAGCTTATCGAATGCCGGCTGCAAACCACGATCGGCGCAACTCGATATGCAATGTTGGACCATGGGTGGGATCGACTGACGAGATTACTTTCCGTATGCGGTTATACCGGTCCTGCTCCGGTTTCGCTAAACGATTACGCACACATGATGCGACTCCAGTCGATCCCTTCGGACCCGGCCTCCATCGACACGGTCCGAGCGACATTTCACGATCTGATTCTTCCGGACTCGTTGCTACAGACGCTCGGTTGTGTGATCAATTCGAGACGATCACTCTTCCTGACGGGCCTGCCCGGCACTGGAAAAACTGCAGTAGCTGAGCGCATCAACAACGCTCTTAGTGGCGCAATCTGGATTCCATACGCAGTGGAGATCGACGGGCAGATCATTCGCGTGTTCGACTCGCACTGTCACGTCGTGGCATCGGAAGACATAACTCCATCTGAGTACGATCGGCGCTGGGTCTTCATTCAGCGACCGCTCGTGATCGTCGGTGGTGAACTCACGCTTGAGAATGCGGATCTGACATGGAGCGAAGCAGCGAAGTTCTACGAAGCTCCATTTCAAATGAAATCAAACGGAGGAACGCTCGTGATCGACGACTTTGGTCGTCAACGAGTTGCACCGCAGGATCTTCTCAATCGCTGGATCGTACCGCTCGAAAGACGCGTCGACTATCTTGCGCTTCACACGGGCAAGAAGATCGAGGTTCCGTTTGAGCAGCTTGTGGTGTTCTCAACCAACCTTGAAGAGAAGGATATCGCCGATCAGGCTTTCATGCGCCGCATGGGATATCGCGCGCGCGTTGAGCCGCCTACGCCTTCTGCCTACGCCGAAATATTCAAGCGTGTGGCTTACGACCGCGGTATTCCGTACGATCAGTCAATCATCAGCCACGTAATCAACAAGTACCGGATCGAACATAGAATGATGAAGGGGTGCGAACCGCGAGATCTGATCAACCGCGCGACTGACATCTGCTTGTTCGAAGGTCTGAAGATTCAACTGACCCCGGAAATCATAGACATTGCTTGGAAGAATTACTTCGGTACGTCACACACCTTCGCACCGGTTCCCACCCAGGAAACGATGATCGAAAGGACACTCGCAGATCCGCTTGAGCTGTAAGGTGAAAAGTCGTCGGGAAAGTAAACTCAATGTCAGAAAAAGCAGCAACCCTGCGAGTGTTTGCCGTCCTTCTAACACTCGTCCTGTGTGGTGAATTCGTAACCTCTCACGCCCAGCGGCGTGGCAAAAGACATTCAAAAAAAACAGCTGCGGAAGAGATTGAAGAACCTGCAGAGGAATCGGCTGAGGCTGGTCCCATGCAGACCAGAATCAAGCTCACCGACGGGACTCGTCTCGTAGTTGAAGAGGCCTGGGAAACCGAGCAGGGGTTCTGGTACAAGCGAAGCGGAATCACGTACCTCATCACTCGCGACCGAGCGACGGGAATTGAACGCGTTGCTGCCACACCTTCCAAAGTCGAGCCACAGGTCGTAAAAGTTACCGAAACAGCTAAGACCGGAGGCTACGTTAACGACGGACCGGCCTGGATCTTTCTGAAAGGCGGAGCCCGCGTTGAAGCCGATAGCGCCACCGAATCGCCGGCCGGCGTCTGGTATAGGCGCGAGTCGCTCTCAATCTTTATCGACCGCAGCCGGATTGACCGCGTTGAGCGTGAGGATCCGGAAAAAATCGCCAAATCGGACTCTAAGAAAGAACGAGGGTGGAGTACGGGCAGCGCCAAGCTTGATACCCTGATACGGCAGAATGGCGCTCGGCATGGAGTCGACCCGTACCTGATATTCCTGGTGATGGAGCAGGAGTCGCACTTCAATCCCCGCGTCGTTTCACCAAAAGGAGCGAGGGGTTTGATGCAACTAATGCCAGGCACCGGAGCTCGCTTTGGCGTGCGACGTCCTTTTGACCCTGCCCAGAACATCGCCGGCGGTACGCGGTACCTGCGGCAGCTGCTGGATCGGTTCAACGGACGGGTGGATTTGGTCCTTGCAAGCTATAATGCGGGAGAGGGGGCGGTAATCAAGTATGGTCATCGAGTGCCCCCATATCGCGAAACACGAAATTACGTTAAAAACATAAGTAAGCGTTACCGGCAACAGCGCACTAAACCCCCAGTTAGGCCTTCGAGCACCAAGACCACCACCTCGTCATCGGTCGCTTCAGGCGGTAACTAAAGCCCGGAGATCCACGACAATGAAGCTCATCCACCAGGCAATCTTGTTGCTGGCGCTTAGCTGTCTTGGCAGCGGTTTGTGCGTTGCCCAGCAAGGGTCAGACGCTCCTCTAACCAATGCGTCGGTCATCAAACTCGTTCGTGCCGGCTTTAAAGACAAGACGGTGATAACGATCATTCGCAGCCGGCCTAACCGGTTCAATCTTGATCCTGATCACCTGATTGAGTTGAAACGCAACGGCGTCAGCGAAAACATCATTCTCAACATGATCTCGCAGAACGATGGCTTCGACACAGGTGATGATGGTTGGAGCGATGACCCGTTCTTCAGAAGCGGCAATAGCAAGAGTCAAGGCAGGCAAGGCGATTCTCAGGACAGCGGCACCGATATTTTCGGTAGCAGTTCAGGCTCAGCCAATCGGAGTAAGAGTCGTGGTGGCTCGGGTTCGAATACCGGCGAGACCACTACGACTGGAAGTGCCACGGTCAGAATCCTCCGACCACCAACCGAGGCGGGTGGCGGTCAGGCAGCCAAACTCGAGCGCACACCCACTCTCAACAACGATTCGATCGTTCAACTCGTCGAGGCAGGTTTTTCAGAAGGAACGATCATCAAGCGCATCGAGAACTCCCCTGCTGATTTTGACCTGTCGCCTGCGAAGTTGGATGAGTTGCGCAAACGACGTGTCAGCGAGCCAATCATTCAGGCAATGATGACGGCGATGAGCGACGACGGTGCACCGAAGCCCAACGGTCCTGGTAAGAGTGGGGAGAACTAGGAGCGATGTTCACCGCGTTAGTGTTTCACAGCCTGGCATCGCTCGCTTCAAAAACAAGATTACTAATCGGTCCAGCATTGCTATGCCTGTTCTTTACTGCAGGTCTAGCACAAGCTCAGACTCCTAAACCTTCTCCCACACCTGATCCAAAACAAGAAGAACAAGAGATTGATCCTGATGACGTGATCTCGGTGAATACTACCGAGGTCCTTCTGCCGGTGACTGTTCGCGACGCCGATGGCCAATTGGTCACCAATCTGCAGTTGAAGGACTTCCGCGTTTTCGAAGACGGTCAGCAGCAAACACTGAGTGATTTAAGTTTGCGTCAAGTTCCGGTTGATGTCGTTTTAATGGTTGATGCTTCGTCGTCAGTCTCTGAGAACCTCGACGATTTCCGTCGGGCAGCAGAAGGCTTCGCCGCTCATCTCACCGCCGATGATCGAATCAGTCTTATCCAATTTGATGATCGCGTGTTGTTGCTTCAGGACTGGACGAAGAGTGTGGCACAGCTACGACGAGCGCTGCGTCGTGTGGCTCCGGGCATGTTCACCCGATTTCATGACGCAATGTTATTAGCGTCGCGGGATCAGCTGCCACGCGGCAATGCTCGTCACGCGATCATCGTTCTTACTGACGGAATCGACAGTGGTCGCGGGACAAGTTTTGAAATTGCGCTGCGAGCGGCTCTGCAGTCACAAACTACAATCTACGTCGTGAGCAATACCGAGATCGAGCGCGCGAAGAAACAGTCGGAGCTTACGGCAGCTCTCTCCGGTTCAAGCGCCTCGATAAAGTTTAATGCGCTACGCATTGATGATCTGCGCCTGGGATTACAGGCACTGGCAGCTAGTGAGGAGCATCTGGAGCAACTGACAGGTGCGACCGGAGGCCGACTGTACCGTCCCAGTTCGTTCTCTGATCTCGAATCGGTCTACCGCGAGGTTGCTGATGAACTTCGACATCAGTACGCGCTGTACTACGCACCTACTAATAAGAGCCGTGAGAATAGATTTCGCCAGGTTCGAGTAGAAACGTCGAATCCGGAGCATAAGGTCTCTGCTCGAATTGGTTATTTTCCTTCCAAGAAGTAATCCCTCCCCAAGAAAAGCCCCTTTCCAAAATGATACAAGCTGGCCGTGAGCCGAGCTGATGTTTCATCGTGACACGCCTAGGACCACAGGCTTCTCATTGTCTTGGCTTCCATAAATGTTGCATAACCTTACTTTCTACACCAGTTAACCCCAATCTGCGGTCGGCGGCACGCTCATTGCTCCCGTTTGGAACCCGGTTGCGAGCGTAAGTGTGCCCCGACGCCTTGCAACGTAATCAGCACAACGAGACTTGAAGAGGAAAGTGGGAGGATTAATGCGACCGATAAAGCATGCAGAGAAATGTCTGACCCTGGCGGCGAGGGCGGCTTTCAGTAGCATTCAATCAATAAATAAATACAAGCCGAACCCGTCATTCACGCCGAAGTGGTCAGACAAACCTCTCCTTAAATCATGGCAGAAGAGCAAACCGACGTTGGGTTGGCCGCGAACGACCGATTCGCTCTGTCCAAACTGCGTGATTGAGGCAAGAGAAGCAATCATAACTGGTAAGAAAGACGTCAGCGTTCTGCTCAACGAAAAAGTTGGTGAAATCAAGGCTCAAATCATCGAACGCGATGGTGAGATTTGGATGGTGAAGGATTGTCCAACTCACGGTCACTTCGAAGACATGATGGCCATTGATTCGAAGTTTCTGAAGCACATCGAAGCGATGTTTCCCGGTCGCGACATCGACGCTCACAACGACGAGAAGCTCCACAACCACGGAACGAGCACAATTAAATATGGACGCGGCGCAGTGTTGACAGTTGACCTTACCAACCGCTGCAACATGATGTGCGATCCGTGCTTCATGGATGCGAACCAGGTAGGTTTTGTGCACGAGCTCAGCATGGACGAGATCAAAGAGATTCTCGATAACGCGATCTCCATTAAGCCTCGTCGGCAAATGTCTGTTCAGTTTTCAGGCGGCGAACCAACGATATCGCCGCACTTCCTCGAGGCGGTTCGCTATTCACGCAAGGTGGGCTACAACAGTGTGCAGGCCGCTACAAACGGAATCGAGTTTGCTAAGTCGAAAGATTTCTGTAAGCAAGCTGCGGAAGCAGGGCTTCGCTATGTTTACTTGCAGTTCGACGGCATCGGAAACGACGCGAACAGCCACCGTCAGGTAGGAAACCTTTTCGATGTAAAGATGCGAGCAATCAATAACCTGCACGAAGCTGGCGTTGAGATCGTGCTGGTTACGACGCTTGTCAATGGCATCAACAATGATCAGGTAGGCTCGATCATTCGCTTCGCGCTCGACAACCCCAAAAAGATTGCGTTTCTCTCGTTCCAGCCGGTTTCATTCACCGGTCGCGATGAAGAGATTACGCCTCAACGACGTCTGCAACAGCGATACACGCTTTCGCATCTTGCTCATGATGTGAAGAGCCAGGTTGGAATCACCGAACCAACCAGAGATTGGTTCCCGTTGTCACTGATGGGCGCTTTCGCTGACTTTGCTGATCTGGTCCACGGTCCTCAGGCGGAGTGGGGCCAGGTGTCCTGCGGTTGCCACCCGAACTGCGGTGTAGGAACTGCGGTCATGATCGACAAAGAGACGAGGGAGATGAGTCCTGTTCCGGAGTTTCTGAACATCCCGGGACTCGTTAAGGACATGCAGAAGATCACGGACGCAGCCCGTGGCAAATGGATGTCGAACTTGATGATGGGGCTGACGCTGCTGAAGCACTACAATCCGTACAACGCTCCCTCCCAATTCTCGCTGTACGAGCTCTTTAAGAAATTCGATAAGTCTTTTGGCCTGACCGGTAAAGAATACGGAAGAGTCAGTGGTGATCGCTCCGTTGAAGACATTGAAAAGCGCCGCTCGGATCGCTGGAACTTCCTCTTCATCGCGGGGATGTGGTTCCAGGATCTCTTTAATTACGACTTCCGCCGTACCGAGATGTGCATCATCCCGTACGGTACTCAGGAAGGCGAAATTTCGTTCTGCGCTTACAACACAGGGATTGGCTGGCGAAATATCATCGAGAACATGCACCAGAATGCGACCGTGGCGAAGTGGTATCAGGCGCATGGCCGGCACGAAATCTTTGCGGGAGGCAAGGACGTTGAATTAGCCGACGCTTCGCACAGCCTCGTGCTGAACGAAGTCGATCTAACCCGACCTAACAAGCCTGAGATGGAAGGTCCTAAGACCGCCCACGAAGAGGCTGTTATGATGCGTAAGCTGTATCAGGAAATGGTCCTCAAGAAGCAGCTGAATACCAAAGAGGCTGATAAGCCTGTTCAGATTCAGGGCTTGACTCGCAAGAAGGAAGAGCCAGCTGAGGCCGTCCTGGTTTAGAGGTTTCTCCCCAACGGGTGTTGCGCCTGAAAACCCCGCGAGCGCTTAAACACGCTCGCGGGGTTCAACATGTACTGGGAGCGCGGGTGTCACGCCCGCACGGGTCTTGGGCCTTGGGCCTTTGGTCGTCGGCCTTTGGCCTTCGAACTTTGGCTGTAAGGAAAATTTGCAAAGACCAAAGGCCGAAGACCAAAGGCCAAAGACCAAAAGCCGGACGCGACGCCCGCGCTCCCAGTAACTTGACCTGAATGAATTCCAGCGTGTTAAATAGATGGCTGCGAAAGGAACTAAAGAAAGAGACGGAGATTAATGGCAATAGTAACGGTTAACCAAGGCGAATCGATTGAGAGTGCCTTGCGTCGCTTTAAACGCAAAGTCATGACCGAAGAGATTATTAAGGACGCGAAGAAACACGCGTTCTTCATCCCACCGGGCCAGAAGGCGAAACTCAAATCGGCTCTAGCGCGCAAACGGAACAAGAAGAAGGGCCGCATGCGCACTCCCCGCGATTAGACATATCTGGCAGGCGCGCCTGCGCCCCGAGCTCTATCTCACCTGCGGTCTACAACTAACACCCTGGTAAGTGGACGCTCTTGAGAGCGAGCCAAGGAGCGACGGACGTGTGAAACCGGTAAGAACACTATGACGCGTATCTTGCTGACCAACGATGACGGCATTCATTCGGCCGGCCTCACAAAGCTCGAGGAAGCGATGAGGCAGGTCGGTGAAGTCTACGTCGTCGCGCCGGCATCTGAAATGAGTGGCGCGTCACATAGTCTTACCCTTGCGCGTCCGCTCAGGATCCGCCAGGTGGATGCGCGGCATTGGACGGTCGATGGGACTCCGACGGATTGTGTAACGCTCGCGCTCAACAAAATTCTTCCGCCTGACGAAATGCCGGACATATGTGTTTCGGGGATCAATCACGGTGGGAATCTCGGTGATGATGCGACCTATTCAGGCACAGTTGCCGGAGCTTTGGAAGCTACGATTCTCGGCGTCCCCGGCCTGGCTTTGAGCCTTGTTGCGCGCGAGAATTTCGACTTCACTGAGGCGGCGCAGTTTGCAGTGGTTGCGGCGCGAAAAGTACTGACCGAAGGAGTGCCTGAAGGTACGTTGCTGAACATCAACATTCCAAACGGCGAAATCAAAGGAGTGCGAGTCACACGGCAGGGAATCAAGAATGCTCGGCCGGTGATCAGCGAACACATCGATCCACGCGGCAAGCCCTACTTCTGGATCGGTGAAGAGTACTTCGGTACTAACTCCGCGGATGGAACCGATTACCAGGCGATCGAGCAGGGCTATATCTCAGTGACACCTTTGAAGAGTGACATGACGGATCATCGAGCATTGACTGCGATCGAGTCGTGGAACTTCGTAACTGCAGCAGAAGTGCTACAGAGTTAGCATTTTCGTTTTCAACACGATACGATCCAGTCGTCCCATCACCTCCAGGAAAAGCGAACTCAGAGTTTGGCGCATATCAGTCGAGAACAATTGCATTCACCATCTCAGCCAGAGCTGACTCAGGATTACGCTATCCCGCGCGACCGAATGGTAACGCGCCTTCGCGATCACTACGGTATTCAAGACGAAAAAGTATTGGCAGCTCTACGGACTGTTCCTCGTCATCGCTTCGTGCCTGAAGCGCTGCAGGGAAGAGCATACGGAGATCATGCGTTGCCCATCAGTGCCAATCAGACGATCTCGCAACCGTTCATCGTCGCGCGAATGACTGAGCTGTTGCAGATCGACAGCAACAGTCGTGTGCTGGAGATCGGCGCCGGCTCCGGTTATCAGACTGCGGTGTTGTCGAAGATTGCAGCCCAGGTTTATGCAATTGAGCGCATTGGTGATCTTGCTCGCGAGGCTCAAGCGCGCATTCGTCAGCTCGGGATCTACAACGCCACAGTGAAGTGTTTTGATGGAACGCTCGGGTGGGCGGCTAATGGTCCATATGACGCGATTCTTGTAGCGGCGGGCAGTCCCGTTATTCCGGGACCGCTTGTGACGCAGCTCAAAGTGGGCGGGCGGTTAGTAGTGCCCGTCGGAGATTCACTCGAGTCACAGCGTTTGATCCGAGTAATCAAAACAGGGACCTCACTCATCGAAGAGGATCACGGCGGTTGCGCTTTCGTTCCGCTGATCGGTCAACACGGCTGGTCGAGGTAGGATTTTCGATTTCTGATTTTCGAATTTCGGATTTTAAATTAGATTTTAGATTCCTAGTCAGTTGTCAGTGGTCAGTGGTTAGTAGTCAGTAGTTTGTCTCTAGCGTTTTGTGTTAATTCGTGGATCGTCGTTGTCCCGAACCAGAAAAGCTCCACCACTGACTACTGACCACCGACTACTGACCACTACGACCACTGACAACGGACCACTGACAACTGACTACTGACCACCAACTTAATTCATGATCGCAAAAATCATCAGCATTCTATCCGCGTTCATCGTTGCCACCATTTCAAAGATGGGTTACGCAGGCATCGTCCTTCTCATGGGGATTGAATCGGCGTGCATTCCGTTGCCTTCGGAAATCATCATGCCGTTCTCCGGCTATCTTGTTTCCCGAGGTGAAATGAGTTTGTTGGGAGTAAGCATGGCTGGTGCAGTCGGATGTGTGCTCGGCTCGCTGGTGGCGTACTGGGTGGGCATGTACGGCGGCCGGCCGTTCATCGAGAAGTATGGACGCTATGTTCTGGTGTCTCGCCATGATTTAGACATGGCGGATCGCTGGTTCGATAAGTACGGAGAGATGATCGTATTCGTCAGTCGTCTGCTGCCGGCGATTCGCACATTCATCGCGTTTCCCGCCGGTGTCGCGAAGATGAATCTGACGAAGTTTGTGATCTACACGTTCGCTGGCTCGTTGCCATGGTGTTTGGGACTCGCGTACGTCGGTCAAAAACTGGGTGAGCAGTGGGACAAGGACGATACGTTACGAACGTGGTTCCACCGCTTCGACTTCGTGATTGGGATCGTAGTGGTCCTTGGCGCTGCCTGGTGGATCTGGCGCCACGTCAAACACGTCCGCGCCGACGATGCTCACGCTAAGAGTAAACAGGTCAGTACCACGGCTCAGTAGCCGGTGCGTAGGGGCACAACAAAGAGGAATAGTGGCCGCGGATAAACGCGGATAAGACAAGGATCAGAACGCCAACTTGCTAATGCCTTACTTCTGATCGGTGTGTTATCGCGTTTATCTGCGGCCAACTACTCTGGCAACACAGAACATCAAGTTTGACAGCACCCAATCGCTTCCCTAGAATCCAGTAACCTTGTCGGGGCGTGGCTCAGCCTGGTAGAGCGCACGGTTCGGGACCGTGAGGTCGGTGGTTCGAATCCACTCGCCCCGACCAAAATTCCTAAGAAAAAGGCCACTCGGGTTGAGTGGTCTTTCTGTTTGTGCCAAACGAGTCTCAAAGGACTGTGGCCCCGCAATATCCTGTGGAACGCGCTGTGCTTCAGTTGAATTGGCTCCGTGTCGGACAGACCCTCTTGCCGGGAGTTGATGTTTTCCCTGGGAGCAGCGAGGGTTTTACCCACAAACTTTCGCAGCGTAAAAACAAAAAAGGTGGTTTGGAGTTTTTCAGAATTCTTGGTTTGTAAGGGACCAGAAAGCCCTCGCAAACCTAGACAGTAGAAAGAGAGATTACCGTATCTTGAATGCCGACGAGCGGATCGCTCTAATCCGTGAAAAGATTGATCGGTCTAAGAAACACTTGAATGACTTGGCGATAGCTAGGGACGGGTTCTTCAATCCTAAACCTTACGTCGTTGAGTCCAAACGCGATCCTCAAACCGGATTGGACTACTTCAATGTCACCGATCTCAAGACGCCTCCTCATGAGATTGGCCTT
>JBKPAC010000168.1:0-26625 GCA_046726175.1 Acidobacteriota bacterium
CAGTTCAAGCGTTGCGGACAAAGCCGCGGCAAGCGGTGTCCCGCCGCCGACACTGAGCCCATCGAGGACTCGCCGAGCGCGCAGAATGCTACGCGACGGCGGCAACAGAACTTTCGCCTCTGTTCCCCTGAATGCAACCACCGCAACGCGATCGCGATTGACATACGAGCGCTTCAGCAATTGCAGGAGAGCGCCTTTAGCTTGGTTGATTCGATTGAGCGCCATACTGCCCGACGTGTCGATCGCAAAAATGAAGAGGCCCCCACTCTTTCGCGCAAACAATTTGTAGCGTACCGAGTCTGGTCCAATCGAAAACGGCAACTTGCTTTTAATGTTCAGAGCAGCTGCTCGCAATGTAGCATCCACTGCGACGCGAGCAGTCCTGGTCTGAACTGAACGGCGATAACTGCCACGATCTGGATTCTCAAGCTTTCTCGACATCCGTGATGTGCCGTTTAGTCGTGTTGGGGAAGCCGACCGCCGTTTAGCAATCCTCTCGCGTTGCAAGTCAGGAATTCTTGAAACCGAATCTGCAGGACCTGAAGGTGAAGTATTACCCTCGTGATCTCTTCTACCATCAGCGATCGTTGAACGAGCACTTCCGTCTCGCGCTTGAGGCGCTCCGTCTGAGAAGACTCTGTCAACCGCTTCATCAATCTTCTGAGTGCTCGGAGTCTCTTCCAATGCATCACGTCGCAAGCGGTGCCGTAGCGACATTAGCGAAACCCGTTTCACATGTTCCGAAGTGACTTTTTTCTTTTGTTCGAAGGCAGCAAGCGCACGTGCAGCACGAGAGATCGTTAACTCACCACGATGCCCATCAATCTGCAAATCCGAACAGAGTTGAGCTACTTGTTTCAGTAACATAGCGTCACTTTGGATGTCATCTACCCGGCGCCGCGCCAATGAGATCTGTTTTCGCACTCTGTCTTCTGTAGATTTGATACTTTGGCGAAATGCTTCAGGGTTACGTTCAAAAGCCTCCCTGTTCTCTACGACAGCCACCCGCGATTCGACGCTATTGTCCGTTGTTACTTCAACGCTAAAGCCAAACCGGTCCTGCAACTGAGGACGCAGTTCTCCCTCCTCAGGATTTCCGGAACCCACCAGGACAAAGCGCGAGTTATGTTCGATCGAGATGCTTTCACGCTCGACACGATTACGACCAGTAGCGGCAGCGTCAAGCAGCAGATTCACCAGATGATCGTCCAGAAGATTCACTTCGTCGATGTAAAGGAATCCACGATTGGCCCGAGCCAGCAGACCGGGCTCAAAGGCTTTATTCCCGGACCGCAACGCGCGTTCGATGTCGATGGTCCCACACACTCGATCTTCAGTTGCGCCAAGAGGGAGTTCGACAACACGCACGGGCTGCGATTCAGCGCGAAGTTTTTTTGACGACGATCGACAGGCTTCGCAAAGGTTGTTTCGATCGTGAGGGTCGCACTGAAAAGAGCAACCACTAACTACGTCGATCTCCGGCAGCAGTTCTGCCAGCCCGCGAACTGCAGTCGATTTTCCGGTGCCGCGATGGCCCATGATCAGCACACCACCGATCAATGGATCAATGACATTCAGAATCAGGGCAAGCTTCATTTCCTCCTGCCCAACGATCGCTACGAACGGATACTCGCCGCGAGTTGAACTAATTGTCATGCGAGACGGTGGATCGACCGAGATAGACTTTCGAGGAGACCGACTAGTTCGTGTCTTCATCTTTGCTAAATTTTTAGCTGAATACATGAGTCTGAGCAAGTCCGCATCATACTGAATTGTCTAAAAATTTTTCTCTTGACAAGCTAATCGTTCAGACATAGAGTACGCGCGCCTTCTCAACATCCCCCTAACGCACGAGGCAAAAAAGACTCACATAGCCCGAAAGGGCTACCCCGAGCATGTCCGTCTATTAGGGCAGTCGGTGACGCGACTCCCGTCCACTCGCAGGGCGGGGCAAGTTGGCGTTGCAGTGGGAGACCTAATCCTTCTTAATCGCGGGCCCGAATCCCCGCGGCTGAAGCTCAACAATTCACCTTTTAACAACTACTTCCTTCAAGCAGGGCTCTCAGGGTATCAACAGGAAATGAAACCAGTTTGCAACCAGCAAACGGGCGCCTTTCCCTCTCACAAGTGCGTTGCAACCCACCTAGGAGGTGAAATCAAATGACGAAAGTGCTTAAGCTCCTCGCTCTACTCTTCTTTGTGTCGGCACTCGCATTACCAATGTGGATGTCGACACCCGTAGAAGGCCAAGGCGCCGTGGAAGCTCTTACCACTGACATGGACGCCAAAACCGATGACCTCTTCAATAATTTCGGAGCAAGGGGAACCCCCGTTGACGAATGTGTCGCTGACCCCAACCCACCTCAGGCTGGTCGTGGCAGTGGAACCTTTGAAGAGAACCTATTCATCTTCTCCGAACGAGAAACTGTAGATGATGGATTAGGACCGACCTATAACGATGTAGGATGCGTTGAATGCCATCAAGTCACAGACCCAGGTGGCTCGAGTCAATCGATGGAGGGAAGGGCCGGCCATTTGGACGGTTCCGGAAACTTCGTCGAGGCTCCCGGAGGCTCGCTGATTCACGTTCGCGCAACAGATGCTGACATTACAGATCGTCTTTCAAGTGCTGATCCGGTTCGGAGTTTCCGAGTCAGCTTGTCAACAATCGGTGATGGATTCATTGAATGTATATCGAATACTTCGCTGGAAAACAACGTAGCCGCCGAGCCCTCAGCTCAGCGCGGAACACTAACCCGCGTTCCCGTAACTGAGGCTAATGGCACTTTGCGTGTAGGCCGCTTTGGTTGGAAAGCTCAGCACGCGAGTCTTCAATCGTTTGCCGGTGACGCCTATCTGAATGAAATGGGTATCACTAATCCCTTCGATGGCGGCGGCGGAAACAGCGAGAATCCGGCAGCAACAACCAATGGCGTCATTAACGTGACCGGCCCACCATTTGATCCTGTGGCCGATCCTGAAGATGATGGATTGGACGTTCTTGCGTTCGCCGATTTCATGGCTGCAACTCGAGCGCCCCGTCGCGGTGCAATCACTTCGCAGGTAACTACGGGCTCATCTCGGTTCGATTCAATCGGCTGCGATGTTTGCCACACGCGAACGTTCACAACCGCGACGCCTGGAACTCTCATCAACGGTGGAGCTTTCAGAGTGCCGACTGCTCTCGGCAGCAAGATCATCCATCCGTTCAGTGATTTTGCTCTACATAACGTAGGCACTGGCGATGGCATTGTGCAAAACGCAGGTCAGGGGTCGGCCAATCAGATACGCACCCCGCCACTCTGGGGCATTCGCGCTCGCAACCGGCTGATGCATGACGGCTTGACGCTCACCATAACGGAATCGATTAACCGTCACGCTGGTCAGGCTACGACAGCGCGGAATAACTTCAATGCCTTATCCGCTGCCGACCGGGCAGCCGTCGTAGCCTTCGTCTTGTCGCTGTAATAGGCGAGGACGACGAAGGTCTGCTTCTGAAGCTCGCCGGTCTCCCCTTTCCCGGCGAGCTTCATTTCTCAAAATCACAACAGCACGCTCGTTTCTGATCGTCGATTTCAAAATTCGGAGGTCATCAATGAACCAATCGCAGGTTCAGCAAGGTCCGGTCCGTTTCACGATAACTTCATGTGGGCTAAGCATCACTGTTGCTGCACTAATTGGCATGTGTTTGTTCGTGTCTGGATGTAGTAAGTCGCAGCAAGCATTGGTCGAGGCGCCGCCTGCGTATCAACTCAGTCCCTCACCCGAGTTGCCGGCCGTTCCGAAATTGCCAGCCAAAACAGATGAGGTTGAGGTCGCCGTAAAGCGAGTCTTCAAAGATGCAGCTCAGCTGGACACGTCACGCGCGCCGAATTTTCTGGCAGGTGATTTCAATGGCGACAATTCTCAGGATATTGCCGTTGTTGTTCGGCCGGCGTCGCAGAAACTAGCGGAAATGAATGATGAGTATCCGCCGTGGATAACTAAAGATCCTTTTACTCCTCCCCTGCATGCCGCGCGGATTCGGATTGAATCGAATGACGTTTTGCTCGCTGTAATTCATGGCTACGGCGCTAATAACTGGCGCGACCCGCAAGCGACTCAAACATACCTGCTGAAGAACGCTGTCGGTTCTGATCTGGAGGTGCACAAGAAGAATGACTTCTTAGCAGCGAACGCTGATAAGAAACTGCCGCGGCTTTACGGGGACGTGATTGCGGAGACTGTTCGAGGGAGGTCGGGATACCTTTACTACACTGGTCCGGCTTATTCCTGGTATGACCCGAAGACCTTTAAGGGTGGACCCGAACTGCGAATTGTCCATCCGGGCCTGGCTCCGAAGACAGAAAAATAACCGTCCGGTGCAGCGCTCAAAGCACAGCTTAATGTCAAAGCAAACCACGGAGGTCACGATGAGTTTCAAGAGATTCCCGATCTTACTAATGGTTTTCTTATCGGGTCTTTCGTTAATTACTGGGGTCGATGCCACCGCTAAGTCAGAGCCCGAAGCCCAGGTAAAGGCGCCACAGATTGCGCTCATTACGGCTGATGAACTCAAAGCAAAACTAGCTCGAAATGAACCAGTCGCAATAATCGACGTCCGCGCGACCAGCAATTACGCCGAGAGCGAAACGAAGATTAAAGGCTCGATACACGTCAAACTCAGAAGACTCAAGTACAGGCTCGGCTTCTCGCCACTAAAAGACATTCCACGTGATCGCGAAGTGGTGACATATTGTGCATGTCCGGCTGATCAGTCTGCTTTATCGGCGGCTCAAGTCCTGCTCGACTTCGGCTTCACACGAGTACGCGCATTAAAAGGTGGATGGTACGAATGGTTAAAAGTGAATGGTCAGGTTGAGGCGCGCGCAAAAAATAGGTGAAGCATTGACCGATGCGGGCATTCAAACAAGCAGATCCCCATGCTGTTGCGATGACAGAACCGCGATCTGTCCGTTATCATCCGGTCAAAGGCTCAACGGCCGCGCCCAATTTGCTGTATTCTTAGGAGTTTCACTTTAGGCTCTCGAAAACCCGAATGTTGGAAGCTAGCAACCTCGAATGCGTACGGGGAGATCGCCAGCTATTCAGCGATTTGAATTTTGTCGTAAAGTCCGGTGGCTTTCTGCAACTTACCGGTCCGAACGGAAGCGGAAAAACCAGTCTGCTCCGGATGATCTGTGGGTTATTGAGCCCGGCACGAGGAGAGATTCGGTGGGAGGGTGCGAATATTCGCTCATTGGGTGAGGAGTATTCCACTTCTGTAACGTATATCGGCCATCGTCCAGCTATCAAGGATGAACTCAGCGCTCTCGAAAATCTTTCCATCTCAAGCGGTCTCAGCGGTCAGAATCCAGGCCCGCACGCTCGCGACGCGCTCGCCAAACTGGGCCTCAGCGGTCGCGAGGATCTCCCCACTCGACTATTGTCCGAGGGTCAAAGACGCAGAGTGGCCCTCGCAAGGCTTGTTGTTTGCAATACGAAGCTCTGGTTGTTAGACGAGGTACTGTCATCTCTGGATAAATCAGCAGTGTCTCTGGTGCTCGGCCTTATTGAAGAGCACTTGCGCATGGGCGGCATCGCCATCGTCGCAACGCACCAGGAATTCACGTTGGCGACTGATTCGTTTCAGCGGCTCGAACTCGCATGGTGATTGAGCCATCGATGCTATCGATGTTTCGCTGGATGGTTCGGCGTGATCTGACGCTAGCATGGCGCCGGCGCGCGGATGTTCTTTCAACGCTTTTCTTTTTCGTAATCGTGGTCAGCCTCTTTCCGCTCGGAGTAGGTCCTGAATTTCATTTGCTCCGTGCGATGGCGCCCGGTGTTGTTTGGGTAGCGGCCCTGCTTGCTTCCATGCTCTCGTTGGGAAGGCTTTTTGCCAACGATTATCAGGATGGAACGCTCGAGCAGATGTTGATTACGCCACAACCGGTTTATCTGATCGTCCTGGCTAAGGTGCTCGCACTTTGGTTGGTTTCCGGCGTTCCGTTGGCGCTGATATCGCCGTTGTTGGGAGTCCAGTTCGGACTTTCCGGAAATTCTTTGTTTGTGCTGGCAACATCTCTATTGCTTGGCACCCCGGTACTGGCGTTGATTGGATCGATTGGAGCAGCATTGACCCTGGGATTACGAGGTGGGGGAATATTGATTGCTGTTCTTGTGCTGCCGCTTTACATCCCAGTCCTGATCTTCGGCGCCGGTGCCGTCGACGCGAGTATCAATGGGATGAGCCCGGCAGCAAATCTTTACCTGTTGGCAGCGATGCTGGTGCTGGCGCTGATTTTTTCTCCCTGGGCAACTTCAGCCGGGCTACGCATTTCTATAGAGTGAGCTCTAATCACTTCAGAACGGATTGTTGTTTCTACGAGGTGCATACGACATGACGACGAACGAAAGCCTGATCGGACATAAGATCACAAAGCGAAGAATCAACTGGTACAAGTATGCGTCTCCTGCAACGTTTTATCCTGTTGCAGGCAAGATGATTCCGTGGTTCGCGGTGCCCGCAACAATCCTGTTCGCAGTCGGGCTTTACGTTGGTTTCTTTGTCGCTCCGACCGATTTTCAACAAGGTGAGGTCTATCGCATAATATTCATACACGTACCGGCAGCATGGATGGGAATGTTCCTGTACCTGCTCCTGGCCTTTTATGCCGGGATCGGCTGGGCATTTAACGCTCGACTCTCATCCATGATGGCAACCTCGGTCGCTACAACAGGCGCGATGTTTACGTTCGTATCACTGGTAACCGGAGCGTTGTGGGGCAAACCGACGTGGGGCACGTATTGGGTCTGGGACGCTCGCATGACGTCCACATTGATCCTCATGTTTTTGTACATCGGGTTCATCTCGCTTCAGTCAGCCATTGATGATCCTCGACGCGCCGATCGCGCCGGGGCCATTCTCGCACTTGTCGGCGTAATCAACATCCCGATAATTTACTTTTCGGTGGAATGGTGGAACACGCTCCATCAGGGCGCTACGATCCGTCTGCTTAACAAACCGACTATGGCGCCGCCGATGCTCGCTGCGATGTTCATAATGATGGGAGCATGCTGGTTCTACTCGGTGGCGATTGTTTTGTACAGGTTGCGCTGCATTATTCTTGAAAGGGAGCAGAACGCTGCGACCGTAGCGGCGGCAAGACTATGAAGCTATCAGAATTCTTCTCTATGGGTGGATACGCCTTTTTCGTATGGGGCTCGTATCTCACGGCATTCCTGGCTATCGGAGGTGAGATCCTCCTCGTTTGGCGACGTTCTCAGGCGCTGAAGAATTCAGCGGCTACTTTCGCCGGAAGTAAGAACGATGAAAAAACGTCATAAACGAATCTTCTTCATTGTGGCTGGATTGTGTAGCCTCGGACTCGCCGCTTTTTTCGTACTGAGCGCATTCAAAAACAATCTGGTTTTCTTCTTCAGTCCAACTCAAGTGGCTTCGAAAGAGGCTCCTACAGGTCGGACGTTTCGAATCGGCGGGCTCGTGGAAGATGGCAGTCTTAAACGCGAGACTGATGGCCTAACAGTACGCTTCAAAGTTACAGATACCGCGAACAGCATTCCGGTCGTGTACAAAGGAATTCTTCCCGACCTGTTTAAGGAAGGTCGAGGATGCGTCGCCCAGGGGCACGTTGGTGCTGACGGAGTGTTCTATGCAGACTCGGTGCTGGCGAAGCATGACGAGAACTATATGCCGCCCGAAGCTGGCCAGGCGATCGATAAGGCGAAGATGCAGAAGACATTAGTCGACAAATAAGATCTCAGATTTCAAAATTTGAGATCTGAGATCTGAGATCATCATTTCAAATTTGAGATCTGAGATCATCATTTCATATGGTTCCTGAAATTGGACAATTCGCACTGATCATTGCTCTTCTCCTAGCCTTAACGCAGTCCACTCTGCCGCTGATAGGCGCCTCGAAAAACAATCCTCAATGGATTGCGCTCGCAGCACCTGCAGGGCAGGCTCAGTTCATCTTTGTGGCCATCGCGTTTTCGTGTCTCGCCTACTCGTTCATCACCAATGACTTTTCAGTTTTGAATGTGGCGACCAATTCGAATTCTCGACTGCCACTACACTACCGATTAGCAGCGACATGGGGATCTCACGAAGGCTCGCTGCTGCTGTGGACGTTGATGCTTGGCCTGTGGACCGTCGCCGTCTCTCTTTTCAGTGGGCACCTGCCAGAGAAGATGGTGGCCAGAGTTCTCAGCGTAATGGGTATCATCAGCGCTGGGTTTCTGGCTTTCATGCTGTTTACGTCGAATCCCTTCACGCGGCTGGTTCCTGCAGCAGCTGACGGCAGAGATCTGAATCCCCTGCTTCAGGACCCGGCCATGGTTGCACATCCGCCGATGTTGTACATGGGTTATGTCGGATTTTCTGTGGCGTTTGCATTTGCGATTGCAGCGCTAATCAGCGGCCGGCTTGATGCCACGTGGGCACGTTGGTCGCGGCCTTGGACCACTGTCGCCTGGATGTTTCTCACTTGCGGAATTGCTCTAGGAAGCTTCTGGGCATATTACGAACTGGGCTGGGGTGGTTGGTGGTTTTGGGATCCGGTTGAGAATGCCTCGTTCATGCCCTGGCTAGTGGGAACCGCACTGATTCATTCGTTAGCCGTAACCGAGAAGCGCGGTGGCTTCAAGAGTTGGACTGTGCTGCTGGCCATCGCTGCATTCTCCCTGAGTTTGCTTGGCACGTTTCTCGTGCGTTCAGGTGTACTCACTTCGGTACATGCATTTGCCACTGATCCGAAGCGCGGCATTTTCATACTTGCCTTCCTGGTTTTCGTAATCGGCGGCTCCCTTCTGCTTTATGCGTGGCGAGCCAAAGAAGTCGGCTTGGGAGGTAGATTTGAGGTCGTATCGCGCGAGTCGTTTCTGTTAACCAATAACGTGCTGCTGGCTGTAGCGGCGTGCTCAGTTTTGCTGGGTACGCTTTATCCGTTGATCGTTGACGCACTCGGGATGGGCAAGCTTTCGGTTGGACCACCATATTTCAATGCCGTGTTTGTTCCGTTGATGGCGCCGGCGGTTTTTCTAATGGGTGTTGGTCCAATTGTTCGCTGGAGAAAGGCGAGCCTACCGGAATTAGCTACCCGCCTGCGTTGGGCTTTTGCCGCAAGCGCAGTCACGGCCGTGCTGCTACCATTTGTGATGGGCCAGTGGAAACCTCTCGTGAGTCTTGGACTGCTGCTCGCGTTGTGGGTAGTCACAACTGCCCTGCTGAACATTTGGGAACGCGTCAGAGGTACCGCAGGTAATTCGGGAATTCTCAACAAGCTGAAGACACAAAGTCGCAGCTACTACGGAATGCAATTGGCGCACATTGGTGTCGCCGTCTTTGTTATTGGCGTGACGCTCGTGACCGGATACGAATCCGAAAAAGACGTGAAGATGAATGTGGGCGAATCAGTAACCGCGGGCAATTACAGTTTTCGCTTCAATGGCGTTACCAATGTTCAAGGTCCAAACTACGTAGCCGCCCGTGCCGAGATCGACGTCACGAGAAAAGGCAATCCGATCGGCAAGATGTACCCCGAGAAGCGATCTTATACGGCCAGTCAGAATGTCATGACTGAAACAGCCATCGACCAAGGATTGTTTCGCGACCTGTACCTCTCGCTTGGGGAGCCGCTGAGTGGCGGTGCGTGGAGTGTGCGGGTCTATTACAAACCCTTCGTCGTCTGGATTTGGGGCGGCGCGGTGCTGATGGCATTAGGTGGTGGTTTGGCTGTGAGCGATCGACGTTACGCTTTAGCAGCGCGAAAGCAACGAGTGGCGCTTGGAAAAGCTCGAGTGGAAGACCGACCTGCGGCGCCGGTCGCAGCATCCGTAAAGGTCGAACCTAACGAGATCGTTCCATAACTCGTCGCAAGTCGCAGCTTCAAAAATAAACATGTTGCGTTTTGCAATACCGCTGGGGATCTTCATAGTTCTGGTTACTTTCCTTGCTATTGGACTGAGCCGTGATCCCCGCGAAGTTCCTTCCCCGCTGATTAACAGACCAGCACCGGCGTTTCGCTTAGCACAACTAAAGGATCCAGCCAAAACGTTTTCGTCGGAAGACATGCGCGGCAAGGTTTGGTTGCTGAACGTTTGGGCGTCCTGGTGTATAAGCTGTCGCGACGAGCATCCGTTTTTGTTCGAATACGCGCGAACGGGCGTAGTCCCGATCTACGGATTGAATTATCGCGACAAGCGCGACGACGCGTTGGCCTGGCTGGGAGAACTTGGCGATCCATATGTCCTTAGCGCCTGCGATACCGATGCACGCGTAGGGATCGATTATGGCGTCTACGGTGCTCCTGAGTCGTATCTCATAGACAAGAACGGTGTCATCCGATTCAAACAGATTGGACCCATCACACCGGATGTTTGGGAAAAGACAATCGTGCCGCTCGTCAAGGAATTGAACAAATGAAGCAAGTTGTTGCTCAGCTATTGCTTCTCTGCTCTCTGTTGCTGCCCGTGGCGGCACAGGAGGCAAAGCCGCTCGCCGATGATCCGGAACTGGAAAAGCGTTTAATGAACCTGGCTAAAGAGCTGCGTTGTCTCGTTTGTCAAAACGAAACTCTGGCAGATTCTCAGGCGGACCTTGCCCAGGATCTTCGAGCGCAGATTCGCGAACAGATGCGAGCGGGAAAGAGCGACAAAGAAATCGTCTCCTATTTGACGGATCGTTACGGACAATTCGTGCTTTACCGTCCGCCCGTAACGCCAGTCACTTATCTTCTTTGGTTCGGTCCTTTTGTTTTCCTGCTTGGCGGGCTCGCCATTCTGTTCCGCTACGTGAAACAACGACGAGAACTGATCGCCGAACCTCAGCTTTCAGAAGAACAGCGTCGCCGTGCTGAGGACATTCTGAAGAAGCGAGAGAAGACAGCATGATTTTCTGGCTCGTCTGCGGTATCTGTATTCTGATTGCCCTCGCATTTGTGCTCCCGCCTCTTTTGCAGAGTAACACGCAAGCTGACGCCGATGAGTCGGACGTAGCCGGTGGGAATATCTCCATCTACAAAGATCAATTGGAAGAACTCGATGCGGATCTGCGTAACGGTCTGATTTCGACGCAGCAATACGACCAGGATCGAGACGAAATTAACCGTCGCGTTCTTGAAGATGCGTCAGTCCAACCTAAGAAGCAGAAGGTGAAACAGGTCGCGGCTGCACGCGGCCCAGCGTATGCTGTAGCGCTGGCGCTTCCGATTCTGGCAGTTGGCTTGTACTACAAACTCGGAAATCTAAATGCACCGTCAGCCGAACAACAGCCAATGCAATCTGAGGCGCCCGCCGCAAGTGAAGGAGGGATGTCGGCTGCGCAGATCGAGCAGAATGTCAAAGCATTAGCTAAGCGCTTAGAGTCAAACCCTTCGGACGTACAGGGCTGGAAAATGTTGGCCCGTTCGTACAGCGCGATGGAGCGACACGACGAGGCAGCAAAAGCCTACGAGAAAGCCCTGGCGCTCCAACCCCGCGATGCCGACTTGATGACGAATCTTGCGTTCACCTTGGCCCTGGTGAACGGTCGAAACCTTGATGGTCGTCCGATGGACTTGATCAATCAGGCGCTTAAGCTCGAGCCTGACAATACAAACGCCTTGGGTCTAGCCGGAGGTGTTGCGTTTGAGAAGAAGGACTATGCCAGGGCAATCGAGTACTGGAACAGAGCTCTGAAGAATGTGCCACCTGATTCTGATCTTGCGCGGGCAGTGAACGAGAAAATCAAAGAGGCAAAGACGCTCATTGCTGAAGGAAAAGAAAAGTGAATCCCGCGTCGGTTCCTGAGACCACCTAATACATGACAAGAGAAAACCTTCTATTTGTGATCATTGGTTTACTGGCAGGCTTCATCGTCGGTTTCATGTTTGCCAGTACCATGGCCCAACGACAGGCTACGCCGGCGCGGGTTGCTGCTGGTGCGCAAAACATGCCTGCAGATCATCCACCAGTCGGCGGTGGCGAAGGTAATCCACAGCAGGTTTTTGAGGACGTGCAGGCGTCAATGAAGAAAGCGCGTGAGGAGCCGCAAAATTTTGACGCTCAGATCACCGCTGCGCGACTCGAGTACCAGATTCGCCGTTTCGATGACGCCATTGGATTTCTGTTAAAGGCGAATGAGCTTAGGCCCGGTGACTACGAAACTATCGCAAACCTTGGCATGGTAAACCTCGACGCCGGTCATTACGATCAGAGCATCAAGTGGTACAAGGCCGCATTGATGAAAAAGCCAGACGACATTTCCGTGATTGATGGACTTTGCGCGGCAGCACTTGGTGCGGGAGACGTGAAGGAAGCTGAGCAGGCTATCGCGAAGCTCGAAAAACTTGATCCGCAGAATACCGATCTTCCAAGGTTCAAGGAGAAGCTGGCAGAACTGAAGGCGGCGAAAAAGTAAATTGCGGATTGCCGATTGGCAACTTCCAATCCGCAATCCGCAATTTCTTCAGGGACCGATCGTCATCCTCACCACTCTTGAGAGACGTACCCGATCAACTTTCCCATCTCGCCCGATTACCACGACGTAACCGTTCTCTACATTAACTCGCTGCACATCGATCATTGCTCGCTCGAAACGTGTTCCATCGAGCAGCTCGATGATGATCTTTGCGTTTCGCAATTCCTCGAGTGCGGCTGCCGGGTCGATAGTTTTCGTTTCTTCCGTGCTCGTCGCAACGGGCGCTTCTGAGGGAACCCCAGGAACATTACGTCTAGGGTTGCGGCCTCGAACCGGCGAAGCGGGAGATTCCGTCTCCGTGTTGCTCGCCGTCTGAGAACTGGCGGCCGAGCTCTTCTTGGTACCTCTTCTTGCGGGAGCCTTCGGGGGCGTCTCGGCTGTCGTCACGGCCGCCTCCGATTTCGTCGTCGCTTCGGCCGAAGTGTTCGGCTGGGTTGTTTCACTTGTCTCTGCTTCCTGGGTGCTCGCCGGCTTTGTAGTTGTCCGCCGCGGTGTTGGTGTCGAACGCACACGATTATTTCGAGCAGATCTCACGGGCGCTTCAACTACGGGCTCCTTCTTCAGCTCCATCGGAGCAGGATCTTCTGTCGCTGTTTCAGTGCGCTCAGAGGCCGCGGACGATGGGACGTCAACTGGAGGCGGCACCGGATCCTCGATTCTCGCGCCAACAGAAGAAACGCGTTTACCTTTCCGAGCTGTCGGCAGTGAAACAGTTTCTTCACCTTCTTCAGCTACGCCGGACATTGGCTCGAATGTACCGCTAAATCGAATGCGATAGATCCCGTCGTCGTCATTCGGAGTACGAGCCTCGATGCGAAGTATCAGCTCTTCCCGCTGCCGGAGGTAAATGTTCTTCGTTACCGGACTCGTAGACTCGGCGTACACAGCGAACTTCAGCACCGGACGTAGTGAGCCGGCGGTGAAAACATCAACGTCGCCATTAAGGTTCTGCGTTTGAATCGTGATCAGCAGGTCGCCCGGGGTTCCTGCGAACGTGTAGAAGTGATCCGTAAGCCGAGCGTCGCCAAGATCGCGAGCCGAAATCCTGCCAACTATCTCATTCCGGCGCACCGGTGAGGGGGCGCGCGCATCGAGCGATTGGCCTTGCGACTCATCAGCTATGGCTGCGAGGCTAAACAATAAGCATAAAAAGAAAGCAACGGTGCGGACTTTAAGAGCAAGCATCGGAACCTTTGCGGAATTGAATTGCGGCTGACAGTAGAACCGAATTGTCCTCGGCTGAGCGCTAAGAATATCAGATTCGGACTGCGGAACCGAACCGTGCCACGTGTAATTCAACAGAGCTCGTTGCCAAATTCCAGCAGGATTAGTGCTAATATACGCGTCACCAGCATTACCTCTAAGTTGCTCAGACCCGAGATCTCTTAACGTGACCCGAATCACTTTAGCCGAAGAACTCCAGGGACAATTACAGCGCGAGATTGGATATGAGGGGCCGACAGTCACCGTTGGCCGCAATCCAACGACGTGTCAGATTGTTTATGACCAGAAGCAGTGGCCGATGGTCTCGAGACAACACGCCCAATTTCAGTTGCACAACGGCCAATGGCATATCGCAGACAACGGATCAACTTACGGAACGTTTGTCGATGGACAGCAGATCTCCACTCCTCTTCCGCTGCGAGTGAATTCGCGTGTGCAGTTCGGTCCTCAGGGTCCGATTTTGGTTGTAACCGCGATAACAGCTGAAGCTGCGAAGCCCTACCAGAATGAAACCCTGATTGATGCGCCCGCGCACACCTCATCGCGATCGCTCGAACCCGAACTCCAGGCGTTGCCAACTACGCCGCCGAAGAACGCACAGGTTGCTGCATTCGTCGAAATGTCCGGAACCGGAACGGGACAACTGCGTCGAGTCGAGCTAACGAAGGAAGTGACGCGGTTTGGACGCGAACCCGGTCTCGAAGGAGCGATTGATGCTGCCGCGGCAATCGTTTCGCGTCGTCACGCTGAGATTCAGCGTCGCAATGGCAAGTACGTCCTGGTAGATCTTGGCAGTTTTAATGGCACGCTTCTGAACGGCCGGCGGATAGTGGAACCGGAAACGCTCTCTCACGCCGACAAAGTTGAGCTCGGTCCCGGCGGTCCATTGTTACGATTCTTTGATCCTGCTAATCCGATTCCGACCGAGAAAAAACCTGTTCCTGCTGTTGCAGCCGCTGCACAAATCGTGCAGCAAGCGCCCTCGTCAGGAAAGCTGCAAACGATGGTGCTCGGTTCAGAGAGTCCCTTACAGATCACCGGCAGCCTGGAGACAGGAGCTTTTACTGAGCGCTCGTTTGGTAGTACGCAACGTCTGATTGTTGGAAGAGGCGAGGAATGTGACATTCGTCTCGACGGTTTATTGATCTCAAACCGCCACGCTGCTGTTTCGCTTACCCAGTCGGGCGTCGTGGTTGAAGACCTGAACTCAACCAACGGCACCTACATCAACGGCCATCGGATTACCGGTCGCAAGCTTATCCAACCGCAGGATGTAATTCAGATTGGCGCTTTCGTCCTGCGAGCTGATCCCGCTCGAGGTGTGAAGATCTTTGACACCCGAGCCAAGACTCGCATCGATGTCTTTCAGGTCACGAAGGAAGTACCGAACCGCTCGGGTAAAGGAAAGGTGAGACTGCTGGATGAGGTTTATCTGAGTATCCAGCCAAACGAGTTCGTCGGACTATTAGGACCCTCAGGCGCAGGCAAGTCGACCCTGATGGACTCGCTCAATGGAATGCGACCCGCATCGAGCGGACAGGTGCTGGTTAATAATCTTGACCTCTACCAGCACCTCGAATCATTGAAACAGTCCATCGGTTACGTGCCTCAGGACGACATCATCCACCGCGAGCTGACTGTTTATAAAACTCTCTACTACGTAGCCCGTCTCAGACTGTCGCGAGATATCTCGGTTAACGAAATCAATCAAATCGTTAACGAAGTGATGGATGTTACCGGACTGTCTGAGCGCCGTGATGTTCCGATCTCGCAATTGTCCGGAGGTCAGCGCAAGCGCGTATCCATCGCGGTCGAGTTAATAACAAAGCCGTCGGTCATATTTCTCGACGAGCCTACGTCGGGCCTTGATCCTGCGACGGAAGAAAAGGTCATGAAGCTGTTCCGCCAGATCGCAGAGTCGGGGCGGACTGTGATCCTCACGACGCATGCGATGGAGAACGTGAAGCTCTTCGACAAGATTGTTCTACTCATGCGCGGCAAGCTGGTGTTCTATGGCAAACCTGACGAAGCACTCGCTCACGTTGGCGCAGCCAGTTTCAAGGATCTTTATGACAAGCTCGAGGCTCCCATTTACGAGCGGCTGAAAAAGTCAGATGGTCGAGTTTCTCGCGAGCAAGTTGCCGAAGAGGTTGCGAATGACTGGAAACGTCGCTTCATGGCAACACCTCAGTACAAGCTCAATGTCGCGAATCCTCTCACTGAAGTTTCGAGTAAGCCGGCTCAGGCGGCTCCGGCAAAAAGACGTACGACGCTCGGCGATTCCATTCGACAATGGGCAACTCTGTCGCGGCGCTATATGGGAGTGTTGACCCGGGACCGCTTCAATCTTCTGATTCTTTTCGCGCAGGCCCCCATCATCGGTCTTCTTACCTATCTCGTAGTCGGAGCCAAAGCTCAGCGAGACTTTCCATATTTCATTTTCGCGCTTGTTGCCCTGTGGTTCGGCACTTCGTTGGCGGCACGGGAAGTGATCCGAGAACGCGCTGTTTACAACCGCGAACGCATGGTAAACCTTCGCTTGTTGCCCTATATCGGCTCCAAGATGTTCGTCTTGTCATTGATTGTTAGCATCCAATGCTTTCTTCTGTTCGGTACGCTTAAGTTTCTCGATCTCGTCAATCTGATGAAGCTGCCGGGAAGGTTTGCCGGAATTCCCCAGCTCGTGGTGATGATCCTCACGAGTATGGTCGGCATATCACTCGGGCTTTTTATCTCAGCAGTAGTTAACACTTCCGAGATGGCTACCAGTCTGGTGCCTTTGATATTGATCCCACAGATTCTTTTTTCCGGTCTTGTTGGCGTTCCTGTCGGCCTCGCCAAAGTAGTTGGTACGGTAATGCCGGCAACGTGGTCTTTCGATGAGATGAAGCGCTCGTCCGGCTTGGACGTGCTACGTGGAAAAGACGAGAGCGCCGAACCCTCGGTGAAGAACGACGGTCGCGGTCTTTATAAACAGATCGAATTTGAGAATGACGCAAAGATCGCCGACGCTCAGGTTAGGATCGATAAGTACAAATCCGATGCTGAGAAGAGCTCAAAGGATTTCGAGAAGGATATGGACCAATACCAGAAAGATCTGATGAACAGAGGTTCACCTACAAAACCCTCCGCCCCGAAGTTGGGACCGGCGCCTACAGTCGAAAAGGCCACTCAGGTGCCCGAAGATCTCAGCGCGTTTATTGACTTCCTGCATCCATGGGGCGGCCACATGATCAACGTTGGAGTTCTTTTGACGATGCTCCTTGTTTTGCTGTGTGCGACCGGGATCGCTCTCAGGATTCAAGACATCGGATAAACCTTTCGCTCTCTTTCAACTGCAGTCAAGCACGCTATCTAAACCCACTTGGAGGCATCGATTATGTTTCGAAGATTTCGTACAAGTAGTGTTCTGTTGTTTGCTCTAGGTTGCTTAGCTGTTGCCGCTCTCACGATAACCACCTCGACGATCCCCAGTTCTGCTGATGATCTAACTGGTCGGGAAATTCTTACGGTGTCACGCATTGCTCATGGAGGCGCTGATTATTCGACACTGGAATACGTAACCGTCAATGCAAGCGGCTTCGTCAATGCTGCCGCTTTCGGATCCATCGGAGCAAATCCTCTTGGAGCTGCGGCGGAAATAAAGCTGAAGATTACGGACTATCAGGACAAACAGTTGAGGCGACGGCTGGACATCGCGCCTTCTGCTACTCTTCCCGGTCCAACCTATCTCGTCTTCACCGGCACGACCGGAGGCGGCATGATTTTCGGAAATGAGTTTCGTGTCAGCGAGGCTGCGGCGTCGCGGCATTGGGGAATGATGGGGTTTGACACCCTGAATCGTGCGATAGATGGTCAGCTCGTTACCGTACGTCAAAAAGATGAAGGCAACGACTACACGGTGGAAGTGAAGTTCAATCCTCAGGACACGGTTCGTTACTGGATCAACAAACGCACGTTTCTAATTGACAAAATTGTCACCCGTTATAACAGCAACGTCCTAATTGAAGAGGAGCGGAGTGACTATCGACGTGCCGACTGCATGATGCTTCCGTTCCACATCGTCACTCGCCTTCAAGGTCAGCGCCTGGCCGATCTCGACATTGTCAGCTACGACCTGAAGAGCAGAGTGCCGGCAGCGACTTTCACAATCACGCGTTAATTGGAAGCCCACCTCCCTGCCAACTCGATGGCAAACAGCACGTCTGTAGCCGTCGAGTTGGCACTTCTGTGTACGATGTCTGAAGTCTGGAAATCTCGTCCAATACTTAGACACCTCCTGCCTTCTCATTTAGAACAATCTTTGTTTTGCTGAAAGTTTTTGAAGATTCGAACTTTACTAGACAAAGGCGCGAAATTTGCTGATACTTGGCCGAATACGCCAGTTTAATGTTGTTTACATCGGGGGTATTCAGTTAGGGGTATGCCCGACTTCATCCGATCCAACTGAGTTCTAACTTGGATTGAGCAAACCCCTTCGTGGAAGCTACGAGTGTGTGCGGCACAACCGAGCTCTTTAGCATCCGGATCCTGCCAGTCTCGCCTGGCAGGTTGTATTGACCGCGGTAGGAACACTAGCGCACTCGTGCAGTTTCTTGCCTTTTCGATTGGCCCCCCAAAAGTGCGGTTGAGGGGAACAATGAGACCAAGGAGGAGGGCATTACCATGGATTGCTCTTCGAAGCTTAAGCTTACTACTGCCGCTTTCGGTCTGCTTGTCTGCCTGACCTTGTCAGTAATCTCGGCTCAGGCTGATTCGGTAACCGCTGGCGGCACTCAAAAGGATTCTGGCGCGGGTTATGCCAGGTCCGCTTCGCAGTTCGTTGGACAGAGCTATACAACGCTCATAGCCGGCGGTTTTGATCTGCGAACATTCTCTGAGTTCAACTTCAACACAAGTACTTCCAAAGGCCAGGTTACGTTTTCCGAGGCAAGCTTACGTGAAAGACCCATAACCTTCTCGGTAGAACCGACTGGTCCCGGCGTGATCATTGAGACACCGACGAACGCACCGGAGCCGATGTCGATGGCGCTTTTGGGTACAGGACTCGTTGGCGTTGCAACGCTACTGAGATGGCGTAAAAGAAAACCAAATCTCGACTCTGAAAGTTAAAGTCGAGCATTCTAACTAACTAACAAACCACCTGCAGGAGTGCATTCTCCGCAGGTGGTTTTGCTTTGTCATGTCTCTTGATGCTGCTCAATCTGCTTCGCCAGCTTCTCTGGTTGCGTTTCCTTTATCAGTTCCGGGATACGTGGGTCACGACTGACGTCCGCTCCAACTTTCGTTGCAATCGCCTCCAGCATCGCAAGCATGACTGTGTTTTCCTGTTCGGTGAGCAAGTTGATTTGGAGGTCGAGGTGATTTCGCCGCTCGCTAACGCGGTGTTCATGGTTTTGACTGATTAATATAAACGTGGAGAGAAAGATCGCTTCGAGCGAGACCACCAACGTAAGAAATGTAAATGGGAACGGATCGATGTGTGTAATGCCTGGGAGAACATTGAGCAGGACCCAGATTGTGAACCAAACAACGTGTACCCAAACAAAACTCATGCTGCCACAAAAGTCCGCCACCGCGTGGGCCAATCGATCTGCGTGTGTTCTTTGGTCCTTCGCCGCCTCTTCTAACTGAGTTATCGCTTCGACATTCTGTTTCGTTATCCAGTCAGGCGAGTCCCTTGAGACCTTCTTGAAGGATCGTGACGAAGAAGCTGAAGCATTATTCTTTTTCGTTGTTTGTTTACTCATCTATTCATTTGCTCCCTATAAAAGATCTCATTCAGGCATGCGCGCTCTCCCTGCGCTGATCCAACATGCTGAAGTCCACTGATCCTGATGGGGAGATATCTGCCTTTAGTACTTGCTGCATTTGTCGCAGCGCGTACTTGTTGTCTTCCTCTCTTGTTGACGTGGTGCAATCCGCCGGCACTATCAATCGATAGTCGCGCATGTAAGCGTCGTTCGCTGTAAATAGGACACAATTGTTCCCAGCGATTCCGGTAAGAACCAATGTGTGAACACCGAGGTGCTGTAACAACAGATCGAGTGTGGTGGAAAAGAAGCCTGAATGTTTTGGCTTCAGCACAAAGTAATCGTCCTCGTCCGGCACTAGTAATTCCGCGATCGGACGACCACGAATGTCCTTTTCCATGCAATGTTCGACGATGCGATTGAAGTCAGACCGCCACCTCCCGAAGTTGTCGTTAACGTAAATTACCGGAACCTTGGCCCGCTTTGCGCGCCGCTTCAGATCAGCGATTTGTTTTGCTGCCGGCAGAGCATGCCGAAGTAACTCCTCTCCGCCTTCGAATTCCAGATCGTTAATCACATCAATCAGCAACACTGCGACCTCTGATTGATCAGGAGCATTGCCGTGCAGATCACCTTTAGGTTTGCTCATTGCATCTCGCGCTATTAATCAACTACTCACAATCGAATCGCCCTAAAAGCAAGTAAAAGGCCAACTGAATCTGACCTTTGATCGGCATCGCGATTGCCTGAATATGGCTGTCATTTCCAAGGTGATTATTGGTTATGGTTTTGCGCTGGCGGTGACTATTTACGGGACAACTGAGGGATTCGCGTGTCCCCTTTGATTACACTGCCTTCAAATAGACAGCTGTACGAGGACATTCAGATTGGTTTGAAAGGACGACATCGATGCCAAAGCCGGATTCGAATCAGGAGGTTGACGATCGGGGGACCACTCAAGATGAGGCGGTCGAGATTATCCGGAAACTGCGCGACCGCGGGTTCGACTCGAGCAACGAACAGCTCGGTCTGGCATTGGGACGACCAGCGGAAGAAATCGCCGCCTGGTACGAAGGGACGGAACCAGTTGATGACGATGTTGTGATGAAAGCTCGTCGCATTTCTGAGTTGCGCGGAATAGATGCTGAGTAAAGGTTTGTGACAAGGAGGTGATACTGCGATGGGATTGATCCTTGTGATACTTTTGATTCTTTTGTTGATAGGGGCTGTGCCTCGATGGGGCTACAGTAGAAACTGGGGATACTGGCCCAGTGGTGGTCTTGGGTTAGTTCTTCTCATCGTGCTAATACTCCTGCTCTTAGGGCGAATCTAAAAGCAGTGCGGAGGAGGTCAGCGCTCTGCCAAACCCGCCGATGGCTGAAACGTCGTAGTTTACGAAGTTCAAGCCATTCCAGCCGGGGCGGGCTGATTAACGATCAAATTTAGTTTGCTTTAACATTGAGCATCGATTGAAATCTGGCAGCTGTTTGAACAGTCGCCGAGGTGCCCATAAGTGAATAAACCGTACACAGTGGTATCCCGCTCAATCACATTCTCTCGCGTAGCCGGTGTTCTCGTGATGGCGATTGGCGCGATGGTTTTCGTCGGCTGGCTATTCGACATCCCACATCTCAAGGCAATTCACGCTGACATTACCATGAAAGCGAATACGTCTGTCTCGTTGATGCTTGGCGGGCTCGCGCTTTTTCTTTTGTCGTCGAATGGCGAGGCTTCGCGAAGGATTGGTCTGGGTGGCGCTGTCGTCTGTGGTCTCATCGGTTTGTTAACGCTGAGCCAGCACGTTGTCGGCTGGAATCTACACATCGACCAGCTGCTCTTTACTGAACAACCAGGCGCGCTCGCAACCAGCAGCCCCGGTCGAATGGGCGTTACAGCTTCTTCCTGTCTTGTGCTGGTTGGCACTGCGATGGTGTTGTTGTATCTCAACAAGGCGCACGCGATAGCTCGCACTTTAATCATCCTAGCAACCGCGTGGTCTTTAATCCCGATTGTTGGCTATGCGTATCGTGCCGAGCAGCTCTTTTCCATTGCACAGTACACCGGCATAGCGCTTCACACTGCCATTTCGCTTTTCGTTTTCTCGTTGGGAGTTCTTTCAATCTCCATCCAGCACGGTCCGTTATCGCTCATTCTTGATGAGAGCTCCGCTGGAACTTTGGCGCGCCGCTTGGCCGTCGTCGCGATTGTTGCTCCATTGTTATTGGGGTGGCTGATTCTCACATGGCAGCGTGTCAGCCATTTCGAATCGACGCTTGCCACAGCGGTCCTGATCATCGCAATCGTAATAGTTTTCTTAGCTGCGATCTGGCAGGCAGCGACATGGTTCAGATACGCGGAAAGCCGAAGGCTTGCCTCTGAAACAATTGCTCGCGAGGGCGAAGAAAAATTGCGTAAACAGCGAGAAATTCTGCGCGTTACGCTGTCCAGCATCGGTGATGCAGTTATAACCACCGACAGCTCTGGTACGATTACTTTCCTCAACCCGATTGCTCATTTGCTGACTGGATGGGGCGAAGAAGCCGTCGGTAAGCAACTGACGGAAGTCTTCAAAATCCGTAACGAAATAACCAATCAACCCGTCGACAATCCCGCGCTCACCGCCATCAAAGAAGGGGTGATCCTGGGATTGGCGAACCATACCTCGCTGTCACGGAAGGATGGGACGGATATACCGATTGACGATAGCGGTGCCCCGATCAAAGACGCCGAAGGACACACCATTGGCGCAGTGCTGATCTTCCGCGACGTCACTGAACGACGTAAAAGTGAACGATCGCAAGCGCTGCTCGCAGGTATAGTCGAATCCTCTCACGATGCGATTGTCAGCAAATCCCTTGATGGAATCATCCAATCATGGAACAGCGGAGCCGAGCGGTTATTTGGGTACAAGGCGAGCGAGGTGATCGGCAAACCGATCACGATCATCATTCCGGAGGATCGACTGGAAGAAGAGTACGAGATTCTTGCAAAGCTGCGGCGCGGTGAACGTACAGATCATTTTGAGACAGTGCGAGTGACCAAAAGTGGACAACCAATCTTCATATCTTTGACAGTATCGCCTGTTAAGAATCGCGAGGGCGAAATCATCGGAGCTTCAAAGATTGCGCGTGACATCACTGAACAAAAAGCCATCGAACGAGAGCGCGAGATGTTGCTGACTCGAGAAAGGGACATGCGCGCTGAAGCTCAAAAGGCCAGTCGCATAAAGGATGAATTCCTTGCCACGGTCTCACACGAGCTGCGTACCCCCCTCAACGCTATTCTTGGCTGGGCCACTTTATTGAAACGCAGAGACACTAAGCATGAGATCGGTCTCAAGGGGATTGATGCGATCGAGCGAAACGCCAAGGCACAAGCCCAGCTGATTGAAGACCTACTCGATGTTTCTCGAATCATCTCTGGCCGCATGCGACTCGATGTCAAACCGGTGAGATTGACGCCCATCATACGAGCAGCTGTCGAGTCGGTGAAGCCTGCGGCAGACGCGAAACAGATTTCCGTGGGCGTAACAATCGATCGCGCAGCCGACGAACTGCGAGCGGACGACGCTCGACTGCAGCAGGTGATGTGGAACCTTCTTTCCAACAGCATAAAGTTCACTCAGCGCGGCGGAAAGGTCCATGTAAGAACCAGCCTGCGCGATTCAAAAGCTGAGATCACTGTCACGGACAATGGTGAAGGCATACCGCAAGACTTCCTGCCATTTATCTTTGATCGCTTCCAACAAGCTGACGCGTCGTATACCCGTGTGCACGGAGGCCTGGGGCTCGGCCTTGCAATCACGCGTCACCTCATCGAGATGCACGGCGGCACAATCGAGGCAGAGAGTGAGGGGCAAGGCCAGGGCTCAACATTTAAAATCAAGTTGCCCATTGCCGCCGTTATGACAAAGAGCAGTTCAGATTCCGATCAGGGTAAACGCCCGATGCGAGACCTGCTCGACGCAGAGATGACCTCACAGTTATCGGGCGCGCGAATTCTTGCAATAGACGATTCAGCGGACACGCGGGATCTGCTCCGGATTGTGCTGGAACAATATGGCGCCAATGTTAAGACCGCATCCTCAGCACGCGAAGCTCTTGTAGTCATGACGCATTGGAAGCCGGACGTGCTGGTGTGTGATATCGGAATGCCGGAAGAGGACGGCTACAGCTTTATTCAGCGTGTACGAAAGCTAAAGCCGGATCAAGGTTCGAACACACCCGCGATTGCGCTGACGGGCTATGTGAGAGTCGAAGACAGAATGCGTGCGTTGGAAGCCGGATACCAGATGTTCGTCCCGAAGCCGGTCGAAGCAACAGAACTCGCCGCGCTGATTGGGAACCTCCGCGGAATAGTTTGACTACAGATACCTTTGTTTGAGCACACCCATGTGATGTCGCGTATGTGCAATCAGAAAATAGCCAATTGCACGAGCGCTCATCGGATGACTTACGATATTGCACATTCGGTTTGTTTGAGAGTCCGTAAGATTCTCAAACAATGATTCGCTTGCTCTGCGAACCGTGCGAAACTCCGAAAGAAGACTATCGAGCGAGCGATCCGAAACATCAATGTTTCTGGCGTAGATTTCTTCATCCATTCGATAAACAGGCGATTCATCTCCTCTCGCCGCAGCCAGGGCTCGATACGAAAACACTCTTTCCGTATCGATGATGTGCATCAACACCTCCTTAACGGTCCACTTCCCTTCTGCATATCTAAAGTCATGCTTTTGCTGCGGCACAGCTTCGAAGAATGTCGCCACGTCGTGTGAGTTGCGTCGAAGTGTTTCCAGGTAATCACCTTCGGGTACCAGATCGAAGTACTTCTGATAGTTCGGATCGTATTCACTCGGTGTTGGTCTTTGCATACATGTATCTCAAAGCTTACGAAAACCCAGCAATGCGGTGTGGGACGTAAGGCTGTTCGAGTGCAGCAGTCTCTTCGTCCGTTAGCTTCAGAGACAATGCAGCTACAGCGTCCTCCAGATGATTTGGCTTGGAGGCGCCGACAATCGGCGCAGTAATGAACGGCTTCTGTAGCATCCAGGCCAGAGCAACTTGCGCACGCGATACTCCACGCTTTGCCGCAATCTTAGCAACTGCCTCGACTATCCTCCGATCTGAATCTTCTGTTCCAGTGTAGAGCGTCTTACCAAACTCGTCCGTCTCCAAACGGTTGCTACTTTCGTTCCAGCCGCGAGTCAGTCTACCGCGAGCCAAGGGACTCCACGGCAGCACTCCGATTCGCTCTGCCTGGCACAGCGGCATCATTTCGCGCTCCTCTTCCCGATTCAGCAGGTTGTAGTGATTTTGCATCGAGGCGAATCGGGTGAAGCCTTTCAGGTCTGCAATGTAAAGCGACTTTGCGAACTGCCACGCGTACATCGACGAGGCGCCTATATATCGCACTTTCCCAGCCTTAATCAGATCGTGCAATGACTCGAGCGTTTCTTCGATGGGCGTGTCTTTGTCCCAACGATGAATCTGATAGAGATCTACGTAGTCGGTGCCAAGCCGGCGCAGGCTCGCATCGATCTCGGTAAGAATGGATTTGCGCGATAGGCCACGAGCGTTCGGTCCTTCGCGGCTTGGGAAAAAGACCTTCGTGGCCAGCACCACCTCTTCGCGCTGCGCAAAATCGCGGAGGGCTCGCCCCACAATCTCTTCGCTGGTGCCGTCTGAGTAGCTGTTGGCTGTGTCGAAGAAGTTGATACCAAGCTCGAGCGCCTCTCGGATCATTGGGCGGCTCTTTTCCTCATCGAGCGTCCACGGGTGAGCACCCCGGTCTGGAATTCCATAGGTCATACATCCGAGGCATATCCGGGACACTTTCAGACCCGTGCGTCCTAGATTGGTGTATTCCATAGATCCTCCTGCATTCGCTGTACAGTAAAGAGTCTCATTCGTTGCGCAAAGCGATCAGCGGATCGACTTTCATTGCGCGACGAGCAGGAGCAGTACACGCTATCAACGCGATTACAACTAAGATAACAGATACGAGAATGAACGTAACCGTGTCCGTAGGAGTAACGCCGAAAAGTAAGTTGCGAATTAAACGAGTCAGTCCGAGCGCTCCAATTGCACCTAATGCCACTCCCACAAGAACTACTCTCAACCCCTGGCCGACGATCAATCGAAAGACACTTGATCTGGCTGCTCCCAGCGCCAGCCGAATACCTATCTCGGGAGTTCGCTGCGTCACTGTGTAGGAGACAATGCCGTATATACCGACTGCCGCGAGGACAAGAGCCGCCGCTGAGAAGATCGTCAGTACGCGCAGATTGAATCGACGCGGTGCGACCGAGTCAGACAAGTAATCTTCAAGAGTTCTGACATTTGAAGTCGCAACATCGCGATCGATATCCTGCACTTCTCGACGGAAAGCAGTCTCGACAATGCGCGAGTCAGACTTTGATCTAACGATCCAATAGTGTGTGTTTGTTAGTATCCCGACTCCATCTTGATGCACCTGCGCCATCGGAAGATAGACGTCATAAGTTGGGTCGCTTTCCAGACTAGCGTGCTTGACGTTCCCGACCACACCAACAATCTCGACCGGTCGTGGGCCAGTGTTGTTGTCGTCAATGTTGATGCGCGCGCCAATCCCAGTCTCGGTGGGCCAAAACCGCCGGGCCATCGTTTCATTGATAACCACTATCGGAATACTGTCTTCCGTATCGTGGGCATCGATCCCTCTGCCCTGCAACAGCGGGATCTTCATCGTGCGAAAGTAGTCCGGCGAGGCTAAGCGGTACTGTGCTATATGCGAGTCACCCGGCGCAAGCATCTGTCCGGCGATGGTGAAATCAATCGTGTGTTGCGATGTACTCATCGGGAGGATCGAAACTGCACCGACACTTTCCACTCCCGGCAAAGTCTGAATCCGCGTTACGAGCCGTTCACAGAATCGGCTTACCGCGGTACGGTTTTGGTATTTGCCCTTTGGTAGTGAAAGCCTCAAGGCCAGTGTATTCGACGGATCAAATCCTGGTTCAATAGCCTGTACTCGCATGAAACTCTGGATCAGCAGGCCTGCACCAATGAGCAATAGAAACGATACCGCCACCTCTGCGATCACGAGTGCGCTGCGCGATCGGTTTCTTCGAGCACCTTCGCCTGCGCCTCGTCCGCTGGCGCCCAACTCCCTATTGACGTCACCTCTTGCGCCCTGCAACGCCGG
>JBKPAC010000169.1:0-8180 GCA_046726175.1 Acidobacteriota bacterium
GTGCTGTACGCACCAGATCTACGTGATTAAGAGACTGCCGAAGTAGCGATGTTCGGATGAAGTCTGAAAGACATATTTCCGCATCGGTATTTCCGGCCGCAAGAACCGGCGTGCGAGGATTGCGTTGGTGGATCGTAGGACTGGTTTTTCTCGCCACCTTAATCAACTTCATCGACCGGCTCACGATTTCGGTGCTGGCTCCCGTGATCACCACGCGGCTGGGCCTGAATAATCTACAGTTCGCGAGTATTACCACATGGTTTCTCGTAGCCTACACCGCTAGTCAGGGATTATCTGGCAAACTCTATGACCGCATTGGCACGCGGCGCGGATTCACGCTATCAATTTTGGTATGGTCCATAGCGGCATCTGCCCACGCCTTTGCGCGCGGATTGGCCAGTCTCAGTTTCTTTCGTTTTGTGCTGGGTCTCGGTGAGGCAGGAAATTGGCCCGGCGCTGCCAAAGTCATCGCTGAATGGTTTCCAGCCCGGGAGCGTGGATTTGCGATGGGCATTTTCAACAGCGGCGTGTGCATTGGTTCCATCGTGGCGCCCCCATTGATCGTTTGGCTGCAATTGCAATTTGGATGGCGGACAGTTTTTCTCGTCACCGGTGGACTTGGGTTTATTTGGCTGGCCTTGTGGCTGAAATTCTATGAGACACCGCAAAGGCACCGGGCTATTACGGCTGAAGAATACGAGCTCATTCAACAGGACCGACGCCCTGCGACGGAAGGTCTGGTGATACGCTGGCGCAAATTGCTCGACTATCGACAGGTGTGGGCCATTGTCTTGGCGAGATTTTTGACTGATCCGGTCTGGTGGCTCTATCTGACATGGTTGCCCTTGTATCTCTACAACGTCCGCGGCTTTAGTTTGAAACAGATTGGATTGTTTGCATGGCTGCCTTATGTCGCTGCAGATGCTGGCAGTCTCCTGGGTGGCTGGATTTCCGGTTATTTGATTGGTCGCGGATGGAGCGCTAACAGAGCGCGGAAGACCGTGATCGCTACTGCCGCATTACTGATGTTGGCCGGAATTCCGGCTGCCCTGGCGGGAAATGCGATGACAGCGCTGGTCTTCATTTCAATCGTGACCTTTGGTTTTCAGAGTTGGATTAATAATGTGCAAACCATACCCAGCGATCTAGTTCCAGCGGAAGCCGTGGCATCTGTCGCCGGGCTCGGAGGCGTTGGTGCGGGTATCGGCGCAATTCTTTTCACACTGTGCACCGGTTGGGTAGTGGATCATTTTTCTTATACGCCGATTCTAATCGTGGCGGGCATTCTTCCCGTACTAGGCACAACAATTCTGTTCGCTCTCGGCGGATCAATTCGCCGCTTGCCTCTCGTCGGAGCTAAATGAAAAGAGATCACATATGCTGAACTTTCTTAATCTAACCGGTAAAGTCGCATTAATTACGGGCGCGTCGTCAGGCATTGGTGCTGCCACAGCAATGTTGCTTGCAGAGCTTGGGGCACAAGTGGCGATTGGGTACTACCAGAATGAGGCAGGAGCCGATCAAGTAAGACATGCCATAGTTCAGGAAGGAGGAAAAGCAATTCCGATTCGCGGTGACGCGAGGGTAGCCTCCGACATCAGGGACTTAGTCAGGAGGACTAGCGATGAATTCGGGCCTATAGATATTTTGATCAATAACGCGGGGTCGTTGATTGAACGCATGCGACTAGTTGAACAGACCGAGGAACGCTGGGATGAAGTGATGAATCTCAACCTTAAGAGCGCGATGTTGTGTTCGCAAGCTGTGGCTGAGTCTATGATTGAGCGGAAGACAGGAGCGATTGTGAACGTTGCATCGATCGCGGGACGCAATGGTGGTGGATTGGGAGCAGCCGCGTACTCTGTCGCCAAAGGTGGTCTCATCACATTCACGAAATCGCTCGCCAAGGAGCTTGCTCCTCATGGGATACGGGTCAATGCAGTTTCGCCCGGTGTAATTGATACTCCCTTTCACCAGGTATTTTCGACACCAGAAATGATTCGCAATTTTGTGGCTTCTATTCCGCTTGGTCGCATCGGAACCCCAGAGGAATGCGCGCGGGTTATTGCGTTTCTCGCCTCTGACGCAGCCAGTTATGTAGTTGGAGAGACTGTGGAAATAAACGGGGGGCAGTTAATGCTATGACGTGTGGCCAATTTGTGTCCAGAATTCCCAGCACACAACCGATAACGAATGGTAAAGAATGGGAACGGATGTCAAACCTCAAAATTCCCTGGTGGCTGCAACTTTCGAAAAGGCAAATACTTACGTTTTTGCCGCGCCTATCATTCGGGACCGTGAGGTCGGTGGTTCGAATCCACTCGCCCCGACCAGTTAACTTACATTTGATCAAGAATTTACGGTCGTCAGCATCTGACGACCGTTTTTCGCGTGTGGCCAATTTGTGGACAAAATTTTTTGGACATACAGCGATTAACCGCTTACGAACTCGTCAGACTTGCAAAAAACCTGCTAAAAACGTGCAACTGAGAGCGTTTGTCCCCCGCATGGTCCAATTCTTCACCGCTCGGAACCGTGCGCTCTGTCCAGATCTAAATCATGCCTTTATTGATCGTAGCGCGAGAGTCAGGCGAAGCACTTAATCCCTCTATCTCTAGTTAATAGTACTCAATCGAAATTTGTTGTCTAAGCTAGGGGTTCGCGACGTTAACCCTTCAACGGGGCACAATCAAACGCGAAACACGAATCTTGGACAGCCTGCATGCTGAACAAAGATGTGGTGCCTCATGTTTGGTTTCAAGAAGAGAAAATCGCGGAAAGTCCAAAACCTCGAGACAGTTGCGCGCTCCAGTCCTCTGAACGCAGGCTATAGGTAATAGCGACCTTCTCTGATAATGGAATCCGCGATCCGACGTCGAGCTGCCACGGTATTGAAAGTAGTGAAGCGAGTGAGTTGGAGCACCTCAGCAAACAGGGAGTCACAATCGGTGGTGTCGGCCAGCGCGGCCACGATCTGTTTGGCCCAGTGTTCCACCCGGTCTGCTGCGTCGCTGGTGTACACTCGCGTGATGTCAATGGCTGTCTCGCAACTCTGTTCACCGCGTGCCAGGACCATTTTTTCTGTCCGAAGAAGGGTGCTCTCTAAAGCGTAAGTTTCAATCGTAATATCGGCGATGTGGCCCAATACCTCTTGCTCATTCGACAAGGCATCGGCGTACACATCTCTCACGAGTTTCAATGTGAAAGCGACGAGCCGTTTACAACGCGCCAACAAATCACGCTCGGTGACAAAAAGTGTTTCCTCGGGCAGAAGTGAACCGGCTTGAGTGGCCCGTATGAGCTCTGCACTCCCACTATCGAGGAGTTGCGCCATTGCAGCATTCTTCAAAAGGCGCAGCGGAATGATAAGGCGGTTGATCTCGTTGGTGCCCTCATAGATGCGTGTGATGCGCGCGTCCCGGTAGGCGCGTTCCGCAGGAAACTCCTTCGAGTAGCCGTAGCCGCCATAAACTTGCAGAGACTCATCCACTACAAATGCGAGCGCCTCGCTGGTCCAAACCTTGTTAATTGAGCACTCGACGGCAAACCCTTCGATGGTTTTTAGGACCGATTCGGTGTCCTTCTCAACAACCACTTCCAACGCCCGATCAACATCACCCAGCGTGCGGTAGACCATTGCATCTCCGACGTAGCAGCGTACGGCCATCTCGCCGAGTTTTTGCTTGATCATTCCGAACTCCGCGATGGCCCGCCCAAACTGATGTCTCTCTACGGCGTAACGCGTCGCGCGCGTTAACGAGTGTTTCGCACTCCCGATGTTGCGTGTTCCGAGTTTAAGCCGACCGAGATTGAGGATGTTGAAGGCGACCTTGTGGCCCATACCAACAGAGCCGAGTACGTTACTAATGGGAACACGGACGTTCTCTAACGTGAGCGCCGTCGTTGACGATCCGTCGAGGCCGAGTTTTGGTTCCTCTCGGCCGCTGACCACGCCATAGTCTCGCTCGACTACGAAAGCCGTGAACATTTCACCGTCTACTTTCGCGAAGATAATGAATATGTCGGCAAAGCCACCGTTGGTGATCCACATCTTCTGACCATTGAGAAGGTAGCAACTGCCGTCCGCGCTGAGTGTGGCTTTCGTGCGAGCTGCGAGTGCATCTGAACCCGAACCAGGCTCGGTCAAAGCGTAGGCTGCGATCCATTCACCGCTCGCGAGACGAGGCAGATAACGTGCTTTCTGTTCTTCATTGCCGAAATAGACGATTGGCAGTGTGCCGATGGTGGTGTGCGCGCCAAGGGAGCCGGCGAATGAGAGCATGATCCCAATCTTTTCACCTACGTAGGCAGAACTCACCTTGTCGAGCCCTAATCCACCATAAGCTTCCGGGATGTCGATACGAAGCAAGTCGAGCTCGCCCGCTTTCAACAATAGTTCGCGAGTCAACTGCCAATCCTTATCGTGGAGCCTTTGTTCGTGTGGCAACACTTCTGTACGCATGAAATCTTCGGCGATGCGGCCAGACATCTGTTGCGCAGGTGACAGGTCCTCCCGTGTGAATACCTGGTTTGCAGGCACGTCGGCAACTAGGAAATCGCTTCCGGCCGTGGATGCTGTAGGGTTTGGTTTGGCGGACATAAGTAGGGGGACGCTTTCGGAATCGTCGTTAAAACTTATCCCGTGTTGCTACTGATTTTGTTGTCACTTATTGGTCGTTTGACGCAAATCGCTGTTCGGTTGTATAAGTACCTACCGGACGGTCGGTAAGATAACATTCTGTGTAACCAGACAACTGCTCAGGAGCTTCAAGGAGATGCCTAAGACTCAACGGAAATCAGTTCCGCATAATGATCGCCGGGTTGAAATTTATCGCACGGCGGCCGAAATCATTCTGCGCAAAGGTTATGACGCTACTTCTGTGAATGATATTGCGAACGCACTCGGTATGACGAAAGCCGGCCTCTACCATTACATCCATGGCAAGAAAGAGCTGCTATTCGACATCATGAATTACGGCATGGAGGAACTGGATAGAGAGGTCGTAACACCTGCCCAACACATAGCAGACGCCCAAGCGCGCCTCCAATTCATTATCGTCAATCATGCGCAGTTGGTTACAAGGGGACAAGGAGCTGTCACCATACTGGTCGACGAGATCTCGGCGCTCGCACCTGCGCAACACAGAAAAATCACACGCCACAAGCGCTTTTACTTCGACTTTTTGCGTGACACCCTCAACCAGCTCAAGGCGGAAGGGAAACTGCTCGACGTAGACACGACGGTAGCTACATTCACACTGCTGGGAATGATCCTGTGGCCTTCCCGGTGGTTTAGACCGGATGGGGCTCTCACGTCCGAACAGGTAGGGCAAGAAATCCTCAAGGTCGCGGTCCAGGGACTATTGCGACCGGATTCCGTTACGGCGCAACGAAATTTCAAATTGGTCGAAGGCTAAGAATTTGCGTCCATTCGGCCCATGGACGGAACGAACCATTTCACACAAACTGGTCTCCTGTGCCGCTTGAGAAGACGAAGAACCAATCAACTTAATCTGGTTTCTATTTGTCTATGAGGATCCTTGTTTGTCTTAAACAGATTATCGACCCGGAAATCCCGGCGCGCGACTTCCGCATTGACCCGGTAAAGCGGGAAGCAGAGCGCGGCTCAGCGGCCCTCGTTACAAACATCTTCTGCGAAAATGCACTGGAGATAGCTCTACAACTGCGCGATCACATTGGAGGCGTCGAGATTACCGCACTTTCATGCGGCCCGCCCACTGCCGAGGACTCTCTGCGCAAGGCGCTGGCCATGAAAGCTGATGCCGCGGCTCTGGTCGTGTACGAAAGCAGCAATCCGGATCCACTTACAGTGGCACGCATCCTTGCCGCCACCAGCCGGAGACTGGGCCCATTCGATCTCATTCTGGTAGGACGTGAAGCGGGAGATTGGGGGGCAGGGCAAACGGGCGGTCTATTGGCCGAGGAGTTGGAAATTTCATGCGTTTCGTTTGTTGATCGCATCGACTTGGTTAAAGGCAGACTATTACTCAAGCGGCAAACGGATACAGGCTGGGAGATGCTCGAAGCCGAGCCGCCGATCGTTATTACGATTACGAATGACGAAAACAACGTGCCGCGCATTCCCAAGGTGCGCGACGTGATGATGTCTTATCGCCAACCATTAACAAAGTGGACCCTTGACGATCTTGATATCCCTACAGACGACTCTCGCATTGGTAACAATTACTATGAAGTGGTCCATCTTCAAATCCCGGAGAAAGAAGCGCAGTGCGAGTTTGTGAGCGGCGACACGCTCGACGAAAAAGTTGAAGCCTTCGCTAAACGTATCATTGAAGTGACGAGCGGGTTGTAGAGGAACGCGATCAGCATTGCCCTGGGTTTCTCTGTGCAACCTCCGTGTTCGCTGTGAAACAAAGGCGCTACTTCTTGTTGTCTTGACAAGAAACTCGGTGCTAACCGCGAAGCGGTGGTAGAAGGTAGCCAGGGGCAAGCGCGGAGCGCGCAGCCCCTGGATCGAGTGGACAGTTTAATTAAGCCCTGAAGGGGCGGCAGAACAGGCGGCGATTTCTGTCGCCCTGTCAGGGCTGGCGACCTCTGGCGTTTCGATCCAGGGGCTGCGCGCTTTCGCGCTTGCCCCTGGCTACCTTCGGTCGCACCTGCGGTGCTTCAGATTCACTACAGTGGTTTGGTTGCGGCCATGCTTCGCTGTCTCTCTCTGGTTAGACAGTCGCCGAGAAAATCGCCACAGAGGACACAGAAGTTGCACACAGAGACGAATGTGCCGATGAACGATGTCGTAATTTGTCTATTTGCCTCGACGGGCTTTGATAAGGCCGCGCAAGGACTCACAGGTGCGGGGCGGCGGCTCGCCAATGCACTGGGCGCTCAATTGCGCGCCATTGTAATCGGAGCTGAAGCTGATGCACTGGCCGCGAAAGTCGCGCGCATTGCAGACAACGTTTTGATTGCCGCTCAAAGTGAGTTGGCCGAATACCAACCGGAGATCTGCCTCGCAGCACTGACACTTTTGTGCAATGACATTTCGCCGCGTGCAGTGATGCTGGCCAACGATATGTATAGTCAGGAGATTACGCCTCGTCTGGCCCATCGGCTCGGCGGCAGTGCTGTAGGTGATGTCGTGGAGGTGAGTCTGGAAGGTGACGTAGTGCTCGTCAGTAGACAGGTATATGGAGGTAAGGCGCAAGCCATAATCGAACTGAAGCGCAAGCCTGCAGTCGTGTGGTTGCGCGCACGATCGTTTCAACCAGCCGTCGCGCGCGCGGAATCCGGCGCCATTACAGCTGTTGAGTTGGACCTGCCCACCGACACGCGCACCCGCATCATCGAGCGCAAGCACGAGGCGCAGGGTGAGGGACGACTCGAGGAGGCCCGTGTGATCGTCTCGGGGGGACGCGGCATTGGCGGGCCTCAAGGGTTCCATGACGAACTTGAACCGCTGGCCGATCAGTTAGGGGCGCAGTTGGCCGCCTCTCGAGCGGCATGCGACGCCGGTTGGGTGCCGCCGACATGGCAGGTCGGTCAGACCGGTAAAAAAGTGACTCCAGATTTCTATCTCGCCATTGCGATCACGGGCGCTAGTCAGCACATGGCTGGTATTTCGGAGGCGAAGAACATCGCCGCCATCAACACAGACCCGGACGCACCTATTTTCAAGCACTGCCGCTTTGGCATCGTGGAAGATTATCGCAAGGTGGTGCCGCTTCTCCGTCAGAAGCTGGCCGCTCTGCAAAAATGAGGTCTACCGCGCCACAAAAATGAACTCCGGGGAAGCCACCCGCCAGATCTACTGGAACATCTCCCATATCTGGCTGATGTACGCTTTGCTGTTACCAACCGCAGTGGTGACTGCTTACGGCGTCTATCGACATCTGAGCCGCTGGCGTAAAGGACTTCCGCACGCGCGCTTCGACCGGCCGGGGGAACGTCTCAAGCTGGTAATCAAACATGCGGTTGCACAAAACCGAACTCGTCGCAATGTCTACGTCGGACTGTTTCACCAATTTATCAGCTATGGCTTCGTAATCCTTACTGTAGCGACCATCGTCGTGGGCCTTGACGCGGATTTTGGGACGACGATCATGCGCGGGAATTTCTATCTTTACTTCCAATCCTTCACGGTTGATTTCTTCGGTGCACTCGTCATGGCCGGTGTTGCGATGGCTAGCGCACGCCGTTAC
>JBKPAC010000170.1:0-4971 GCA_046726175.1 Acidobacteriota bacterium
TCTGAGGTACTCCAAGCAATTTCATTAAAAAGATTCCTGTGCGCGTGCTTCAGACCGATGAGATAGTAGCCACCGTCCTCCGCTGCGCCCAGCACGACACGATCGCCATCGGCAGCGAGCGACTCAATAGCTCGAATCAGGATCGATTTCGGTAGCGTTGGACTATCTGAATTGATGAGACAAACCGCACCGTACCCGTGCGTCAACAGATCGTCAGTCGCATTGCAGAGACGGTCACCCAGAGATGTACCGCGTTGGACCAGCAATTCAAATCCTGTAGGTAGCACCGTGTCAAATGCGTACTCTGAACCCGCAGGCGTATAGACCACCAGACCCGATGCTGCTTCTGTCTCGCTAACACTCTCGATATTTGCGGCCATGTCGCGGAGAAAGCAGACATTGAGTGACGCGGCTTCTTGCGTCGTCAAAGGTGGCACCAGCCGCGTTTTCACCTCGCCCACAACCGGGGCCTTGGCCATAAGTCCGAGCGCACAAGTGCGTTTGGATATGGTTGAGTGCGTCATACTCGATCCCCAGTGTGTCTGAGTGAAAACACAGCCAGTGTACGCGTAGGTCTCAACAACTGCCAGAACTGTTTGACCCCTCTGCGCATCCTCGGCGACAATTCACTTTCGGTCCAATACATTTGTAGTTGATAGGTGCATCATGACTGATGACGCGGCCATTTTGAAAGCCCGCGAGATCGCCAGTCGCGTGCTGGCGCCATCCGCAGGGCAAAACGACAAGACAGGACAATTCTCCAAACAGGCTGTCGAATCTCTTGGTGAGTCTGGACTGCTTGGGCTGATGTTACCCGCTGATGTTGATGGTGCGGCCTTAGGTCCACGCGCATTTGCCAACGTGACGGCCACATTGGCCGAGGCGGACGCCTCTGTCGCTATGGTCTACGTAATGCACATCTGCGGGACGGCAGCTATAGCGGCATCGCGCCCGAGCACGAGTCAGGCTCTCACGCCAATACTTAAGGACATTGGTGCAGGCCGCCATTTATCCACTCTCGCTTTCAGTGAAGCTGGCTCGCGCAGTCATTTCTGGTCGCCTATCTCACGTGCAGTTAGCAATGGTGACGGCGTGCGTATAAGCGCCAAGAAATCGTGGGTCACCAGCGCAGGTTACGCGCAGAGCTATGTCGTTTCTGCTCTTGCTCCAGAAGGAACTGGCCCTACCGATTCGACACTTTATCTTCTTCCCGCAGAGACGCGCGGCCTTTCAGTTGTGCAGCCCTGGGACGGTCTGGGACTCCGGGCCAACGCTTCTGCGCCGATTGCGCTGGACAACTGCGAGGTCCGGTCCGATTTTCAGCTTACGGATGACGGCGCGGGCTTTCAGACAATGCTCAACGTGGTGCTTCCACTGTTTAATCTGGGGAGCGCGGCAGTCTCCTTGGGTTTGTGCCGAGCGGCAGTTGAAGGAACTGCGTCGCATCTCAAAAACGCCAGGTTCGAACATCTTGGCCAGAGCCTTGGCGAGAGCTTGCCTACGCTGCGCGCACAGCTCGCGGCCATGCAGATCGAGACCGACGGTCTGTCGGCACTCATCGAGGATTTGATCGATCATCTTGAAAAACCGCGCGAGACCACGATGCTGCGCGTGCTTGAAACCAAAGCCGCAGCAGGCGATGTAGCTATCAGTGTTACCTCAGCAGCAATGCGCGTTTGCGGCGGTGCGGCATTCTCAAAGCACTTGGTCATCGAACGCCTCTTCCGCGACGCACACGCCGGTGCTGTCATGGCACCAACGGGTGATGTTCTGCGCGAGTTCATCGGAAAGTCGCTGTTGGGAATGCCACTCTTTTGAGATTGAGGGGACTGCTAAGCCTATAGAGTATTCTTGTGAAATGTCGCTGAGGCGAACCGCGGAGGTCTATGAGCAAAGCGATTTGGGTGGGAGCCGTTGCATACGATCCGAAAGTGGTCACGATTTGGGAGGGGATGCGGCGCTATCTTAACGAGGAAGCGCATCTTCCCGTTGAGGTCGTATTGTTTCAGAGTTACGAGGCACAGGTGCTCGCACTTCTCGCACAAGCCGGCGACGCCGTCCCGCGTATCGATATCGCTTGGAACACAAATCTCGCGTACCTGCAGGCGGAGGAGTGGAGCGGCCACACCTGTCGTGCGGTCGCCATGCGTGACACCGATCTCGGCTGGATGACCAAGATCGTTGCGGTTGCCGGTGGCCCCATTTCAACAGTTACGGATCTAAAAGATCGGACTCTCGCGCTTGGCAGCCGAGACAGCGGACACGCTGCAATTCTTCCCGTTTACTTTTTGGAGCAGCAAGGGATGCGCGAGGGAAGAGACTACCGCACGCTGCGCTTCGACAGCGATCTTGGTAAACATGGTGATACCGGGACTAGCGAAGTGGAAGTGGTGCGCGCTGTCCTCGACGGACGAGCCGACGCCGGTGCTATCGGTAGCCCTTTCTGGGACACTGTGCGCAACGAACACCTCGTGCCTGAAGGTGGTCTTCGTGAGGTATGGTCATCGTCGAGCTACAACCATTGCATGTTCACAGCCAGGCCTGACCTTGATCGCGAACAGGAGCGCCGGTTTGCCGAAGCGCTCTCAGCCATGAGTTACGACAACCCGAGGCATCGCTCCATACTTGATGCCGAAGGGCTGCAGCGTTGGCTACCGCCCCACCTCGATGGTTACGCTGCGTTGCGGCAAGCCGCGACCCAACAGGGATTCTTCACGCGCAGTTAAAGATTCTTGCTAGCTTATTTGTGTGTTCGCGTTCGCGGTCGAAGGCACGGCGGACCGCAGCGAAAGACTCGGAGAGAGGAAAAATATCGCGCGTAACAAGCAGATCCTCATCTTCCGCCCCGACCGGATGCCAGTACACACCCTCAGCGGTAATTGTTACTTCCGGCACGAGGTCGGCTCGAGTAACGGCGACACCTTCGCTCGCAGCACCACGTAACGCAATCCGGCGTATGACGCGGTCTTCTTCCGCAATCTTCTCCTCGTCGAGGAATTGACGGAACTCCTCGGCCTCGTCATCGGTGGAAACAGTCGCTGCGAGTCGCACCCGAAACCCCTGTTCACGAGCGAGCTGAATACCTTCGCGTGTTCGCGCCCAGGTTCCGAGTCCGCGATGCTGGTCGTGCCTGTCTGGTGTCGCGCTGTCTAAGCTGATTTGCAGAACAATTCGATCACGGGGCAATGCTCGTAAGTTTTCTACGCGCCGCCCGGTAAACAACATTCCGTTGGTGAGCACCGTGGTCGGGGCGGCTGCAGCGCAAGAGACTAGAATCTCGCTGATGTCTTCCAGCAGAAATGGCTCGCCTCCGGTCACGAAGATCTCCGTCACGCCCAGTTCTATCGCTTCGCGGGCGATACGTTGCACACGCGCGAGTCCCAGTTCTCGTCGTGGCGCAGTAGGCGATGAACGCACACAGCAGTAATCGCAACGAAGGTTACAGTCGAAATTTGTGTAAAGCCAAAGTCTCGATCCCAACGGCCGAGTGTCTTCAATAGTCGCCGCAACGATCCCGCAACGGAATACCCACCGCGCTCGGCCATTCTCGACCGTCATCTCTAGCAGTGGATTTCCGGTGAATCGACACCAGGTTTCCAACTCAGGTCCAATGCTCTCTTCGTCACCGGTCACCGCGACGAGATCGCCCGGCCGGCTGTGCTGAAGCACAGCGATCAACTCCGGCAAGAGACCAGACGCGAACGTCTTCCACTTAATATCCAGATCGATGTCGGCCTTCATCAATTCGTGAAATCCGAACGAATCGTTCCGATGTTCATTGCGCGTTAATCCAGTTTTCTGATCCCGTCACTTTAACCGCCAAATCTGAAATAAAAATCCGTAGAGGGTTTCCGTCCGCTGTACCGTTGTGGTCCGTAGAGATAAGTAAAGGGCCAGCTTTCTTGTAGCCCTCCCACGTTGCAACGACGGTGCTCGGCTTCTTAGGTCCACCGCGATGGTAGACGAATTGCTCCACCCGGTTGTCTTTGCCGACGTAGAGGTCCCAGGTGTCGCCCGGCGTGTATCCGCCGTCCGCGGGATACTTCACCGAGACGAGCTGGGCTGAGCCGTTGCCCTGCGGCAATTGTTGCATGCCTTTATCGGTTACAGTCGCGCTTTTGTCCCAGTAAGCATGCAAGGGGAACAGAAGCCAATAGTTATCGTTCTGGAAAGCCGGGTCGATGTCGTCCTTCACATTGGCGGGTTGGCTGTTCAGTTGAGAGCGAAGATACGTAGCCTTTACCGGCTTGCCGTCCTTATCTTTTCCTTCATATGAGACTCGTCCAGTCTTGGGCTCCCAAACCCACGAACGGGAAACATTCACTCCGGGGAACTGTGCGTTCCACGTATAACGGATCGCTTCAATTTGCCCGAACGAATCAAGCCCATAGGTCTTGGCAATCTGTTCTACAGTAGGGCCCTGGGTCTTGGCACTCTGTTCGGAAACCGGTGGGTGCTTCTGCGAGCAGGAGCTGGACGCAAGGACCAGCAGGCCCAAAACCAGGAAACAAATCGTCTTTGAACGCCCCAACGTTGTCACGGAGTCCTCCTCCTCAGTGAAGCGAAATGAATGTCGTGTTGGATGACGTAGGGACCCGTGTCCAACAAGATATCTGATCCGGAACCAAGCACTGACGGCCCAGGTACGAAAGAACCAACTATGTACGTGGGGACAATGCGCACGTTCCAAAGGATGTTCAGCAGAGTCGAGACTAGTTTACGCCAATCGTGATGGACGCTGATAGCAGAAGAGGTTAAGAGTGGTGCGAGGGCGGGAGTCGAACCCGCACGACCTTACGGCCAATGGATTTTAAGTCCCATAAAATCGGCATCACTTAGTCTTACGAAACGATACGAACCAGTATTTATCGGCCTAGCGGTTGTCAAGGTATCGTTTCGCCTGGTTACGTATCAACACGTTCCGCCACCATCTTAGCCCCATTTTTAGGTGCGCGCGGCGGGTAAATAACC
>JBKPAC010000171.1:0-24709 GCA_046726175.1 Acidobacteriota bacterium
TTGGGAAACTTTGCCATCGGCTCGAGCTTGATCGGCTGTTCGAGCTTATCAACTAACGCCGAACACGATTGACGCGCGCGTCCGTTGATCACCATCGTGCAAATACCACAAACCTGTTCCAGGCAGCTCATCTGCCAGACCGGTGGAGTAGTGGGGTTGCCTTCTTTAGTCACCGGGTTCTTCTGAATCTCCATCAGACAGGAGATCACATTCAGATTTGGACGATAGGGGATCTCGAACCGTTCCCAATATGGATCCGAATCAGGGTTGGCTCGCCGCTTGATGTGGATTTCCACCGTTTGTGATTTAGGGCGTCGAGTCTTCGTCGCTTTATCGATGTGTGCCGACATAGAAAGATTTTCGATTTTCGATTTCCGATTTGCGATTTCCGATGATCAACTCACTTCTGTATGTATGATTCCCCACGGCTACTTCTTAGATTGAGAGTAGTCCCGTCTACGAGGAGGAATTAGCGAAATATCAACCGGCTCGTATGAAAGCACCGGGCCCTCGCCTGAATATTCAGCGATTGTCGTTTTCAAAAAATTGTCGTCATCACGATTCGGAAACTCCGGCTTGTAGTGAGCGCCGCGAGACTCATTTCGATTCAGTGCTCCCAGTGTGATAACACGCGCGAGCTCGAGCATGTTATTGAGGTGACGGGCATGTGGAAGCGCCATCGTGGCCCAAAGGTTGGAATCGTTGATTGAGATACGACGATAGCGGTCCATCAACTCGAGCAGTTTGTTGTCGGTCGCTTTAAGTTTGTCGTTGTAGCGCACCACGGTCACATTATCGGTCATCCATTTGCCCATTTCCTGGTGAAGGGCGTACTGGTTCTCATTCCCTGATTGCCTGATGAGCGAATCGTTTATTTCCTGCTGCCGCCTGACTTCCTGCTCATAGATTGTTGAGTTGTCGCTGCCGTTGCGCTGAACGTTCTTCGCGTATTCGACGGCCGCGGGCGCTGCTACGAAACCTCCATAGACGCAACTAACGAGAGAATTAGCTCCGAGACGGTTGGCGCCATGAATCGAGTAATCGCATTCGCCTGCGGCGAGCAGACCGGGGACGTTTGTGCTCTGGTTGTAGTCGACCCAGAGTCCTCCCATCGAGTAGTGAACGCCCGGAAAGATTCTCATCGGGACATGGCGCGGATCATCCCCAACAAACATTTCATAGATTTCAAGAATCGCACCGAGTTTTCGATCGAGCACGTCGGCAGGAATATGCGTGAGATCGAGATAGACCTGATTCTCACCTCCAACTCCGTAACCTTCCATGCAAATCTCAAAGATCTCTCTGGTAGCGATATCGCGAGGCACCAGGTTGCCGTATGCCGGATATTTTTCCTCGAGGAAGTACAGACGTTCATTTTCCGGGATTTCAGAGGGCGAGCGCGTGTCGCCCTTCATTCGGGGCACCCATACACGTCCACCTTCACCACGCGCAGACTCGGACATCAGGCGTAATTTGTCTTCGCCGGGAATCGATGTCGGATGAACTTGAATGAATTCGCCGTTAGCATAACGCCCGCCTTGTTGATAGCACGCGGATACGGCGCTGCCGGTGCAGACCATCGAGTTTGTCGACTTACCGTAGATCAGTCCTGGGCCACCTGTTGCAATGATCACTGCGTCAGCCGGAAACGCTTTCAACTCGAGCGTCTGAAGATTCATCGCGACGAGCCCACGACAAACCTGATGGCCATCAAGTACGAGCGAGAGCATTTCCCAGTGTTCGAACTTCCTGATCTTGCCGGTTCCCTCGTATCGACGTACCTGCTCGTCGAGTGCGTAGAGTAATTGTTGACCGGTTGAAGCTCCTGCGAAGGCGGTGCGATGGTGTTTGGTGCCGCCGAATCTCCTGAAGTCGAGTAAGCCCTCGGGTGTGCGCGAGAAGGGAACTCCCATTCGATCGAACAGGTAGATGATCGACGGAGCCATGTCGCACATGGCTTTCACAGGAGGCTGGTTCGCGAGGAAGTCGCCGCCGTAGACGGTATCGTCGAAGTGTTCCCAGGTTGAATCGCCTTCGCCTTTAGTGTTGACCGCGCCATTGATCCCACCTTGAGCGCAAACTGAGTGAGATCGTTTCACTGGGACCACGGAGAAGAGATCTACCGAGTGTCCGGCTTCCGCGATTTTCATGGCCGCCGCAAGACCTGCTAGACCGCCACCGACAACGCCTATCTTGATTCCGTTTGCCATCTTCAAAGAATGCCTTTCAACAGCCCGCCATCCATCCTGAAGGCAAAGGCAGCGTTGAGGCCAACTAGAAAAAGAAAAATGCCAAAAGCGATGCAGGCGTAGCCGGTCAATCGTTGTGCTCGCTCACCAATTGTGATGCCCCAATCAACCATGAACAGCCAGATTCCGTTTGCGAAATGCCAGACCGTCGCAGCGATGCCGATAACATAGATGAGAAAGATAGCGTTGTTCATGAACTCACCCTGAACAATACTAAAGGCCAGGTCCGGACGATGAGCAACCGATATAGAGTTTAGTTTTGGAATTAGACCGAACCTGAAATTGAGAACGTGAAAAGTAATGAATACAAATAGGATCACACCCGTGATTCGTTGGATGAGATAGAACCAATTACGCGGATACGGATAGTGTAAATTGTTTGGTCTTGCCTCGATCGTGATCACCAAACCATAGACGGCATGGTAGATGAGCGGTATAAAGATCCCGATGATTTCTACGAACAGGATGTAGGGGATCGATTGCAGGTCTCTGACGGCGTTGTTGAAGTCGTGCGCGCCAGTTAGCGCTTTTGAATTCGTGTAGAAGTGCTCCAGAAGAAATATGCCGAGAGGAACGATGCCGGATAACTGATGCAGTTTGCGCAAGACAAACGTCCTGCTCAAATGGGGTGCCAAGTACTAACTCCTTTGTTGTTGAGTGTAGGCGTTAGCGCCACGAGTCTTCGATTCGGCACGGTAGAAAGAATTTTCACAAGCAATCAAATTATATTGGCAAGCCGGACAAACACAAAATGCGTCAATTGCAGAATGTGTATCTCACTGGGAGCGCGGACGTCTCGTCCGCTACGTTGACGATCTTCAATATGCGCTGCGGACGAGACGTCCGCGCTCCCAGTGAATTGCAGACGCTGCACACTGGGATCAAATATCATGACCGATTTCACCATACAGTCTGCATCGAAACTCGCCGAAATTATCAGGAAACGTGAGGCATCACCTGTGGAGATTCTGCAGGCGCACCTGAGCCGAATCGAGGAGGCGAATTCGGCACTGAATGCGATTGTGACACTCAATCCCGACGCAATGGCACAGGCAAGGCACGCCGAGGCGGCCGTGATGCGAGGCGATGCAACAGGAATTCTCACCGGTGTGCCGATCACCGTCAAAGACACCATAGAAACGAAAGGACTCCGTTCGACGAGCGGGTCACCCGTGCGTGCTAACTTCATTCCCGAACACGATGCACCAGCGGTCGTTCGTCTGAAACAGGCAGGCGCGATTGTCATTGGTAAAACGAACACGGCTGAAATGGCAATGGACTACACTGCCGACAACCCGATTTTCGGCAGGACTAACAATCCTCATGATCCATCGCGCACACCGGGCGGATCGAGCGGTGGCGAGGCAGCTGCGATTGCGGCCGGTTTGTCTCCTGCCGGCATTGGAAGTGACCTCGCGGGATCTATCCGAATCCCGGCGCACTTCTGTGGCATTGCGGGTTTGAAGCCCGGTTCCGGACGCATTCCGGGTGAAGGTCAGTGCCCTCCGAGTATTGGTCCATACGCTCTTGGCTCAGCCATTGGTCCAATGGCGCGTCGGGTCGAAGATCTCGATCTTCTTTATGCCGCGCTGACGAATCGGCCCGACGTAACTCGACCAGGCAGTGTGAAAGGATGGAGAGTGGCATGGTATGTGGATGACAATGTCGCTCCCGTTACAGAAGAAACGTGCCAGGCTGTACAGGAGGCGGCGAAAGCACTTAGCGATGCCGGACTAATCGTTCAGGAGCAACGTCCACCGGGAGTTGATCGCGGTTACGAATTGTGGCTCAAGCTTTTTTCTCGAGCTTCAGTGGTGCAGCTGCGCGACGCCTATCAAGGTCGTGAGTCAGAGGGTGGATCGTTCGTACGTTGGCGGCTCGCGACGGCTGATGACCAACCGGTTCCAACTCTAGATGAGTACATCCGCGGTTGGATGTTAAGAGATCGACTCAGGGAGGAGTTGATTGGTTGGATGGAAGAGACTCGGCTAATAATTGCTCCCGTTGGAGCAGTTCCAGCGGTTGAGCATGACGTCCACAAGGTTACTGTCAAAGGCCAGGGCTTGGGTGTCTTCAAGGCGTTTAGTTACGCGCAGACTTTCAATGTATTCGACCTCCCAGCCGCAACGGTTCCGGCCGGACGATCGAGGGACAAGTTGCCGATAGGCATACAGATCGTAGGCAGGCCACATGGAGAAGCGGATGTGCTTTCCGCTGCAGCGATCGTTGAAGAGGGGCTAGGAGGTTGGCAGCCGCCGCGTTTTTGGAGTTCTCGATGAAATTCAACGTACGCGCTCGACTTTGCAATCAGGTTGTGAATAAAGAAGGTTGAGCGGGGGTAAACCGCCCTTCCTTACTGTGATCTTCGGTGGCAATCTCATTCAGCCATCTTGAGCAAACGACCTCTATACGCTTTCTTACAATCTTATTGATCCTTTATAGTTCGATTATTCGTTATTAGAGTTAGATCGCCAGCAGAGGAGAAATCGCGATGGAACCGCTGATAACACTCTTATTTCTGTTCTTCCTCGGAATTATTGGCATCACCTTAATCGTGGTTGCGGCAAAGACGATTAGAATCGTCCCACAGGCCACCGTCATGCTCGTTGAACGTTTGGGACGATTCAGTAAAGTTGCCGATAGCGGCTTGAATGTTCTGGTTCCTTTCTTCGATAGACCGCGCGCAGTGTATTGGACCAACACGCGACCTGGACTCACGCAGATTGATCTTCGCGAACAATACATCGACCTGCCGCCACAACCCGTAATCACTCGTGACAACGTGACGATTCATGTCGATTCCGTCGTCTACTGGCAGATCACCGATCCCGTCAAGGCTGTGTATGAAATGAATGATCTCGTCGGTGGCATTGTGCAGCTGACGATAACGGGAATGCGCGCCGTAATGGGTGATATGGATCTGGACCACACGTTATCTCAGCGAGATCAAATAAATGCCAAGCTGCGCATCATCCTTGACGAGGCCACCGATAAATGGGGTGTGAAAGTGACTCGCGTTGACGTCAAGAACATCAACCCTCCAGAAGACGTCAGGATCACTATGGAGAAGCAGATGACCGCCGAGCGCAATCGACGAGCGCTGGTCCTACAGGCCGAGGGAGACCGACAGGCGGCAATCACACGTGCGGAAGGTGAGAAACAGGCGGCGGTGACGCGAGCTGAGGGCGAAAAGCAATCAGCAATTCTTGCAGCAGAAGGTGCAGCGCAGGCGCGTCTACGAAATGCCGAAGCCGAGGCTGAGGCGATCGCCCAAGTAGCACAAGCAATGCAAGATCACGGCAATCCCGCGCAATACCTGATCACGACTCGCTACATTGAAAGTCTGCGAGACATGACGCGGACTAACAACTCGAAAGTCATCTTCATGCCGGTCGAGACGTCGACGCTATTGTCGAGTGTCGGTGCAATCAAAGAAGTGCTGGGCCAAACCGGAGAGCAGAGCGGTGAACAACCTACGCCACCCTCCACATCACCGCGTCAGCTGCGCTAGTCACTCAAAGGATGGCTCGAGATTACGCTGTACTTTGATCCGTGAGGTGAAAGCTCGCTTCGGAAGACCAGTAGCTCGCGTACTTCTATCTTTCTTGGTTGAAAGCCGAGTTCTTGATGCAGCTGCGCCAATTCTCTCGCGCCCTGGGGAGCCCGGAGTCGCGCCATAGTCAGGTGTGGATGAAAGGCGCGTTCTTCTCGTTCAAGGCCCAATTTGCTGCACGCGTCCTCCAGCCTTCGGTGTAGTTCTGCAAGCTTCCCATCCACATCATCGACGCCTATCCAAAGAACGCGTGGTGGACCATGCTTGGGAAAGGCGCCGGTATTGCCGATCACGATCGGAAACTGTGTGAAGCCTTTCGTCGCGATTTCACACGCGCGGGAAACATCGGCGACGCTGGGCTGTGGGATGTGTCCGAAGAATTTGAGCGTTAGGTGGAATTTACCTTCGCGGTTCCAGCTGACCTGTGCTTTGGAAGCTTTACTCTGAAGCTGCGCAATGTGTTTGAGAGCGCGCTGTGTAACCTCATGCGGAATCTCAACCGCGCAAAATACACGCCATTTATTTAGTTCCATAAGCCTCTGTGCTACCTCTGTTCCTCTGCGTCTCTGTGGTTATCTTCCGGGTGAACTTCGAAACAGGGAGGCACAGAGAAACAGAGGACTCACAGAGAGGCAATTCTACTGTGTGGGTAGAAGCTTAACAGTTGACTTTGCTGCGGCTGAAACTGCGGGCTCGCTGAAAGGAAACACTCGCGGTGTTACGTTGCGCCAATCCTCGAGTTGATCCTTCCAATGGGCGCTGTTCGGAATTCCTGACTCGCCCAACGCGATTCCCTGTTGGGTCTGGTCCCAATTACTTGGGTCGGCAATCAAACGCATCGACACTCCCGCACCAACATTCACAGTGGCAGCCGTACCTCCCGTACCATTTTGAGGAAATGGTGGAATCTGAAATTGACCGCCGATGAATGGAGCCGCAGCCAACGGATGCTGGAACCGAGCCTTGACCATATTGCCCCAGGTCCACTGAGATTCATCTTCGCCGATGTTTCTCTTCAGCACCGCTAATGCGTCCTGAAAGCATGCTCGCAGCAGGTCAGAATACGACTTGAATTCTTTTGGTAGCCATTCCGGCGGTCGCTGAGTGATGACATTATCGAGCGTCGTGTCAAAGTTGGACCACGCGTAGATCTTGAAGAGATCTTCTCCAAGAGCTGCATTCAGAATTCGATTGCGAAAGGCAATACGCATCTGAACAACAATTGGCGCGATGGTCGAATCCTGGCTCACGCGTCCGTCCCATTTCTCAAATTGTTCAATTGCCGCGCGCAGTTTCGCGTCTTCGGGAGCTGCCAGCCGACCGCGGAGTGCCGCTACCGTTTGAGTCGCAAACAGGACACCGGCAATCGAATAAACGTCACCATGAATGGCGCGGAAGTCGTCGGGGGTAACCTTTTTCTTCTTTGTGTACTCCTGCAACATATCCATAATTCGTCTTGCGCGGTAGGGCTGGGCCCATGAATACGTCAGAAAATAGGGATAACTTGCGCCGACGATTCGTTGATTCGCGGTGACAATAATTCCTTCCGGTGGATCGAACAGGTTAGGCAGTTTTTCCTGAGGAATGAAATTGTTCCATTCGCCGTCGTTTGTCGAGCCGTCATAAGGAAGGCTGCCGTCGCCATACTTTCGAATCGGTACAACACCGGCTGCGTAATAGCCGATGTGCCCGTCGCGGTCAGCATAGACAATGTTCTGAGTCGGCGCGGTATACCCACGCAGTGCCGCCGTGAACTCTTTCCAGTTCTTGGCGCGGTTAAGTGCGTAAGTGCCGCTGGGGTTGTTCAACTTAGGATCGAGAGCAGTCCAGCGAAGAGCATAGCGCTTGCCTTCCTTCTCCAGGATGATTGGACCATGCCGCGTCACAGTAACATCGAGTGTGACTGTGTCAGTGGCTTGCTCACCAAAGCCCTTGCGTACTTTTATTTGCTCATGCCGCACTTCTACATCGCGCCAGCCGGAAGGAGTCTTGTAGCGCAACGGATTCGCAGGGTCGAACTTCTCGAGGTAGACATCCTGTACATCGGGACCAACATTTGTGAAGCCCCAGGCAATGTTTTCGTTATGGCCCAGTATCACACCTGGAAGACCTGGGCCCGTGACTCCGGCTACTCGCACGCCGGGAGCAGTGAGGTGGACCATGTGCCAGATTGACGGGGCCGATGGCATTAAGTGCGGATCGTTTGCCAGCATTGGCTTTCCAGAAGCGGTGAACTTGCCGCTGATCACCCAGTTATTGCTTGCTGCTAGATCTTCGGCAAACAATCCCACCTGAGCTAAAGATGTTTGTTCGATCTCCTGATTGTTCCTCAGAATCTCTGCGAGGCCGGCAGCGCCTTCGCGATTCAGAGTCTTTGCGTCATTCCACCATCGCGGAGTCGGCATTGCGGATCGCCTGCGGCCATCATTGCCGACAACCAACACATCCAGTGACGAAGATACGGGCATAAGAGCCGCGGCTTTTCCGGGCGGCAGCTTTGCGAGCGCCTCCCGCATGACATCAAGCCGCCACGTTGTTGAAAGAGCTTCAAAGAAAAGCTTCACAACGAGCAGCGAGTCTGATGACTTCCATGGACTTGGCTTGTATTGAAGAACGCGAAACTCCACAGGCAGGTTTTTTGGATCAAGCGATGCGATATAGGCATTTACGCCTTCAGCGTACGCGTCGAGTACCGCGCGCGCTTCAGGAGACGCCTGGGCGATCTCGGCTTCGGCAACCTGCGCAAAACCAAATGTTCGATGAAGCTTGTCCTGCCCGAGCGCTACATTGTTGGGTCCCGCGGTGAGAACCTCTGACAACTGGCCGCTTGCGGTCCTGCGCAGCAAATCCATTTGCCACAAGCGATCTTCAGCAGTTGCGTATCCCTGGGCAAAATAAAGATCGTGATCATTTTTTGCTTCGATGTACGGAATGCCGCGCTCGTCACGCCGAATCGTTACGGCGTCGCGCAGCCCCGCAACGCGGACAGCGCCCATCTGAGCTCCGTCGGGTTGTTGAGCGGCGATGTTCTGCAAAGTCGCAGCAGGCGAAGCGAGGAGAGCTATCAAGAGAAACAGAGTGAAAAGGCGACTCATACGCAAGGACCTCAGTCGAGAATTGGTGCCGAGATAGTAGCATAGTGTTGCGATTTTAATTGTTGACGCATCAGAAGCACGGCCCTACAATTTTCGCGCAGTAGATGAAACTACAAATACACAACGTAGTTCGCGTTTTGTGCGTGCTCACACTCCTGCTCGCGGCGCCGAGCATCGCTTCAGCTCAACAACGTCCGCTGTTGACTGAAGATGTCGATATCATCCCTCCGGGCACTTTGCGTATCGAAGCCGGAATCGATTTTCTTCAGGGAGCAAAGTTTCCCGCCTCCGGGCTGACAGGCGACCTCACTCGCGTCGGTGTGCTCGGCATCAACGTTGGTTTTGCTCCGAACGTCGAGTTCCAGATCGAGGGTGTGGCCCAGAATTTTCTGAGCATCAATTCTCGAGGCTTCTCGGCAATTCCACTTTCCATTGGACCACTTGCTAATTCCACCAACGACACGGGTGATTTCATTCTGTCTGCGAAGATCAAGCTGCGAAATGAGACAAAACGAGGGCCGTCGCTAGGTTTCCGTTTTGGCGTGCAACTGCCTAACTCGAACCAGGCACGCGGCATCGGTCTCAATCAGACAAATGCATATGGCTCAATATTGGTGGGAAAGAAATTCGGTCAGGATGGGCGACTAAACACGTTCGGTAATCTCGGTATTGCAATCCTTACCGCGCCAACTCAGCTGTTTTCGCAGAACGACGTTGTGACCTACGGACTCGCGGGAATCTTTCGCCTTAATCGCCAGTTCAGCGTTGCCGGTGAAGTCAATGGCCGGGCGAATACACGTCCGGGAACAGGTCCGCTGGGAACAGAGTCGCAGTCTGAAGCTCGACTCGGTATGCAAATCAGGGCCTCCGGCCTGCGCTTTGATTTTGCAGGAATCAAAGGCCTCACGAACTTTAGTCCGAACTCAGGCGTGACCGTCGGCGTCACCTACGATACTCCTACCGTTTTTGCCCCAGTCAAGCAGTGAAACGATTTTCGATTTTCGATTGCCGATTTTCGATTAGTGTTTTCTTCGTCGGTTGCCGATTTGGATTGTTCCATGTAGTTTGACTTCGTGTGCCTTGAAGATCCCGTACTGATTGACGCAATCGAAAATCGGCAATCGGAAATCGAAAATTTCCTATGGATTGGCTGAGAACAATCGCAACTTGGCTCGAGCAGTATGTGATTAGCGTGCCGATTTATATCGCCGCTCCCGCTATGGTTTTGATCGGAGCGCTCGACTCGTCCTTGCTCTCCCTGCCCGAGATCAATGACTACCTCGTAGTTGGTCGCTGTTACAAACACCCGACGGCGGCTTTTTATTTTCCGTTGTTCGCGGCGTTCGGTTCCGTCATGGGTTGCCTTCTGTTGTACACGATCATGCGACGCGGAGGTCAGGCGTTATTGCGCAAACGCTTTCGTGCTGAGAGCATCGAACGCGTAGAGAAGGCATATGCTCGTTTCGGATTCCTGGCAATCGCGATCCCGGCCATTCTCCCGCCGCCTCTTCCATTTAAGATCTTTGTTGCAACCGCAGGCACGCTCGAGTACCCACGTTGGAAATTCTTGTTGACAGTGATGTTGGCGAGATCGTTTCGTTACTATGTTGAGGGCATTCTAGCTGTTTTCTACGGACGTCGCGTCATTCTGTTTTTCAAGGACAACGGATTGGTAATCATCAGCCTGGTCGCGTCCATCGCGTTGATTGGTTTACTCATCTATCTCGTCGTGAATCGCCGGCGGGTGAACTCAATGAGGAAGGCATCTCAAGAATCAAATAATGCATAAGATTTCAAAAGCGTTGGGGCGTTTATCGGACTACTTGATTGCGTTTGGTCCACTTGGTTTGTTTGTCGTCGCTCTGCTGGATTCAACGTTTGTTCCACTACCGAGTAGTGCGGATGCGTTGATGCTGCTGCTTTCAACTGCGAAACCCTCGTGGATGGTGCTATATGCCTTTATGGCAACTGCCGGTTCAGCGCTCGGATGTTTCATCATGTACATCCTTTCGCGCCGAGCCGGAGCTCGTGCTTTGGCCAGGTTCTCACCCGCAAAACAACAGCGAGTGAAGGAATGGATCGATCGCTACGATGTGGCGGCTGTGCTGGCCGCAACGTTGATGCCGCCGCCTTTTCCGTTCAAGTTGTTTGTTGTGACTGCGGGGGTATTTCGGTTCAGTCTCACGCGCTTCATGTTGGCGATTATCGGCGGGCGAGCATTCCGTTTTCTTTTGGAGGGTTTTCTGGCAGTGCGCTATGGAGCGCAGGCGAAGGCGATTCTTGCTCTTTACTATCCCTGGATTGGGTTAAGTCTTGCAGCCTTGGCAATCTTGTTTTTCGTCGTTCGAAGCTTCATGAAGTCGAAACGAGGGCCGCTCAATGGATCATTGGAAACTGGAACCGACATCAACCCTTAGTCGGGTCTAATGATGATGACGCATCGGTCTTCGATTCCAATTTCCAGTCCACTTTCGCGAAACGGCCAGCCTCCAGTAACGGAGCTAAGAAAGTCTCCTTCGCCCGCTCGAAGGCCGCATCGAGCACTGCGTAGTCAGGGCGCGTACCATCAAGATCGGTGAACCCATATTCCTCCGACAGTGCGCGGGTTGTGTAAATGCCGCCGTTCTTGCGTACAGCGAGAGGATCTGCCGCAAGCGCGGCAACTGCGCGACCAACGAAGCAGGGGGTCTCAGATCCGCCCCACCCTTGTCCAGCAGCCTGTGGATTGTTGAGCGCATCACGCCAATTGGACTCGGTGACGCCGAATGTTTCAAGAATTGCTTCGTTTCGCATGAAGCCAGGAGCAACAGCTACCGCTGTCACGCCGGACTTGCCCAGATCGTACGCCAGACCAAATACGAGCCGTTTCAATAGAGTCTCCATCATGTCGAAGTAGAACGATCCGTGATACCCAACGTTGTCCTGCTCTACCAATTCCACGATCAGGCCGGACCGATGTTTCACCATCAACTTCGCGCCGTGCCAGGCCGTCACGATGTGCGGCCAGATCCAGCTGTCGACAAATGTCCTCCCCTCATCCGGTGTGTCGTCGAGGAAAGCCTTCCACGACGCAGGGCGGCCCGTCATGATGATGGCGAGCACATCCAGTCGGTTTTGCTCCCGACGCACACGCTTGAACAACGTAGCAACTTGATCCTCGACGGTATGGTCGACGCGTACGGGAATGCCCGTGCCACCTTCTTTCGTAACCATTTCCGCGGTCTCTTCGATTGTCTCGGGCCGACGGGCGCGCGCATGATTCGATGTGTTGGGTTCCATTCGACTGCTGCGCCCGGTGCAGTACACGATCGCCCCGGCTTCTCCCAACATCCGGGCGATGCCTCGTCCGGCGCCGCGTGTGGCGCCGGCCACGATGGCAACGCGTCCACTTAGTGGCTTAGACATGGTGTCACCAATATGCCTTTAATACCCGCTGCAAGTTCAACTAAAATTCCGAGTCTCGAAAGTTGACTCTACGCGGCGACGACGTTCTGCTCGGGTGACTGGAAGATACGGGCACTGCCGAGGTCACGGATACCTTGTTCCTCGAGGCGTGAAAGTAACAACAGGAAGATTTCGGCAGTTGCAAGTGCGTCACTCCCGGCACGGTGCCGGCTTACGATCGGAATCGAGAAGTGACTAGCGATTGTGTCGAGCCGGTAGTTGTCCAGTCCGGGAACAGCTTTGCGACTGAGCATTACCGTACACAGGTGGGAATTAAACATTCGATGGCCGGGATACACCCGCGATATCTCGTGATTCAGAAAACTGGTGTCAAAAGGAGCGTTGTGGGCAATCAAGACCGCATCCTTCACAAACTCCAGCCAACGCGGAGCGACGTCCGCGAACAACGGAGCGTCCCTAACCATTTCGTTTGTGATTCCCGTTAGAGCGATAACGAAGCGTGGAATTGGTATCTCGGGATTAACGAGTGAGAGGAAACGGTCAACGATTCTGCCCTGGTGAATCCTGTACGCTCCCAACTCGATGATGCGATTCGGTGGTGTCTTGGCGCCGGTCGCCTCGACATCGACAACCACAAAGTCGAGGTCGTTTAATAAGCGAGAATCGATATCGTCGGCTTGCAGTTCGATTGTGTTGCCGTCGAGAATCTTGAAGCGGCGATCGCCTCGGACAAGATCCGCCACAAGCAATGCGGCGAGATCTTCGTCAACGTGAGACAGCTTGAAAACGACGTCGACAATCTCGGTAGCGGGCGCACGCCCACCCGAACCAAGCAGTAAATCGATTGTTTCCTGGACGAGAGTTGAATCAGAAACCAGATTGGAGTAAGGCGGCATACGTGGAGTCCTGAAGTCCGAAGTCTTGAAGTCTTGAAGTTAGGACTCGGAGACTCCTGGACTGCAAGACTGCTAGACTCCTCGGTGGATTCTAGCATAGGACGACTTCATTTAGAGGAGGGATTTTGGATCAAGATCAGGTCTTAGCGAGATTCAGAGAAACCGGAGCGCTGCTTGAGGGACACTATCTGCTGACGAGCGGTTTACACAGTAAGACTTACTTGCAGTGTGCATTGGTGTTGCAACGTCCGAAAGTGGCGGAGGAGTTTGGCCGGCCCATTGCCGATCATTTCCGAGGCCAAAACATTCAACTCGTCGCATCACCCGCAATCGGCGGCATCATCATCGGTCACGAAGTGGCTCGAGCATTAGGCGCCAGGTTTATTTGGACCGAGCGGGAAGATGGTGCAATGACTCTGCGACGTGGGTTTACGGTCAAACCAGGTGAGAGGGCTCTGGTGGTCGAGGATGTTATAACCACCGGCGGGTCGACGAAGGAGACGATAGAAGCGTTGCGGCACTTTGGCGCCGATGTTGTTGGTGCTGCTTCAATTATCGATCGCTCAGGTGGAAAAGTTGACCTCGGAGTGCCGCAAGTTTCTCTTGCCACGTTAACAGTGGAAGCAGTCAGCGCGGCGAATTGCGAAGCTTGTCAACGAGGCGAACCGGTCGTCAAGCCGGGTAGCCGAAAGAGCGCGGGGCAGTAAGCTTCATGTTGTTTCGTGGCTCGGGTTGGTTTCGTGTAATTTCGTGGATCGTTCTCAGTCGGGTGAAAAGAGGGCGATCCACGAAACGACACGAACCCGCCTGCTGGGGATTAACTTTACGAGGAGGAACAAATGACTAGAAGCCACAAAGTAAAAGGCGGCGGAGGAGCAGAACTTCACGTTGTTGAGACGGGTAATCCCGAAGGTCGCCCGATTCTATTCATACATGGGCTTTCACAGTGCTGGCGTACCTGGGATCGTCAGTTGAACTCGGATCTGGCTGATGACTTCCGGCTGGTTGCGATGGACATTCGTGGCCACGGACTTTCCGATAAGCCGAACGACGCTTACGGCGATTCAAAACTGTGGGCGGATGATGTTAAGGCAGTCATCGACACATTGGATCTCGACCATCCGATCCTGTCTGGGTGGTCCTACGGCCCGATAATAATCCTTGATTACATACGTCATCACGGCGAGGACAAGATTGGCGGTATTCACTTTGTTGGTGGTATCACGAAGCTCGGCAGCGAAGCGGCAATGGCGGTTATAAGTCCCGAGTTTATCGGTCTCGTGCCAGGTTTCTTTTCGACAGATGATCAGGAGGTTAGGAGCAGTCTGAAGTCATTGCTTCAATTGTGTTTCGCCAAGGCACCTTCAGCCGCGGAGTTGGAACAGATGCTCGAGTACAGCGTATCGGTTCCTTCCTATGTTCGTCAGGGTTTATTCTCGCGAGCTCTCGACAATGACGATTTGCTACCAACTATACGAAAGCCTGTTCTGATCACGCATGGAGGCGTTGATGCAATCGTTACCCCTGACATCGTTGAGCAGCACAAGGCTGGACTCGGTCATGCCCAAATTCATGTGATGCCAGGGACAGGCCACGCAGCTTTTTGGGATGACGCACCGTCATTCAATCGTCGTCTGCGCGAGTTCGCTCAAAGTATCTGATTCTTAATGAAGGTTGCTGCTTATCAGGCTCCGCTGCACGCCACGATGTCGATGGACATCCTGCCCCTGATTCGCGAACAGGTGACCTGGTGTGAGTCAAACGGTGTAGAGATCTTATGCTGCCCCGAGGGAGTGCTTGGAGGTCTTGCAGACTATGTGCGGCGGCCGGCCGAGATCGCGATCGACGTAGAGTCAGGTCAGTTGCAGTCGATTCTGGAACCGCTTGCCAGCAACAAAGTCACGACGATTCTGGGTTTCACCGAAACCGATCGAACCGGGCGGCTCTATAATTCGGCGGCAGTCTTTCATAAAGGATCGATTCTCGGCATTTACCGCAAGCTCCACACGGCAATTAACAAATCAATCTACGTACCCGGAAACAAGATGCCCATCTTTACAGTCGGCGATCTCACATTCGGTATCGTGATCTGTCTTGACTCAACGTACGATGAGCCAGCCAAAGTTATGGTGTCTCAAGGTGCCTCGGCTCTGTTCATCCCGTCAAATAATGGCCTACCGCCCGCGAAAGGTGGACCGGAACTGGTTTCCATATCTCGCAAGACTGATATCGCTCGTGCAGCACAGAACCAGGTTTCCGTGATTCGCGCCGATGTCGCAGGTCGTAACAATGGCTTCGTCTCCTTCGGTTCGTCGCGCATTGTGGATGCTTCGGGGACTGTGCTTCAGTCGGCCCAACAACTCGTTGCGGATCTGATAGTGGCGGAGATTGTGCCCGACAGATCAACTATTCAATGAATTTCAAGCTCACGATCCAGTATGACGGCACTGACTTTCATGGCTGGCAGCAGCAGGGTGAGCTACGCACCGTTCAAAGCGAACTGACCAAAGCATTGAGCCTCGTTGAAGGTCACGATGTGATCCTTCACGGATCCGGACGAACAGATGCCGGTGTTCATGCCGAAGGACAGGTTGCCAACGTGATGCTCGAGCGTCAGATGACACCGGAAAAACTGAGGGGCGCGATTAACGGAAATGTCGAGCGCGATGTTCGCATAGTCGCTGTGGAGAATGTTGACGAGTCATTTCACGCACGCTACTCGGCCAAAGAGAAGACGTACATTTACCGAATCGTGAACGGGCCGGTTATCTCGCCGTTTTGGATCCGCTATGCGCTACACGAAGCTCGCTCACTGAACCTGGAAAGGATGCGCGAAGTTGCGAATCTGTTTTTGGGCGAGCACGACTGGACCGCTTTCTCTGCAGCTCAGACTGATGCGGAAAGCCGGATCAGAACAATCAGTAAGCTGGAGATTCAGGAGCGCGTTGATTCGCGAGCCCCAGGTCGAATGATTGAAATACGCGTCTCTGCAGACGGCTTCCTTCGTTACATGGTACGGTCGATTGTTGGAACGCTCTTGGCCGTGGGAAGAAATGAGGTGGCTGCGGATTTAGTAAAACGAGCAATTCAAGAAGGCGACCGTTCACTGGTGGCCGCAACAGCACCCGCCTGCGGCCTGACGTTATTGTCTGTGCGTTACGATTAACTTCTAGAGTCACGCAAAGCCGAAAAAGTAGCAAAGTGCTTTACCAAACATTGACAGCCGGTAAGGTTGCGGCAAGAATGTCGAGCGGCAATTCTTTTTGTTCAGAGGCGGAAAGGAACCTCAGCCACTTCAGTTCGACCAACATGCTCACGAATTTTGCCGGTAAAGTCCGAAAGGGAAGCCGCGAAGAACAGCTCCTGTCCAGGATTTCATGGGATCGTCTGCCTCGCCACGTAGCTATCATTATGGATGGCAACGGGCGGTGGGCAGCACAACGAGGACAGCCAAGGATCGCGGGGCATCGCGCTGGAGTTGAAGCTGTTCGCGCCTCCGTCGATACGGGCGCGAGATTGGGATTGCAGGCGCTGACCCTCTACGCGTTCTCCACGGAGAATTGGAAGCGTCCGCGGTATGAAGTGGATGCACTGATGCGGATGTTGCGGCGTTATCTTCGGCTGGAACTCGATGAGATCGATCGCCAGAACATCAAGTTTCAGACAATCGGACGCACTGGTGTTCTCAATGAAAATGTGCGGAGCGAAATCAACAAAGCAACCGAGCGCACTGCGCGAAACACCGGAATGATTCTTTCTGTGGCATTGAACTACGGTGGTCGCGCCGAGATCGTGGACGCGTGCAAAGCAGCTGTGCGGAGGCTGACTGACGAAGGAAACCCTCCAGACGAACTGACTGAGGAACGAATCGCAAACGAACTCTACACACGCAATTTGCCGGAATTGGATCTTCTTGTTCGGACCAGCGGCGAGCTGCGCATCTCGAACTTTCTGCTGTGGCAAACGGCTTACAGCGAGCTGTATGTGACGGATACTCTTTGGCCGGATTTTCGCCGGCTTCATATGTTGGAAGCAATAGTCGATTACCAAGGGCGCGATCGGCGATTCGGCGGTCTCAAGCTGATCGCAAGCGGACAATAGCCCGCGGGAATCCCAATCGTACTCAGGATTCATAGACTGAAACCGCAAACTAAAACCCAATCGTCGCTGCCTCGCATTCTGACGGCAGCAATCGCCCTACCGATACTAATCGCCTCGATCCTGGTTTCCTGGTTGCAGCTGCTGTTTGTATTACTCGCTGCTGTAGCAATGGTCTTGGGCCTTTACGAGTTTTATTTACTCGCGCGCCGACGTGAGCTCAAACCTGACATTGCAGCTGGATTCCTTGGCTCCGGAGCGCTTTTCACAGTTTTCTATTTTAGTGAGCCCGGTAAGCCTGCGGACTTGTTGATGATCCAGTTGATCCTGATCGTCTTCACAATGGGGACGCTGATCGCTGCAACGTTGAGAGGAGGCCCCTTCGACAAGCTCATCGCGAATGCCGGCTCGACGATACTCGGTGTGCTGTACGTCGCACTTCTGGGCGGTCATCTTGTAGCTGTGCGGACAGGCTTTGAGCAGAAGCTGTCAACTCATCTCCTGTCGTTTTTCTTTCTGGTCTTGATGGGGGCTGATGTCGCTGCTTACTACGTTGGTCGATCTTTCGGCAGGCACAAGCTCGCGCCCGCGATCAGTCCCGGCAAAAGCTGGGAAGGTGTGGTGGCCGGTTTACTTGCTGCAGCAGGGATGGCTGTCCTATCCCATTTCTGGTTTTTCCGCGATTTTCCGTTGAAGTGGGCGGTGTCCGTCGCCGTTATCATGTCCATCACAGGCCTGCTGGGAGACCTGACGGAAAGCGCTTTTAAGCGCGGAGCTGGAGCCAAAGATGCAGCGAATCTTCTTCCGGGTCACGGTGGCTTGCTGGATCGGCTCGATAGCTTGCTCTTCAATGCGCCGCTCATCTACTATTTTGCGAAACTCTATTTCGATCGCATTTATCTGATTGGCGGTTAAGCGCAGAATACGCGCGCGTTTATGAGTTCTAAAAAGATTGTCCTGATCATCGCGGCCGTGGTGATCGCATTTGGCATTCTTGTCGGGGTTTTTGTTGGCGGTGTCATCATCTTTACGCTTTACTCATTCGGAAACAGCGATGCCGCTGTGACAGCGAAGGAGTTTTTGCGAAGCAACGAGCAGTTAAAGAAGGACATCGGCGATATTAAAGACTTCGGTACGCTCGTCTCAGGCAATGTCAACATCAGCAATGGCAACGGCACTGCGACACTCGGCTTAAAGGTCATTGGCGAGAAACGAATCGTCGATGCCACCGTTGAGATGCTGTACACAAGCGGTCAGCCCTGGCGCGTCACTTCCGCCTCTTACAAAAACGAAGCGGGTCAGACGATAGATTTACTCAACCCCTACGATTCCTTTCTCCTTATCACCCCACTGGTTGCTCAAATATGAGTCTCAAAGGAGTAGCAATACTCGGCTCGACCGGTTCGATTGGCTGCAACACCTTACGAGTTGTCGAATCGCTCGGGAGTAAGCGGTTCCGAATCGTCGCATTGGGCGCGGGACGAAATATCAAACTTCTCGCCGATCAAGTTGCTGTTCACCTGCCGGAGGTAGTGTCAGTTGAAAACGAAGAAGCCGCGTACGATCTACGAGCTTTGCTTTTCGAACGAGACGTCGACTTGCCGCGGATCGTATTCGGTGAAGCAGGTCTTGTGGAAGTAGCTACGCATTCTCAAGCTGATTGTGTCGTTTCAGCAACCGTCGGCGCTGTCGGTTTCCTTCCCACATTACGAGCGCTCGAATCAGGCAAGCGGGTGGCGCTTGCGAATAAAGAGACCCTGGTGATGGCGGGCGAGCTGATGACCCAGGCGGCCAGACAGTCCGGCGCAGAATTACTCCCTGTCGATTCCGAGCACAATGCACTGCATCAATGCCTGAGAGGCGAGCAACACGCGGAAGTAAGAAGAATTATTCTTACAGCTTCAGGCGGGCCGTTTCGCACCAGAAAGAAGGCGGAAATGCAGAACGCCACCGTGTCCGAAGCTCTGCGACATCCGACCTGGAACATGGGAGCGAAGATCACTATCGACTCGGCGACTTTGATGAACAAGGGTCTCGAAGTAATTGAAGCGCACTGGTTGTTTGGATTTGCACAGGATCAAATCGACATCCTGGTGCATCCTGAGTCAGTCGTTCATTCAATGATTGAGCTCATCGACGGCTCAGTTCTGGCTCAGCTGGGTGTCACGGACATGCGTCACGCGATCCAGTACGCGCTGACGTACCCTGAACGTCACGCTTGCGATTTGCCGCCGCTCGATCTTGCTGCCCTTTCCGCACTTCACTTCGAACCTCCGGATCACGAACGATTTCCATGTATCTCACTCGCATACCGTGCGCTACGCGAAGGCGGTACTTTGCCGGCAGCAATGAATGCGGCAAACGAAGAAGCCGTGCGTGCCTTCATCGAAATGCAGATAAACCTGACAGACATTCCGCGCATCATTGAGAATGTGATGGATGGTCACGTGAACGAGCCGGTGAGGGACATTGCAACGGTGCTCGCTGCCGATCGATCTGCACGGAGGCAGGCGAACGTGGCGATTCAAAAACTATGCAAAAGCGGTGGGATATTGGCGGAAAAGACTGTTTGACTGACTGCTTACGCGACGGATACACTCGTTTCGGCAATTATCAAGGGTCGAATGTGTAGCACGAACAGGGAAGTCAACTAGAGAGAATAATTTAATGTCTGCAGTTCTTATCAGTATTTTTAGCTTTATTTTTGTGCTGGGCGCAGCGGTCGTGCTGCACGAATTCGGCCACTTCCTGGTGGCTAAACTATTTAAGATTCGCGTCGAAACGTTTTCAGTCGGGTTTGGTCCGCGTCTTTTTGGGTTTAAAAAGGCAGATACCGACTATCGGGTCTCTGCCATACCACTCGGAGGCTATGTAAAGCTCGGTGGTGATGAATCAAACGCTCCTTTGGAAGGCGAAGGCGCGAAAGACATTCCACCAGAGCAGATGTTCAATCTGCGGCCGCGTTGGCAGCGGATCCTGGTGGCCTTGGCCGGGCCCGTCATGAACATTCTGACGGCACTGGCGATTCCTTTTGCTGCGGCGTTGATGTACGGAGTTCCTGCCACCCCTTCGCCCGTTGTCAGTTACGTGTTTCGCGGTGGCGCCGCTGAGGCAGCGGGACTAAAGTCGGGTGATCGCATAACTTCTTTCAACGGAACGGAAAACCCGCGCTGGGATCTAATTCGTGGAGATGCGCTACTTTCGCCGGGTCAGGACTTACCGGTCACGGTCGATAGATCTGGCGAATCGTTGAAGCTCACGATAAGACCTACACCTCGCACTGAAGACGGCGAGACAGCGGGTACTCTCGATTTCATTCCAGATTACGGTGGTTTGCCGGTAACCATTCGCGATGTAACGCCAAATTCGCCGGCTTCTGAAGCGGGGCTACAGACTGGCGATCGAATATCTGCAATCAACGGCGAAAACGTCAGAAGCGCCGAGCAGGTTACTCAGTACATTCGGGATCATCGGGGCCAACCCATCAACCTAACGATTGAGCGTCACGGGCAGTCCATACCCGTTACCACGCAGAGCCGCCGCCTGCCTGACGGTCGCGATCGACTCGGTATCGAGACCGGCGAGGAGATTCCTTTCGAGCGCGCGGGAATCGGTCTGGCTGCGGGCTACGCTGTACGAACGAACATCGAGATTCTGCGGCTCACAGGAAAGGCGCTGGGTCAACTTTTTACGGGACAGCGCTCCGTTCGAAATACGCTGTCGGGTCCGGTGGGAATCTACAAGGCTGCGTCAACTTCAGTACAAAGGTTTGGATGGGGCGGACTGTTTCAAACCCTCGCTTTCCTAAGCTTGAACTTAGGCATCTTCAATCTGCTGCCAATTCCAGTTCTCGATGGCGGCGCGATCTTCTTGCTGCTCGTCGAAGGCCTGCTCGCGACTGTCGGTCTTTCGATTTCAACAAGCGTCCGCGAGCGCATTCAACAAGTGGGTTTCGTGATGGTCATCTTGTTGATGGTTTTTGTAATCACTAACGACGTCTTGAAGACGTTCACCCGCAGTTCGAGCGATGAGAAACCTCCACCGGCCTCGGCACCTGCGAAATGAGATTTCCAAAGCTTCTCCTGTAATCTTTGGAAATAAACCAGCATGCGAAAAACTAAAGCGGTTCAAGTTAAGAATGTGATGATCGGCGGCGGCGCCCCCGTGGTGGTCCAATCAATGACCAAAACGGATACCGCCGACGTCGGCGCGACGGTAGCTCAGATTGAAGAGATGGTGCGAGCCGGCTGCGAGATCGTTCGACTGGCGGTACCAGATCAGGATGCTGCGCATGCACTGAAGGAGATTCGGAAACGCGTCCCCGATGTGCCGCTCGTTGCCGATATTCACTTCCACTACAAACTCGCCCTGCTGGCTCTGGAAGCCGGCATCGACAAGCTGCGGCTGAATCCAGGAAATATTGGTAAACACGAACGAGTGCGCGAAGTCGTACGAGCGGCTCAGGCTCAAAAAGTTCCGATTAGAATCGGAGTGAACGGAGGCTCGCTCGAAAAGGATCTTCTGGCTAAATACGGAACGGCGACTCCTGAAGCTATGGTCGAGTCAGCGATGAGACATATCCAGATCCTTGAAGATCTCGGCTTCACTGACACGATTATCTCTTTGAAAGCATCGGACGTTCATCGCACTGTCGCCGCTTATCGGTTGCTCGCAGAAAAAGTTGATTATCCTTTCCACCTTGGTGTGACGGAAGCGGGAACGGCATTTACAGGAACCGTCAAATCCTCAATTGGACTCGGAATTCTTCTTCATGAAGGGATCGGCGACACGATTCGAGTGTCGCTCGCTGCTGAGCCGCAGGAAGAAGTGCGGGTGGCCTGGGAGATCGTCAAGTCGCTGGGGCTGCGCTCGCGCGGCGTGACTGTTGTCGCGTGTCCGACGTGCGGTCGTCTCGATGTGGACAACTTTGTTGAGATAGTGACCGAAATTGAACGGCGCCTGGCCCATGTTGAAGAGCCGCTGCATTTATCGATCATGGGCTGTGCGGTGAATGGCCCAGGTGAAGCTCATGATTCGCAGCTCGGTGTTACATTTGGCCGCGGTGTTGGAATGATATTCAAGAATGGCGTGCCGATGCGCAAGGTTGCCGGCGAGGATATCGTAGAGGCGTTTGTGAAAGAGACTGAGAAGCTACTCGCTGAAGGCGCCGACGCAAAGAAGCCGGACTTAGTCGAGATCGGGAAGTAGGGATTTAGGATTTCCGATTTTAGATTTTCGATCTGAGATCGGAACTAAAAATCGAAAATCTAAAATCTATAGTCTAGGCGGCGGCCATCGACATCACTAACCCGTCGCTTGCGATTTTTCGATTGATATTTACTACCAGCTGCTCGCGCAGATCTTCAATCAGCGCAATCCACGACGCAGCCCGCCCTGTTCTCATATTCTTACCAATCCGAATTAGCTCAGTTGTCAGGTCCGCATTCATGATCTGTGCTTCCCGAGCACCCACTGAAAGTGCCAAAGCGTCTCGAATCAATGTCTCCAACAGATCCAATCGAGTCTCAAACTCGTCTTTATAGGCAGCATCATTCAACTGTTCTGAACACCGAAGCAGCTGCATGCGATCGCTAGCTGCCAGCGCATTAAGCAATCGCAGCATGTCTTTTCGTTGTTCTGTAAACCCTTCGAGGTCGCTTGACAGCGCCCGACCAAGGCTTCCACGAGCAACTCTCGCGCGCAACCGCGCTCTTGCTCCTGCATCGATATTGTTTTCGACCAGATAATTCTCAATCTCTTCGGGTGTCAACGGTGAAAAGCGAATCATCTGACAACGCGATCGTATCGTCGGTAACAACATTGCTGGTCGCGACGTGATCAGGATCAGGTGAGAAGTCTCTGGCGGCTCTTCCAAAACTTTGAGCAAGGCATTTGCTGAAGGCTCGTTCAACTTATCAGCATCATCGATCAGAAAAACTCGAGCTGAGCCTTCGAACGGTCGGAAATTAGCCTCACGCTCGATCTGTCGCATTTGATGCACGAGCAGCACGCGCTTCGGGGCGACTACCATCCCGACGTCTCCGTGATCGGTCCATAAAATGCTTTTCCAATCGTCGCTCTCTTCCGAATCAGGTAAGTTGAATTTGCTTATTCGCTTACACACAGCGCACGAGCCGCAACCTTCCACTCCCTGTTTATTGCGGCAGTTTAGAGCTCTTGCTAATTCGAGCGCGAATAACTTCTTACCGACTCCTTCTTCGCCACTGAACAGAAGCGCACCGGGCAAGCGCCTCGACTCAAGCATGCGCCGCAGAAGTTCTTTGACTCTTTCGTTACCTGTTAATTGATTGAACATCGATTGTTAGCAATGACTGGTTTTTAATCTTCGGGATCGTAGTAGTTCGCGCAGATCACAACCGCGACTCTTTAAGAATGGAATGATGATAGCTTTGACTTGTTCGTGTGTTTGTTCCACCGAACCAGAGGTGTCGATGATCTTCACACGATCCGGCTCGCTCTTCGCGATTCGCAAATACTCCTCACGCACTCGGCGATGAAAATCCGGGTTTTCATCATCGAGTCGATCGACTCGATGCTTGCCGTTTGTGCGCCTTCGCGTTCGTTCCAGGCAGGCATCAACCGAGACATCAAACAGCAAAGTAAGATCTGGACGAAGCCCTTCAGTTGCCAACTGGATGATTTCTGAAATCAGCTCGGGTGGGAAGCCCCGTCCAGCTCCTTGATAAGCTACGGTTGCATCTGCATAGCGGTCGGACAGAACAACTGATCCCGACTCGAGCGCCGGCCGCAGCAGCCGTCGGACGTGCTGGGCCCTGTCGGCGGCGAACACGAGCAGTTCTGTCAGTGGATCGACCTGTTCCTGGGCATCCAGTAGCGCTGCTCTGAGGCGCAACCCGAGCGGCGTCCCTCCAGGCTCGCGCGTCACTACCAGATCACAGTCCAGCGCGCGAAGGTGGCTTACCAACAAACGCATCTGAGTGGATTTTCCACTCCCATCGATTCCCTCGAAGGTAATGAAGGTTCCGGTCACAGGTCCTCGGATTGTAGGTAAAAGTACCGCGAGAGTTTAAACGAATGTCATGATTCAGGCGAGTCAGCAAGATGAGGCGTGGGAGCGGTTTGGACCTCGGCATTAACCTGAGGTCTAAGGTCGGCGCCGGCGGACTTTCTGGCCTGAGAGATGGTGGAAATTGCGTGTTTGAAGATGAGTTGCTCGAGCGATCCAGACTCCAACAGCACGGAAAACTTGTCAAAGCTTCGGATGCGGCCCGTAAGCTTCGCACCGTTTAACAGGTAAATAGTAACGGTGGTTTTCTCGCGCCTGACTGTATTTAGGAAGGCATCCTGAATGTTCTGTGGCGCTTGCTTCCCGTCTGTCATAACCCACCTTGACGTGGTTGGAGTCCATATTTTCTGAGGCCAGATTACATC
>JBKPAC010000172.1:0-4167 GCA_046726175.1 Acidobacteriota bacterium
GATGTTCATTGTGCAGCGTGAGCGTGGTTACCTCGATCCACCGGGCGTCGCCTATCTCGCAAAAAAATTGAAACTCCGGTACACGGACATCTGGGAAGTAGCGACCTTCTATTCGATGATCCAAACGTCTCCGGTCGGGAAATACCACATTCAGATCTGCAAGACTCTGTCGTGCAAGATCATGGGAGAGGAAAGAATCACAAAGCACGTCTGCGATCGCCTTGGCATCAAGCCGGGTGAGACTACAGCAGATGGAAAGTTCACTGTTTCGTTAGTTGAATGTCTCGGCTCATGCGGTACAGCCCCGATGTTTCAACTTAACTTTGATTACCACGAGAATTTGACGACTGAGAAGGTCGATCAAATTCTGGATTCGCTGGCTTAGGTTTTCGATGTTCATTGGCGCCATAGGATGCGAACCCCGTCAGCTCGCGCGAGTTCATTTGGAGAACTCGCGGAGCCTGGACGTCTATCGTAAAAACGGTGGTTACGAAGCGCTCAAGAAGGCGCTCACGTCTATGTCTCCGGACGACGTGATTAATGAGGTAAAGAAATCGGCTTTACGCGGCCGGGGTGGAGCGGGCTTTCCGACAGGAATGAAGTGGAGCTTCGTTCCAAAAGACTCGCCGAAACCCAAGTACGTGGTCTGCAACGCTGACGAGTCTGAGCCAGGTACTTTCAAGGATCGCTACTTGATGGAACGCGATCCACACATGCTGATAGAAGGCATGTTGATCGCCGCCTACGCGCTCGGAGCTCGGACCAACTACATCTACACGCGCGGCGAGTACAAGTACTTGATCGACATCATGGATCGCGCTCTTGACGAAGCACGCAGCGCGGGTCTGTTGGGCGAGAAAATTCTAAATACCGACTTTGCGTGCGAAATCTACACACACACTGGGGCCGGCGCTTACATTTGCGGTGAAGAGACTGCGTTGCTCAGCTCGTTGGAGGGAATGCGAGGCCATCCGAGAATGAAGCCTCCCTTCCCTGCTGTGTCCGGACTCTATGCCTGTCCCACGGTCGTGAACAATGTGGAAACGCTCACGGCAGTCCCAGACATTATTAATATTGGCGGCGAGGCTTATCAGAAACTTGGCACTGAAAAAAGTGGAGGGACTAAGCTCTGGTCAGTTTCAGGGCATGTCAACCGACCCGGCGTCTACGAATTACCGATGGGCTATGACGACATGGAAAAGTTCATCATGCAAGATTGCGAGGGCATGATCGGTGGGAAGAAGCTGAAGGCCGTGATTCCCGGAGGATCTTCGGTTTACATCATGCGCGCCGATCAGATCCTGGGTAAAGACGTTCGAATGGATTATGAAGGGCTGGTCGCAGCAGGTTCGATGGTTGGCTCAGGTGGGTTCATCGTCATGGATGAGACCGTTGATGTTTTTGAGTCCACGAAGAATCTGACAGAGTTTTACAAACACGAATCGTGTGGCTGGTGCACACCTTGTCGCGAAGGCACCGATTGGTTGGTGAAGGTCTTCAAACGGATTTCGGGAGGCGGTGGTGTGCCGGAAGACGCACAGTTAATGCTCGACCTCTGCGACAACATTGAGGGCAAATCCTTCTGTCCGCTTGGTGATGCGGCAGCCTGGCCGATCCAGTCGGCGATAAAAAGATTCCCGGAAGATTTCAAGAAGCACCTGACAAACGGTAGGTAAACCGTGTCTGCTGATTTTATAAAAGTCACTATTAATGGCAAAGATTTTCAGGTGCCGAAGGGCGCCCGGCTGATAGACGTCTGCCGCGAGAATAGTTTTGACATCCCTTCCTTCTGCTACTACGCGGACCTTGCGCTCCAAGCTTCCTGCCGCATGTGTTTGGTGCGCATCGAGAAGATGCCGAAATTACAAACCTCGTGCACCATCACCTGCACCGATGGAATGGTCGTGACCACGCAAAGCGAAGAGATTGAAAAAGCTCAACGCGCGATGCTGGAGTTTCTGCTGGCCAACCACCCGCTCGATTGTCCGGTCTGTGACCGTGGTGGCGAATGTGAACTTCAGGAGATGACTTTCGATTGGGGTGGACTCGAGGAACGATTCACTGAACGAAAGAATTATCATCCCGAGCGATATCTCTCACCGATGGTCGCGAACGATCCCCAACGCTGCATTCTCTGCAAGCGTTGCACTCGAGTGTGTGACGAATGGATGGGTGAAGACGCAATCGAAGCGGGAGGTCGCGGGGCAGGAACGGTTATCGGAACGTATCTCGGGTGGCTCGATTGTTCACAGTGTGGCAACTGCATCGAAGTCTGCCCCACGGGCACTCTGCTGGACGCAACCTATCGTCACCAGTCTCGACCTTGGGAACTGACACAAACAAAATCTACGTGCACGTATTGTTCTGATGGTTGTCAGATGTCGCTAGGGTCGCGCGGAGGCGAGTTGATGCGCGTTGTCGCAAGGGATCGGTACGTAAACGGTCTCAATGGAGAGTTCCTTTGTGTGAAAGGACGCTTTGGACATCCGTTTGTGAACCACGAAGATCGCCTGCGTACACCGAGGATCCGTTACAAGAAGGGCGGCAAGCTGATTCCTGCAACGTGGGATGAAGCAATTACTCATGTCGCGCGCAAACTCGACGAGATTGCCGAAAAGCATGGCCGCAGCTCCATTGCTGTAGTGGGTAGCCCGCGTCTAACCAATGAGTCGCTGTATACACTCAAAAAATTCGCGACGGAACTCGTTGGAACAGATAATTACGCGAACACCGATGCGTTTAGTCTGAAACCCTTCTTCGACAGTCTCAGTGGACCGCTGAGCACGCATCGTGATATCCGATACGCCAAAACAATTCTGCTGATCGGCGGCGAACCTGAAGAACTGCAACCGTTGACCGGCAAGCAGGTTCGTCAGGCCGTTCGCAACGGTGGCGCGAAACTGATCATCGCTCACTCCGTGCCCATTCGTTTGCGCGAGCAAGCTTCGCAGTTCATTCATTTAATGCCCGGCACTGAAGATTCGATTGCTCTGGCGCTGGCCGGTAGCGACAACGACGCACTAATTACCGCAAAAGCACAGATTCAGCAGTCGGAGCTCGACAAACTGCGCCAGGCGCTTTCCGATACACAAGGCGATCTCGTCATCATGTTCGGCGGCAAGCTCAGCTCAGAATCGCAAGCTTTGCTTGCACAACTGCCGCACTCGCTGAACTCCGACGGCCGTCGCGTTCTGTTGCACCCACTACCGTTGTTCAACAACAGCGTCGGTGCTCATGACATGGGACTTGACGACGGAGCTAAGACTGCAACGCAGATCCTTGAAAGCGCAGGCGAAGATATTCGGGCGATGTACATTGCTGGTAGCTTTCTTCCTGAGCAATTTGATGGGCGCGAAGAGTCGCTACGCCTTCTCGACTTTCTCGTGGTCCAGGAACTCTTCGAGACGTCAACGACGGAATTTGCCGACGTAATACTTCCCGCGGCATCGTTTGCGGAAGTCGATGGCACCTTCACGAACAACGACGGGTTTGTGCAACGCGTGCGGCAGTCAATTCCTCCGGTGCATCAAGCGAAATCCGATTGGATCATTACAGCGCAGCTCGCCAACGAGCTTGGAGTTGATTTCGGATTTGAGATGTCCGCCAGCGCAGTATTTCGCGAGATTGCTGAGCGTGTTCCTGCTTATTCTGGCTTGCGTTATCCAGTACTGAAAGATGAGACCAGGCCTGTTCAGGTAAAACACGCAATTGCCGAACGGCAATCTTCTTCAGAGAGGGTTGCTGCGATACGCCGCCGTCTTGAAACCGTCGAGCCCGAAGCTAAAAAGATTTCAAAGACGCCGGAAGTTGGCCACGAACTCTTCAAGATTGGAACGCTTACCGACAAGGTCCCACAGTTTCATCTGCTTGCCGGCGGTAACCCACGCCCTGATACAGTTCGGATCTCGCCTTTGTACCAAATCACAATTGACGCCGACCTGCGCCAGGAACGCGCTGTCGCAGGCGACTAAGAAGGCGAATGGAACTAACTGTCAACATCATTCTCTATTTCGTGGCAATCACGATCGCCTTCCTCACGATCATGCTTCTATGTGCGTTCACCGTACTGGCAGAGCGGCGCGTCCTGGCTTTCCTTCAGGGTAGATTGGGTCCAAATCGCGTTGGGTACGGAGGTGTGCTGCAGCCGTTTGCCGACTTCCTCAAGAC
>JBKPAC010000173.1:0-22482 GCA_046726175.1 Acidobacteriota bacterium
CATTAATGATGCGCGCATCAACCTTAACCGTGTCCGTCAGCTTCGGATTTGCAGGATCTGAGATGTCGTAAACGAAGAATTTATCTGCAATAGTTGAGTAGTAGAGATAGTTGCCGATGATCCACAGTTCCGCACCCTCGAAATCCTTCAGAGGAGCGCGTCCGATGACGTCAAGCTCTCGTTCAGCATTTCGGGGTGTCACGACAACTGAAGCGTTTGCAATCTTGTCGCCGATCGCAGCGGTGATGACATATGTTCCCGGAAGATCGGCTATGAACCCGCCATCCTCATCGATGGTGGCTCCCTGGCCGCTTACCGCCCATCGCGGAGCGTAGCTTCCGCTCGCGCCCTGAGTCAGTGTGTTGAAGTGAACAACGTCGCCCGTCCGCGCAGTCGTGTTAATCGGTTGCACCGAAATCCCGCGGATTGAGGCTTTGATTACATTTACGTCAACGCTGGTGCTGGCTGCGCCGGCAGTAGCCTTCAGCGTTGCTTTACCAGGACTGAGACCAATGACCACTCCGGCGGCATCAACCGCAGCAACTGATGGAGTTTGGGAGCTCCAGCTAACGGGAACATCTGTACGCGGATCACCACTGGCGACTCGAGTAGTAGCGTTGAGCTTCATCGTGCCGCCGACGATTAGCGGCGAACCCGGTTGCTGGATCTCAACTATCTTTATGGCTGCTGGTTTGACGATCACCTTCGTGAAGACAGGCTTGCCACCGATGATTGCGCCGACGAGGACCTCGCCGGGTTGGAAGAAGGTGATGTTTCCACTCTCGTCGGCTTTGGCAAGATCAAAAGGGGCTGCAAACCACGTGCTCGCTTTTTCTGTTACCTGTTGGCCTTTTTCGTCCACAGCAATTGTCGAAAACTGAATCTTCTGGCCAACCTCGATTTCCGGTTTTTCAGGCTGAATACCGTACTTCTTTGCAACAGCACCGTTAGTACCCGTTTGTGCAGTGATTACTGAGCCGAACACAACGACCGTAAGCATCACGTACGTCGCACATATTAACTTTCGAATTGAATGCATTTTCGTCTCCTGATAAAGCGGAACAAGTATTCGGTAGATAACCGAATCTTAGTCGTCCGCGCGAAGCTCGCGCAAGCGCAAGACTTGAATAGTGCCCATCTCTGCGAGAATATGCGTTTAGGAATTTTCAATGGCAAGTATCCAAAAACAGCTCCCGGAGAATGTCCCGGGCGACTTCTTCGTAGATTCAACTTGTATTGACTGTGACGCGTGCCGGCAGTTGGCTCCCGCCACTTTTCGCGATCAGGGCGATTACTCCGTTGTGTACCGTCAGCCCGAGACTGACGAGGAATCTCGGCTGGCACTCATGGCGCTGGTTGCGTGTCCTACGGGTTCGATTGGTTCTCTGAAACATCACGATTATCGCATCGGAATCGAAGCGTTTCCCTACCAAATCAGTGAGAACGTTTATTTCTGCGGCTTTACGTCTGAATCGAGCTTCGGTGCGTGGAGCTATCTTATTACCCGACCTGAGAGCGAAGGCGGAAACGTGCTTGTGGATTCGCCGCGCTTTTCGTCACAACTCGTGAAGCGAATAACTAAGATGGGCGGGATCCGCACGATGTTTCTCACCCACCGTGATGATGTCGCTGATCATCATCGCTTTGCCGAGAAGTTCGGGTGTGAAAGAGTCATGCATGCTGACGATGGCGCGCGGCGTCTCGGAGTCGAAGTCGTGGTTGACGGTCAAAGTAGTTTCCGAATCGACGATGATTTGCTCGTAATTCCAACACCTGGTCATACACGTGGGCACGCTGTACTCCTTTACAAGAACAAGTTTCTCTTTACCGGAGATCATCTGGCATGGTCGCCGGTGCGTGAAAGGCTCATCGCCTTTCGCAGCGCATGTTGGTATTCATGGACTGAGCAAATCCGCTCAATGGAAAGACTTCAGGAATACGACTTCGAGTGGGTCTTACCCGGACACGGCCGGATCCATTATGCCAGCCGTGAAAGTATGAGGTCTCATTTAAGAGGCTGCATAGCCTGGATGAAACGACGCGAATAGACCCGAACAACCTCGATTTCCAACCCCTTAACCGAAAAGGTAACAAAATGAATCGAAATCAGAAAATAGCCATTGGCTGCGGCGCTGCAGGCTGTCTGGGATTGATCGTATTGGCAGTGCTCGCGTGTGTGCTCTTCTTCGTATTTCGGTCCCCGTCGATGAATTCGAATAGAAACCGCAACGCGAATATCAGTCGAGACTTTCCCTCCAACTCGAATTCAGACTCCTCGGCAAACGCCAACGCAAGTGAAGCTGAGTCGAGCAGTTCGTCAATGTCCGACGACGATAAGCACAAGCTGTTTCAGGCGGGATCTGCAACTCAGGATACGGAGATTGTCCATCGTGTTTGGAGAAAGCTCGGCTTGATGGATGCAGATGGCACCCCTAACGATAAGTATGCTGAGTTTGTGAAAGACCACGTTGCTTGGTTGATCAGCAATGCCGAGTTTGCACAGTCGCTAAATACGCCTGAGAAGGCGCGAGCGTACGTTGAAGCGCATATTAATGATTAGGATCGTTAATTAGTTGTCAGTGGTCGGTAGTCAGTGGTTCATACACTATCGCGGAATTCAGGGCCACGGACCACTGACCACGGACCAATGTTTATGGATCCCGAACGGATAAGAAATTTTTCAATCATTGCGCACATCGATCATGGGAAGTCGACGGTAGCGGATCGTCTGCTCGAGCTCACTGGAGCTTTGACCGAGCGGGAAATGTCCGAACAAGTGCTCGATAACATGGATCTCGAGCGCGAGCGCGGCATTACCATCAAAGCGCATGCAGTTCGTCTGTCCTATCGGGCGAAAGATGGGAAGGAGTACGTGCTCAACCTGATCGATACCCCCGGACACGTCGACTTCTCGTACGAAGTTTCTCGTTCGTTGTCGGCATGCGAGGGTGCACTCCTGATCGTAGATGCCTCTCAAGGCGTTGAAGCGCAGACTTTAGCGAACACCTATCTGGCAATCGATAACAATCTCGAGCTCATTCCAGTCATAAACAAGATCGACCTTCCGGGCGCCGAACCCGAGAAGGCCATCGAACAGATTGAACACTTCATTGGTTTAGAAACGCATAACGCCGTCTTGACCAGCGCAAAGACGGGAGAGGGCATGGCTGAGGTTCTCGAGGCAATAGTCCGAGACGTGCCGCCGCCAAAAGGGAACCCGAATGCTCCGCTGAAGGCACTGATCTTTGACTCGTGGTACGACTCGTATCGCGGTGTGATCGTTCTTTTCAGGATTATCGACGGTCGCATACGTCCAGGTATGAAGATTCGCTTCTTGAACACCGGACGTGACTATCAGGTGGAGACGCTCGGGGTGAACCGTCCTCGGCCAACTCCCATTGATGAGTTGGGAATGGGTGAAGTTGGGTTTCTTACTGCTTCCATCAGGGAAGTTGCCGACGTCGAGATTGGCGACACGATCACCGAAAGCTCAAGGCCGACCACTGAACCATTCCCAGGTTTTCAAAAGATCAAGCCAATGGTTTTCGCGGGGCTGTATCCGGTCGACACGGTGCAATATGAAGAGTTGCGTGATGCGCTCGATCGTCTTCGCTTGAACGACGCTTCGTTCTTTTACGAACCGGAATCCTCGGCGGCTCTGGGTTTTGGTTTTCGTTGCGGTTTTCTTGGTTTGCTGCACATGGAGATTGTGCAAGAGAGACTCGAACGTGAGTTCAATCTGGATCTCATTAGCACGGCTCCTGGGGTGCGCTACGTGGTGACGACCTCAGATGGTCAGGTGTCGGAGATTGACTCGCCTGCAAAGATGCCGGACCCAGGCCGTATCGTGAAGATCGAAGAGCCTATCATTCGTGCCACAATCCTGACGCCTGATGAACACCTCGGCGGCATCCTTCCACTGCTGGAGGAGAAAAGAGGTGTGCAAAAAGGCTTCGAATACATTGCCACCAATCGTGTGATGCTCACATACGAGTTACCGCTGAATGAGATCGTGCTCGACTTCTACGATCGTCTGAAATCTGTGTCTCGAGGTTATGCGTCGTTGGATTACAACCTCGCTGGTTATTGGGAAAGCGATCTGGTCAAGTTGGACATTCTTGTTGCCGGCGAACCTGTTGACGCTCTGTCACTGATTCTTCACCGCAGCACTGCACAACCGAAGGGACGTGCTCTGGCTGAGAAGATGAAGCAACTGATCCCGCGCCAGCTTTTCGAGGTTCCTATTCAGGCGGCGATCGGTAACAAGGTAATTGCGCGTGAAACAGTGAAGGCGTTGGGGAAAAATGTAATCGCAAAGTGCTACGGTGGAGACATTACGCGTAAGCGAAAGCTTCTTGAGAAACAGAAAGAGGGAAAGAAGCGGATGAAGAAAGTGGGTCGCGTCGAGATTCCGCAGGAGGCGTTCTTAGCGGTATTGAAAGTGAATGAGTAAGAATTGCGGATTGCGGATTGCGGATTGCGAATTGCGATTGATTGTATTGTTTACAGAAAGATGCGTCGTTCAAGCGAAGTCGATCAGCCGACGTTTGTATTAAATCCGCAATCCGCAATCCGCGATTCGCAATCCGCAATCCGCAATGTCAAACCTATGGATCGTCCAAATAAGGTCGTGACGATGTTCTGCGATGGGTCGAGCCTTGGCAATGGCTTGCAAGCGGCGCGAGCTGCCGCGGTCGCTTTACTTGGCTATCGCGGGTACTGGCGTGCGTTTGGAGAATATCTAGGCCGAGCCACCAACCAACAGGCCGAGATTGCGGCAGCAGCAGTTGGTCTCGAGGCCTTGCGAGAGCCTTGCCTTGTTCACCTTTTTACTGATTCGCGTTATGTCGTAGAAACGATGATGGGTAACTTCAAGCGCAAGGCAAACCTGGAATGGTGGAAACGGTTGGACGAAGCAAGCCGGCGTCACGAAATAAAGTGGGAATGGACACGAGGACATGCCGGCCATCTCATTCAAGAGGCAGCGGATCGCGCAGCGCGTAAAATCGCTTCTGCCGGCAACGTGGATGAAGAGATTTTGGAGGAAGCGATTGAAAAAGTTGGGACCATCGACCCCCAATCGCCTGACGTCACTGCCGAATAGAATCGGCGCTGCTTCGCTTTCACCGTCCCCGGCGTCTATAATTCCAGCCCCCTAGTAAATAGTGCTTCTCCCGGATTAGTTGGAATCAAGGCCAATGCTGCTGCTCGTGCGAAATAAACTCGGAAAGCGCTGCTCCCACGTAGCTCAAACAGGTTTCATCTTCAGTCTCATACTTACCGTTCTTGCTGTCTCGCCGCTGGTTGCGATGGCCCAGGATTTGAGCGGTTGGGAGTGGCAAAACCCTCGACCGCAGGGCAATTCAATTAACTCGATCAAGTTTGCAAGTGACCAACTTCGTGGTTGGGCCGTCGGCTCGGACGGCGTCATTCTACGGACTGATAACGGTGGTTTTGAGTGGGACTTGCAGGAGTCAACCGCAAACAGCACGCTCTATGGAATTTACGTTAAGGACCGCGCTCGCGTAGTCATCTCCGGCGCGCGAGGAGTGATCCTGACAACGATCAATGGCGGCAGCAAATGGACGGCGCGTAAAACCGGCACTCGCGATCACCTTTTTGGAGTCACATTCGCTCCAGACAATCCGATGCACGGATGGGCTGTGGGAACTTTTGGCGCAATCATCACTACGACTGACGGGGGAGTCACCTGGAGGTCGCAGGACAGCAAGACAACAGCACACTTGTTTGGTGTTGCCTTCTCGAATAGTCGCAACGGAATTGCCGTCGGATCACGCGGGACATTGTTGGTGACCAACAATGGCGGAGCCGACTGGAAGCAACAAACGGGACTGACCAGTTCAGTTCTTACAAGCGTCACATTCGCTTCACCGAAACATGTGATCGCTGTCGGCTACCGTGGAACTATCCTCGAAAGCGATGACTCAGGCGAGACATGGACCGCGCGTGAATCGTTGACAACAACCGATCTCTTTTCAGTTGTCTTCACCGATGAAGCTCATGGTTGGGCAGTGGGCGACGGCGGGGTGGTGATGACAACCGGCGATGGAGGAAAGATCTGGCTTGCGATTAACGTGCGCACCAGCCCTCGTTTGGCGACGGTTTACTTTTCGGATGAGTTTACTGGTTGGGCTGCCGGAGGAGACGGTCTAGTTGTTCGAACTGACGATGGCGGTATGTCCTGGCGCCGACTGACGGAAGGTGGCCGCGAGGACCTGGCTAGCATCTGCTTTATCGATAACTCGCACGGGTGGGCAGTTGGCTCTCGAGGCAAGATACTGTTCACCAGTTCAGGTGGAAAGAATTGGACAGTACGACCGTCAGGCACGACGACACGCTTGAACGACATCACGCTTGTGAATGAGAAGGTCGGCTGGGCTGTAGGCGATGCCGGCACAATACTGAGCTCGAAGAATGGCGGAGTAACCTGGTCGCCAGTCACAGCTCAGGTTAAAGAGGATCTACTCGGTGTCGATTTTGTTTCGCCAGAGCTGGGTTGGATCGTTGGCGCTCGCGGATTGATCCTGCGTACCGAAGATGGTGGCCAGACCTGGGTTCCCCAACGAGTTAATACTTTCAATTGGCTCGAGGACGTTAAGTTCGTTGACGCGAAACGCGGTGTGGCTGTCGGATCAAACGGGACGATCCTGCGAACGGAAGATGGTGGCGAAAACTGGACACGGGTTGATCGGAATCTGAAGGAATGGCTTTACGCCGTGGCTTTTGCTGACGCTCAGCGAGGCTATATTGTCGGGTCCCGCGGAATTATTCTGCGAACTGACGATGGCGGTGCGACGTGGAAAGATCTTGAGAGTGGTCTGTCCACCAATCTTTTCGCGGTCGCCGCGCTTGGTCGTGACGACGTTCTCGTCACCGGAGATCAGGGGAGAATTCTCAATACAAAAGACGGGGGCCAAACGTGGCAACTACAACCGTCCATTACCAGCTCGCCTTTATTTGCCGTTGCTTACCGAGGTGGCACCAATATTTGGGTCGCGGGACGTGGCGGAGCAATTCTCCGGAGTAGTGAACCCGTGGCGACTGTAAAACTACCAACTCCGCATTTGCCACCAATGCTACGCGGTACCCCGAAGGCCCAGGTTCAGAATTCCGCCACACCGGTTCTTGATGACGGTGATATTCCACCGGCAGTCCCGCCAGTCAGAAAACCTGTCCGACCCTGAATTCTTCTATGGGTTCTGCAACTGGAATCCGGGAGGCACGAATTCAACCGCTACCATCTCCCCGTCAATTCGCGCTCGAGCGTCCTTCGCTGGTAAGTACGTAACGACAACTGGATTGGGAGGTCGTCGTTGCCCGCAGGTCATTTCGCGTCCTATCCCCTCGGTGAACGTGACAAAGCGGACACGTTCTAATCTGCTGGCGTGAAGAGTCAGCCTTTGGCCAAATGCGTCGATCAAAAAGAGAATTTTTCCGGGCGTACAGTCGACACGATCCAACAATCCTTGCACTCGCTGTTCGCCTTTTTGCGGTTTCCGCAGGAAACGTTCGAGCGAAGGTTCCTTCGAGTCGGATGAATCATCGGACTCGTTTCCTTCTGCGTTCATGGCCGCTTTTAGCCGCTCAAGCTGCTGCTCGATTTTGTTCATCGAGTTCAGCAGTGTGATTCCGCTTTGCCGGATCGTCTCGTCAGCTCCCTCGCGCAACATAGGTTGGAGCACCTGCCTTGCGGTATTGAAATCCTGTTTACGCATGTAGAGTTGCGCCAGGATAAAAACGTAATCGTCGCGCCCAGGAGCCAGCGATAAAGCGTGTCGCACAAGCTGGATGGATTCATCCAGCTCTTCTTCGCGAGTTAGATTGATGAAAGCGAGCAACACATACGATTCAGGAAAAGCTGGATTCAGCTCTATTGCATGCTCCAATTCTTCTCGCATTACGTCGACGGTTTCCGAAGCGTAATCCGTGACTGTAAGAGTGTCGTCCATCACGCTCCTGCTGAGAGCGAAGGCGTGATAGTAATGAGTCAGGAAATTGTTAGGATCCAGCGCCTGTGCTTTTCGCAGCTCGATTATCGCCTCACCAAAACGTTTTTGTTTCACGCGCACCAGGCCCAGCGACGCGCGCGCAAGCGCCAGTTTTGGATCCGATGCGACGGCTTGCTCGAGAATTGCGCTCGCCTCATCCAACCTGTCGATGTGCAACAAGAGATCTCCCAGGTAAGCGCGCGATTCAGCTTCCGAAATCTGAACACAGTCAAAGTTTGAGCGATAAGGAAGTCGTTCCGGTAAGGTCACGACCTGGACTGGAAATGTTTGACGCAACAAGTACGCTTTCAATTCGCCGCCGAGTGTCTCGTAATCCGCTCCGAACGCCTGCTGGAAGGCTTTGTCGGTTTTCGCTCCCTCGCGCAACAATTCGAGAAACGCGCCGATTTGCTGTTGTCGTCTGCGGTCACCGCCGAGAATCAGATAGTGGACGAGTGCCCACGATTGAGCGTAGAAAATTCCGGTCTTATCTCGCTCGTTATAGTACGGAGATTTGCGGTCGACATTTACGAGCGTCTGCAACGGCAGCAAAGGTTCATTGCGTAACATTCGCAAGTGAGCGGGAATGAGTTTCCCCAGTAGCACCTTTCGACCGCTGTCCGAGAGGTCGAACGTACGGTAATACTCAGCCAGGCCCTCGTCGAACCAAGGCGGAACGTTTTTCAACGTATTGTGAAGTAGCAAGTGAACGTACTCATGAAAGATCGTTTGATACGGATCTTCCGAGAGTTGTTCGGTTGTCAGCGTGATGTAGTTGACGTCTTCTCCAGACTGAAAGTAACCGGCGACATTGTTCCGCTTGCCCTGGTAGACCGGCTTGTAAGGATCAAAGGATTCGTTGCTTTTGAAAACGATAACGGTGGTCGAGGCGGCCGTGCTGAAACGAAAGCCCGGAAGGAGCCGAGTGAATCCGTCGCGAAACCGCTCGAGTCGGACGGCTACTTCACGAATATCCTTTTCGCCGGCATTGCCGACCAACAGGAAATTGTTGGTACGTACCTTTATCCACGTGTCTTTGGCACGGGCGACGGCCGTTGGCGAGGTGAGTGTCAGAACGAACAGGACCGCGCCAAGAAGATAAACGGACGTCCAAACGGGAGAGTATTGTTTCGACCTGATCACGACGGTAGATTGCTAAACGAAGTTCGGTGGCAATCAAAGCGCGTGGGGAGTGCGCGGCATGTTTTCAGGCGAAAATATAAGGAGGGTTTTGGGCCAGTGTCAATAATTTAGGGACGACTTTAGCCGCGGAGGACGCAGATAAGACGCGGATCAGAAAAAAGACCGCTTAGCTTTCTGGCTCTTTTCTGATACGCGTTCCATCCGCGTTCATCCGCGGCTAGATCCCCCTACGAGAGCAGCTTCGCAGCGACGCGTACTGCCTCCGCATAAACGTTGTCGTTACAAATAATCTCCAATTCTCGTCCCAGCAGTTGCGCTGTGCTTCGGTTCCTAACCGGCAGCACCCGTCCGGGTTGTTCAACACCGTCCATCGTAGCTCGCGTCTCCAGGTGACGGCCGTTGTCGTGACGTATCACAGTGAAGCCCGCTCCCGTCATATCTGTCGCGAGTTCTGCGCGCGCTAAACGTCCGGGACGAATGTCGGGCCGGTCTACACGGTTCAGCTGAAACTTGATAAGGCGATCTTCGTGAACTGCATAGAAGCTGAAAGCTGTTGCGTCCCTTTCAGCGGCATGATGAGCTAACTGCCATCCTAGGCGGCTCATCAACCATCCGGCGAATAGCAATGCTTGTGGCGCGATGGCGGCAGCATTTCCGGAAGGCGACGTGTAGTCGATGGTTACCTCGGTGATGCGATCCAGCGCAGGTCGATAGCGCGACGCATCATAAAAACTCGCTAGCAACGCGCGCCACGAGGTGAGTCGGGCCCAGTTGATATCGCTAATTCCGCAGTCCTCATGACGTCCTTCCTCGTACAGGCGAGACACTGTTGTGACTGTTGCCTCAGGGCTATCTACTTCAGCCGAATCGATCACCAAACGATCGGCAGCGTCACAGAACGTTTGAAACAGTTTCTCTTGCGTATCAAGAGTGTCGCGCCACCACAAAAATGTCGGGAGGTCGGAAACCAAAAGCGGCAATGCAACACTCGGCAATTCAGGAACATATTTTCCGCGCGCGATCAGTACGAGTTCTTCGCAGCAAACTCTTCCACGTCCAAAGCTGTCCTTCTGATAGAAAGAAGAAATGTAGAGGTCGATATCGCGGTCGGTGGCATGGCGCTCGGCGACAATCACGAGCGCTCGGCTGGGATGAGCAGAACTAAGATCCTCGAGCGTACTGTTCACCTCATCCAGACGAGACTGTTCTGGAATGATTGCGATCAGGTTGGCTACGCGCGTGCGCATTAACGCCTCTTCATGTTGGGCCGCAGAATTTGTCCAGAGAATTGCCAGCTCGCGTTCAACAGCCTCGACGTCGAGTGTTTCTGTTAACTGCACCTGGTGCATAACTAAATCCGCAATCTGAAATCCGAAATCGGAAATCGAAAATCGAAAATTCCTAGAGTCTACGCCACTTTCCGCCGTCCTTCTCGATTAGTTCAAGGGCCGCTTTCGGCCCCCAGGTCCCCGCTTCGTAATTAGGAAAATCTTTGGCTGGCGTCTTCCATGCGTTTAAGATCGGCATCACTATCTCCCACCCACGCTCAACCATGTCGCGCCTTGCATACAAGGTTGAATCGCCTAGCATGCAATCCATCAGCAGCCGCTCGTATGCTTCCGGTGGTTTGGCGCCAAACGACGAGCCATATCGAAAATCCATACTCACCCACCGAATTCGCATTGCCGGCCCGGGAAGTTTAGCTCCGAAGCGCAATGTGATTCCTTCGTTTGGCTGAATACGAATCACCAGGACATTCGGCTCGAGCGGACTGTCGGCACTTGTAAAAAGGCGATGCGGCACTTGCTTGAACTGAATCGCGATTTCAGTAATCCGCTTCGGCAACCGTTTTCCTGAGCGAATGTAGAACGGCACGTCCGCCCACCGCCAATTATCGAGGTAAAGCTTCAACGCCGCAAAAGTCTCGGTGGAAGAATTCGGATCAACGCCTGGCTCCTGGCGATAGCCCGGAACCGGTTCACCCAGCACGTAACCCGGGCCGTACTGACCTCTGACCGCAAATTCATCAACGCGATCAAGGTTTATAGCTCGAACCGCCTTTAGCGCTTTTGTCTTTTCGTCACGAATGCTATTCGCTTCCAAACTCACCGGCGCTTCCATCGCAATCAATGAGATGAGTTGAAACACATGATTCTGAATCATGTCGCGAACGACGCCTGCTTTATCGTAATAGCCACCACGGCCTTCCACGCCGACCGTCTCTGCATTTGTAACCTGGACGTGATCGATGTATTGCCGGTTCCACAGTGGCTCGAAAATGCTGTTGGCGAAACGAAATACGAGCAGGTTTTGCACCGTCTCTTTTCCGAGGTAGTGGTCGATGCGGTAGATCTGGTTCTCGCTGAACACAGACGCCAGTTCGTCATTCAGGGCGCGCGCGCTTTCAAGATCGTAGCCAAATGGTTTCTCGACAATGATGCGCGACCAACCTGTTTGCGACTGGGCCAATCCAGCTTCACCGAGTTTCTTCGCGATAGGACCAAAAAAATCCGGCGCAGTTGCAAGGTATAAGATTCGATTCCCGGGAACGCCTCGACTCGATTCAATTTCTTCCAGCCTACTCCCTAGACGCTTATAAGTTTCGGTATCGGAAAAGTCGCCATTCACGTAAAAAAGACCGGTTGCGAAGCTTTGCCATGAAGATTCGTCAAACTCTTCCTTGTCACCAAACTCCTGTAACGCCTGGTGCATTATTGAGCGAAACTCGTCGTCGCTGAGCGGCTGACGCGAGACGCCAAGAACCGCGAACTCCGCGGGTATCTGTCGCTGCAACGAAAGCCGAAATAGCGCCGGAATCAATTTACGTCGAGTGAGGTCGCCGGTGGCGCCGAAGATGATCAGTGCGCAAGGCTCAGCGGAGCGCTCGAGCCGCATACCTGCACGTAGGGGATTGTCATCAAGAAGAGCTGTCATTGATTGTTTGGAAACGGGGAAAGACTAGCAGAAGGGAAGCAGCCGCGTCGAATATGCTTCGTTGGTGAGGACCTAAAGAGCGAGCCTAAACGCGGACTGGGTGGTCCTTGGCGTACGAGTAAGCGGTGTAGGCGGAGATAATGTGGCAAATCCAGCCGAGTGTGCCGCCAGTGCCAATCCAGAATCCCGGCGTGATGATTAGCCAAAGGATACCCGCAAGGATTCGTCCGTTGTAAAGTTGCCCAACACCGGGAACTACGAAACTTAGGATACCTGCCAGAACCGGATCACGCATTCAGTTACACCTCCATTGCGGAAAACATATACGAGAGACCAAACGCGTTTGTTCGAAAGAATCTATGGACGGTAGCTGCTAACTACTGTTCCGGTTCGATGGTTCGGATATCAACAATCTCGCCGCGAAACGTCCGCAGGGCTTGTTGTACGACGGGGTTCTTCTCGACAGATTCTCTGAGAAGTTGCTTTTGGCGGCGTTCCTCATCCTCTCTTGAGGGAGGTGCTGCGTTTGCTTCCGGGTCTTGAATGGTAATCCGCACGCCAAGCTCAGACCCTTTGATCTCGCGACAAATCTCTCGCAGCACGTTGATGTTGTCGCTCTTCGCTAGAGTGTCGCGCAGGTGTCGCGACTCAGGTTGAAATTCAATGCAGATCTCGTTATCGCCAAGCGTCACTGAGCTCGCAGCATCGATTACAGTAACGAGAAACATCTTTCGCCTGCCTTCGAGCGCGGCTTTTATTCGCTCAACATCCGATGAAACAGGGGTTGCTTGTTCGAACGAAGGCTCTGGAGTGCTTAGCTTGGGCTCAGGAGTGTCTTCCAGTGCGGGCTTGACTCCAGTGCCGGCATACGAGCCGCCCATTGTCTTCGGTGCTGGCGGCTCATTGGCTGTCGTTTTCGGTGGTGCAGATTGTGAGCTGCTGCCGGCCGGTGCTGAAGATTTGGTTTGCTGAGACGGCGTGTTGCCGAGCACAGTCTGTTCCAACCTTGCCAACCGGTCAAGGATTTCGGTGAGCGGAGTCAGACGCCGCATTTCCATCAATTTCACCAATCCGATCTCGAGTTGGTACCGCGGTTGAGCTGCTTTGCTCAGTTTTGTTTCCGTGTCGGCGAGCGAATGAAAAAATCTGACGAGATCTGACTCGGAAAAAAGAGCTGCCTGTCGCTTCAGCTCTGCCGGTTCGCAAACCGCCGCCTCCAGAAGTTCCTCTGTTACCGCAGCTTTTGTGACGAGCAAATCCCGGAAGTGGGCGAGAAGATCACGGCAGAAGTTACGCAGATCATGACCACGCATTACAACCTCATCTATGACTGCGATAGCTTCCGCGGGCCGGTTTTCGGCGATGCCGTCGATGACGCGTTTAAGAATATCCGCGCCAGCGACGCCAAGGGCGAGCTCAACATCCTCTTTAGTGATCTTGTTACCTGCAAAACTGATTACTTGATCGAATGCAGATTGAGCATCGCGCATCGAACCTTCACCGGCTCGCGCTATTTCCCGAAGCGCCTGCTCGTCGACTTTGATATTTTCGGCGGCGGCAATCTGTTTCAGACGATCGAGAATCTTCGAAGCCGCAATGGTGCGGAACTCGAACTGCTGACTGCGTGAAAGAATGGTGTCAGGTACTTTGTGCTTCTCGGTGGTCGCCATGATGAACACGACGCGATCGGGCGGTTCCTCAACCGTCTTGAGAAGAGCATTGAACGAGTGAGACGAGAGCATGTGTACTTCGTCGATGATAAAAATCTTGAAGCGATCGCGGGCAGGCGCAAAACCGATCGAAGCAATAATGGTCTCGCGCACGTTGTCGACTTGAGTATGCGAAGCGGCGTCGATCTCCTGCACATCGATAGACCGACTGTCGGTAATCTCGCCGCAGGACGCGCACGCTGTCGGATCGTCAGCGCGACAGGGATTCGGTGTCGGGCTGGCGGATTTGTGACAGTTCAGAGCTTTTGCGAGTAAGCGAGCAGTGGTTGTCTTGCCGACTCCACGAGCGCCTGAAAACAGGTACGCATGATGAAGTCGATTGTGCTCAATTGCATTTCGCAGAGTCCGAGTGATTGGCTCCTGACCGGTGACTTCTTCGAAGGTCTGCGGGCGCCACTTGCGAGCGATGACTTGATATGTCATGGAATCGTAGATGTGAATCGTGAATCGTAAATCGTGAGTGGTGGCGGGTGTGAACTATTTACGATTCACGATTCACCATTCACGATGCTGGCCAGACCCCGGACTTACCCGCAACACACGCCGCCGTTGCTACCGTTGCTCCGTTCCCGGCCTGGCGGGGTTCACAAGGCAAGCGTTGTGCGGAGCCCGGGATCTGATAACTTGTCAAACTTCAGTCTTGCGATGCGCTAGCAGGCGTAATAAACCGTTAATCGCAAGATGCAGCATGATGTACGCGATAATCGCTACCACAATCGGCAATAGCAGAGTGTGACCGGCATCTGTGCTAGGGCTTGCAACGATCCCGCGAAACGGCGCGTAGAAAGGATTCGATACCGCAACAATGAACTGTACGAATCCAGCGGTGCTCCTTGCTGCTAACAATGCCAGAAGGAATCGCATTCCCAACAACGCGTAGATCACATAAAAAATGTAATCCACGACTTGGGAAATCCGTGCGGCGCCACGCGAGCGTTCGACTTCCCGCTCAGTCTCAATAACTTCGTCAACGGCCTTCGATCTAAACTCGCCCGCAACTTCTCTTATTTGTGAAGTCTGGCCCGGCGGAGCACTCGAGCTGGCGTGCGCTGCTATCTCACCGTGAACTTCGCTTTCAATATCCGATTTTACTGCTTCATGTTGAGCCGCCCTTCGCGCCTCTTCCATAGCTAACTTGTCGTCTTGTGACATAGGAATTCAGTGCTCGGAAGTGAAACATGGGGGCTAGTGATTTTCGATTTTAGATTGCCGATTTTCGATTTACTCTGTCCGACGCGATTCATCAAATCGAAAATCGACAATCGGCAATCGAAAATTACTTCGGCAATCGAAAATTACTGGCGGAGAGGGTGGGATTCGAACCCACGGTACGGTTCCCCATACACAGCATTTCCAGTGCTGCCAGTTCAGCCACTCCTGCACCTCTCCTAATTTTCGATTTTTCGATTGCCGATTTATTCTCTCCGACGAGATATTCATCAAATCAGAAATCGGCAATCGAAATTTCTGGCGGAGAGGGTGGGATTCGAACCCACGGTGGGCGTTAACCCACTCCGGTTTTCGAGACCGGTGCACTAATCCACTATGCGACCTCTCCGGCAACACGGATAAAGGCAGAAGGATGGAGGAGTGGACAACTACCTTCGGTCTGACCTTTATCCCTGATCCACCCGCCTCGCTCGGAAAAACTCCTGCATCAATTCGCGGCACTCTTCTTCGAGAACGCCGCTGACAACTTCGATGCGATGATTCAAAAAATCCGTATCACAAATCTTGAAGCGCGATTCAACTGCTCCCGCTCTCTCGTCGCGAGCACCGTATACCAGACGCTTCACTCTGGCCTGAATCAGCGCGCCTGCGCACATCGCGCAAGGTTCAATCGTGGAGAAGACTACGGCGTCAATAAGACGATAGTTCCCAACGAGCCGCGAAGCCTCCCGGAGCGCTACGATCTCTGCATGGCCTGTCGGATCGCAATCGGTTCGAGTTCGATTACCGGCTACGGCGAGGAGCTTTCCGTCCGCGACGACACAGGTTCCAACCGGCACTTCACCGCGCTGCTGAGCTTCACGCGCCGCGTCTAAGGCCTGGCGCATCCATTGAGCGTCAAGCTCTGTCGCAGCGGTACTCATAACAGGATTTCTTCGCGTCAAATAGCCGAAAGGCCAACTATAGGTGCCGTGTAATACAGTGTCAAGCGAGTCACTTTTCGTGAAATCCTGATGAAATCTCATCGAACTAACGAGCCTCACCGTGGTATCATGAAGGCCTGGAGTCCGGAACTCCACTTCCTGCCCGGCTCTCCCAGGCACGTCAGGTAATGACCACCGAATCGCATCAAAGAACCAGCGGCCCGTTACAATCGGATCGCATCACAGGACGCTTGCGCCCAGCTGCAATGACTGAAAGCGAGAAGGGAACGCACGCGCCGTTATCCTTGATGCGCCGCATGTCGCCATCGGAGTTCAATACCGCGATGATCCACTTCTATCGCGGTGAGGTGCAGCGATCAAACACCTGGCGCAATCGCCTCGATACGACCACGAACTGGGCCGTCTTGACGGCAGGCGCAACGCTGTCGTTTGTCTTTAGCTCGCCAAGCAATCCCCATTTCGTGATTCCGATCAACTCCATACTCGTCGCGATATTTTTACTGATGGAGGCGCGTCGTTATCGCTACTACGAGATCTGGTCCAGCCGCGTGCGAGTGCTCGAGACCGGCTATTTCTCGCAATTACTCGCGCCTGAGACGCAACCTCCTGACGAAGCCTGGGCCGAACACCTGGCATCTGATCTGATAACGCCACACTTCACAATCACCGAGTGGGAAGCTGTGGGAAGGCGCTTGCGCAGAAACTATCTTTGGATCTTCGCGCTCCTGGCCTTGAGCTGGAATCTGAAAGTGTACTTACATCCACTCCCGGCTCGGGATTTCAGCGTCTTCATCGATCGAGCGACTGTTGGAGTTGTGCCTGGCTGGGTCGTTTTTGCCGTCGGCGTTATCTTTAATGCCGCAATCGCGGTTTTTGCCATTGGTACTGTTCGGCTGCGTGAAGCGACGGGCGAGGTTCTTCCGCAACATGAGTTTTCCCTTCGTCCACTCGTACGAATGACCAACTGGACGACTCGCGCCGCCACCTCCGCGACACGACGCACGACTGTTCGCGCGAAACGAGCGCGGCAGCGAGTGCGCGCCGCAACAACCGGCGAATTCAAGAAATTAGACATTACCGAGACCCCAGATCGAGATTTACTTGAGGCGGATATCTCCGAAGCCCCGGATTTTGTCCGCGAAGAGACTGTGACGCGTGGTTGAACGCGAATGCGCCCACACAATCGCGCTACGCCGTAGTCTCAGAATTTTATGCTGGCACTCGACGGTCAGAGACTTACTCTCAAACAAATAGCTGAAGTTGCAAATGGTCGAGAGCACGTGACTCTTGCGGCTGAAGCACGTGCACGCGTGGAACGATCTCGCGCAGTCGTGGAACGCATCCTCGAGGAAGGCCGAACCGTTTACGGAGTCAATACAGGGTTCGGCAAGCTCTCCGACGTACGCATCGAACCTGAGAACCTCCGCCAACTGCAATTAAATCTCGTTCGCAGTCACTCCTGCGGTTTGGGCCAAGCTCTGTCAGAAGCCGAGGCACGAGCGATGATGTTACTGCGCGCTAATGTTCTTGCGTGTGGTTACAGCGGAGCTCGACCGTTGCTGATCGATACGCTGGTCGCAATGCTCGAGAAAGGTGTCTCTCCTGTTATTCCTGAACGAGGATCAGTCGGCGCCAGCGGTGACCTCGCTCCGCTTTCGCATTTAGCGCTTGCAGTAATCGGTGAAGGAGAGGCCTTCTACGATGGTCAACGGATGGCATCTGCGACAGCACTCGAGCGGGCTGGAATTAGGCCTGTACAACTGGAAGTCAAGGAAGGGTTGGCGTTGTTGAATGGGACGCAGGCAATGGGAGCAGTGGGTGGGCTCGCTCTGCTTCGAGCCGACCGGCTGGTGCGAATTGCCGATGTGGCCGGAGCAATGTCGCTCGAGGCGCTGCGTGGAACTCCGGTAGCCTTTGACGAACGAATTCATGCGGCGCGACCGCACCCCGGACAAATAGCCGTTGCGCAGCACATGCGAGATTTATTGCGCGACAGTGAGATTCGACGCTCGCACCTCGACAACGATCCGCGGGTTCAGGATGCTTACAGTCTTCGTTGCATCCCCCAGGTGCATGGGGCAGTACGCACTGCGCTGTCGCACGCGATCGACATAGTGGAGATCGAAACGGGAAGCGCCACTGACAACCCATTAGTCTTCTCAGATACAGGCGACGTAATCTCCGGCGGCAATTTTCATGGCGCTCCATTGGCTGTGGTTTTTGATTACGCTGCGATTGCGCTTACTGATCTCATGAGCATTACTGAGAGACGTATTGATCGACTTGTAAATCCGGACTCGAACGAAGATTTGCCGCCGTTCCTGACGCAACAACCGGGCATTTCATCCGGCTACATGATGCTGCAAGTAACCGCAGCTGCGTTGTTGAGTGAGGCGAAGGTGCTCGCTCATCCCGCCAGCACGGACAACGTACCGACGGACGGCGGGAAAGAAGATCACGTCTCAATGGGAATGACTGCGGCAACGAAGCTTCGGTCCATCGTTGAACTCGCCGAACACGCTACCGCTGTCGAACTCATCACGGCGGCCGAGGGGATCGATTATCGTGCTCCACTTGCTCCCGGTCGCGGCGTCAAACAAGCTCACGAGATCCTGCGAAGTCAAGTGCCTCGCCTCACCGAAGACCGCTCAATGTCGAAAGATGTCGAAAAGATTGTCGCGATAATTCGAGCGGGAAAGTTTGATTTCCTCCTCTAACCATGACAAGTTATCCCCGTTAATCAAGATTATTGCGGAGCTCAAGATTCAGAGTTCAAGATCTGATTCACGCAGAGGGGAGAACTGTGTATGTCCGGTTTTGATGAACGAAAGAAAGGGTTCGAAGAAGAGTATTTCCATCGTAAGAACCAGGAGGCAATCGAAAAGTTACGAGCCAAGATGAAGGTTGCTGAGGAAGCGAAGGCCGCAGGTACCTCGACCATGAAATGCCCTCGTTGCGATGGCACGCTCGTAGAAAGCAAAGTTGAAGAAGTGGCAATTGATACGTGCGATAAGTGCGGGGGAGTGTGGCTTGATTCGGGTGAGCTCGAACAATTGACTCGTCGAGAAAACGCGGGCTGGTTCAAGCGTCTATGGAGCAGCCAGGAATAAACGTGTCGCAAAGAAAGATACAAGCCCCTAGAGGCCCAAGACTGAACTGCAAGAGCTGGCATCAAGAGGCGGCACTACGTTGCCTCATGAACAATCTGGATTCGGAGGTTGCTGAAAGACCGGAGGAGTTGATTGTTTATGGTGGTGCGGGAAAAGCTGCCCGCAATTGGCAGTCATTTGACGCGATTGTCCGCGAGCTACAGCAACTCGAAAATGACGAGACGCTGCTGGTCCAATCAGGCAAGCCGGTCGGCGTATTTCGTACGCATGAATATGCCCCTCGAGTACTGATTGCGAATTCAAATCTTGTGGGAGCCTGGGCCAATTGGGAAAACTTCCATGAACTTGAACGCCGCGGTCTGATGATGTACGGCCAGATGACCGCCGGAAGTTGGATCTATATCGGCACTCAGGGAATTGTGCAGGGAACCTTTGAAACGTTTGCTGCCATGGCCGATAAACATTTCCACGGCAATCTGCAGGGCAAGCTGCTTGTGTCCGGTGGTATGGGGGGAATGGGAGGTGCTCAGCCTCTCGCCGCAACCTTGAACGGAGCAAGGTTTCTCGGCATCGATGTTGACCCCGCTCATATCGAACGTCGAGTGCGAACTGGTTACTGCGATCGCATGGCGATGAGTCTGGCCGAGGCGCTTGACATCCTTGACGATGCTCGCGAGCGAAAGGTTGCGATCTCAGTTGGTCTGGTTGGTAACTGCGCAGAAGTTCTGCCGGAACTGGTCCGCCTTGGCGTCGTTGTCGATGCAGTCACGGATCAAACGAGCGCGCACGATCCGCTCAACGGATATGTTCCAGCCGGATTTACACTCGACGATGCCAATCAGCTGCGGCAAACGGATCCGGGAGCTTACGTTGCGGAGTCAATGAAATCTATGGCGACGCACGTTAAAGCGATGCTCGATCTGAAACGCGCCGGGGCGATCGCGTTTGATTACGGCAACAATATTCGCAAGCAAGCTTTCGATGCCGGAGTAGAACAGGCTTTTGAGATTCCCGGCTTCGTTCCGGAATACATTCGACCGCTCTTCTGTGAAGGCAAAGGGCCTTTTCGCTGGGTCGCTCTTTCGGGTGATCCGAGTGATATTCAGAAAACGGACGATCTCGCTCTTGAACTTTTTCCAGAGGATCAAACTCTCAATCGTTGGCTGCGACTCGCTCGCGATCGAGTTCACTTTCAGGGACTGCCGGCGCGTATCTGCTGGTTGGGCTACGGCGAGCGAGCTGAGATGGGCGAGGCAATAAACGATCTCGTCAAACGTGGTGAGCTAAAAGCACCAATAGCGATTGGTCGAGATCATCTCGACACGGGCTCGGTGGCTTCGCCATTTCGTGAGACAGAGGGAATGAAAGATGGATCTGACGCAATCGCTGATTGGCCAATCCTCAATGCGCTTTTAAACACCGCCAGCGGAGCGAGCTGGGTATCTTTTCACCACGGTGGTGGCGTCGGAATCGGATACTCATTGCACGCGGGTCAGGTTTCCGTCGCTGACGGTACAGACGAAGCAGCGCGCCGCTTGAATCGAGTTTTGACGAATGATCCTGGGATTGGAGTCGCGCGTCACGTTGATGCAGGCTATGAAGAAGCCGAGCGGACTGCGCGCGAAAAAAATATCAACGTCCCAATGCTCACTTCCGCCGAGCAGCTTTAGTGCAGACGCAGAGAAATGAAGCGCCTGCGACTATCCCTCCTGGTTCTTGCGCTGCTCGCAACCGTAGCCGCATTTTATTACTACCGCCAAAATGTAGTTCGTGTTGAGACTGTGAGCTTGCACAGCAAGATCACGGGCATCGATCTGCCGTACAGCGTTATTCTGCCGCTGGGGTATGGAGCGTTTTGGTCCAGGAAGAGTTATCCGGTCCTGTATTTGTTGCACGGCCATAGCGGTGATCACACTTCCTGGACCGCAAACACGCCTCTCACGAATTACGCTGCGAATTTCGCGATGATTATCGTCACTCCTGAAGGAAGAGATGGCTGGTACACAGACAGTGCTACAGTAAGTGAAGCTAAGTACGAAACATATGTCGTCAAGGAGCTCATCCCGGATGTTGAAAGCCGTTATCGCGTTATTAGCGAGCGCAGCGGGCGAGCGATTGCAGGCTACTCGATGGGAGGGTACGGTGCGTTGAAATTCGCGCTGAAGTATCCGGAGTTGTTTGTGTTCGCCGGTTCCATGAGCGGCGCGTTTGATGCTCCGCTACGAAACGATGACCCTTCGATCAGACAAACATTTGGTGAACCGGGTAATCCTGTTCGCGACGCGAATAACTTAACGAACATCGCCAGACGCGCTCCAGCCGCAACTCTCCCGAATCTTTATTTCGATTGTGGGACAGAAGATCCGTGGTTGAAGACGAATCGAGAATTGGCGTCGACTTTAGCTACGTTGGGAATCAAGCACGATTATCGCGAGTTCAGCGGTGGACACGACTGGGGGTATTGGAGCAAGCAGGTGAATGCAGTGTTGCAGCGTGCCGGTAGTGAGATGGCACGAGCGCACAGGTGAATTTGCATTCGAATCGTACGTAGGAAAGGAAGAAGCGGTTGCTCAATTTTGCCGTTCAAACAGCCAGGGATGCCGGTCGACTTCTTGCCGAACGCATGGGTCGCGTACTCCAGGTATCTAATAAAGGCGATATCGATCTGGTAACTGAATCGGATCTCGCTTCTGAAAAACTAATCATCGAGCGCATCAGAACTCATTACCCGCGACATGCAATTCTGGCAGAGGAATCGGGAGAGGCGATGGTTGCTGGAGATTTGAAAAGCGAATGGAAGTGGATCATCGATCCTTTGGATGGGACTACAAACTACGCGCATGGATATCCGTGTTTCTGCGTTTCGATCGGATTGGAACGAGATGGCCGAATCGAACTCGGCGTAGTCTACGATCCGCTGCGCGACGAAATGTTTGCTGCGGAACGTGGGCAGGGCGCTACGTTGAATGATCGCCGCATACGCGTTTCAGCTGTCGAGGAGTTAAACCGAGCTATGCTGTGCACGGGTTTCCCGTACGACGTTCGTGAACGACCACATTTTGCCGTTCAGTTTTCAAACTTCACCATGAAGGCACAGGCCGTGCGCCGTGACGGTTCCGCAGCGCTCGACCTCGCTTACGTTGCTTGTGGTCGCTTCGATGGTTTTTGGGAAGACGGATTGAATCCGTGGGACATCGCGGCAGGAGTAATCTTGATCCACGAGGCTGGTGGTCGCGTCAGCAATTTCCGCGGACAGCCGCTCGATATCTATTCGCCGCGGGTTTTGGTGAGCAACGGGTTAATTCACGAGCAGATGATGGAGGTGCTGGGAGGATAAGAAATTGCGGATTGCGAATTGCGGATTGTAATAAGCCGCGGATAACCGCGGATCAGTTTAAGAGTTGGTGTGACTTTATTTCTTTGTGCTTGATCCGCGTTCATC
>JBKPAC010000174.1:0-78863 GCA_046726175.1 Acidobacteriota bacterium
CCAGTCGTCGGCAGCGTCAGATGTGTATAAGAGACAGGGATTTGTGCGTGTTGTCTTACGGTACCTCCTGCAGCGGGTTCGACCTTGCCATAATTGAAAGCTTTGAGTGGCACACCGCGACGCACAAGTTTCTGCTGCAGAATCTCATTCATGTTTCGGAGCTTGGTTTCGTCCTCAGCCGTCAGGATCAATTCAGTTTTTTCAAGTGTTACGGTTGCTGCACTACCTTTGAAGTCAAAGCGCTGGCGAACTTCTTTGATAGTCTGATTGATGGCGTTCGAGATCTCGGCCCGATCAACTTCCGACACGATATCGAACGAATTCTGCTGGGCCATTCCGGCTTTCCTCTCGGATTCTCGGCTTACGTGATTGAGAATAGCATCAAATTGCCAGCATGTGAAACTTCTCTCTTGCACATATTGCTCGTCAATTGCCCGTGTTCAGGGTAGAGAGGTCCACGCCAAACGCGCGACCGAAGTTCGCGGTCGTACTGTCCTCGATCTCCTTCAGTTCAACGCTTCTCAATTCCGCAACACGGCGCGCCACTTCAACCACGTAGGCCGGCTCGTTTCTTTTTCCGCGGTAAGGAATTGGAGCTAGGTAAGGACAGTCGGTCTCAATCAGCAATCGATCCGCAGGAACCATTGCGGCAACTTCATGAAGTTCAACTGCCTTCTTGAAAGTGACGATTCCGGAAAAAGAGATGAAAAGTCCCAGTTCAATAGCCTGCTCGGCAAATGTCAGGCTGCCACTGAAGCAGTGCATCACACCCGTGAGCTGTCCATGCGCAGTCGATTCGCGCAGGATTTGAATCGTCTCTTCTTCAGCTTCACGACTATGAATAACTACCGGTAGTTTCCGCTCAATCGCTAACTGGAGCTGGCGGCGAAAAGCATCGCGCTGGGCCTGGCGAGGTGAGTTGTCGTAGTGAAAGTCGAGTCCGATCTCGCCCCACGCAATAATCCTCTCGCTGTGGTCAACAAGGTTCGCGATTCGGCGTTCCGCGGTTCCATCGAAATGACGTGCATCGTGAGGATGAACGCCAACGGCGGCAAGAACGTTGTCGTAAGTCTGTGCCAGAGCTACGCCTCGTTCGAGATCACCGCTGTGAGGATCTCCAGTGCCAACGTTTAAGACGAGACCGACTCCAGCATCCTGGGCGCGCTGAAGTACTGCTTCGCGGTCATCGTTGAACTCAAGACCATCAATGTGAGCGTGCGAGTCGACGAACATACAGGGACCTAAAGTGGCTCGTTGTTCACTTCAATCGCGCGCCATTCGGAACATCTTCGGTGAAAGTCGCAATCACCGGTCGCCCCTGATCACCGACAGACGCAGCTACAACCATCCCCTGAGACTCGTGTCCTCGTAGTTTGCGAGGTTTCAGATTCGCGACGACCACGACTTTCCGACCAATCAACTTCTCCGGCTCGTAGTACTCAGCGATTCCCGCGAGAATCTGCCGGGGTTCCGACTCGCCGATGTCGATTTTCATCAGAAGTAACTTATCTGATTTAGGTAATCGCTCCGCGCTGACAACCTGGCCCACGCGCAAGTCTACTTTTGTAAAGTCTCCGATCTCGATGAAGGTTGTCACACCTTCGGGGGCTGCATCGGCTTCAGTAGCTCGTTGCATCGGCGGAGTTGGCGTAGTGTCGATTGAGCTTTTTGAACCAGCAACAGCTTCAGCTTCGGTCGCATGCGCGCCTGATGGCTTGGCATCTCGTCCAATTGATTCCAATGTCTTTACCTTGTCGATCCTCGGGAAAAGTGGTTTTACTTCACCGATCCTGGTCCCTTCTTCAAGGCCGGCCCATTTAAGTTCGAGCGGGTTTGCCTCACGCGGCGAACCGGACAATCCTAGTTGCCTGTAAATCTCTGTCGTGGATTCGGGCATTACCGGATAAAGCATCACACACAGCCAACGTAATGCCTCAGCCGATCGGTAGAGCACCGCATTCAGAGTTTGTTTCTGTTTTTCGTCTTTCGCTAGATCCCACGGTTTGGCGTCGCTGATCATCTTGTCGACTCGTGCAACGATTGCCCATGCAACCTCCAGAGCTCGACTAAAAGCAAACGCCTCGAAGTGTTGGACGAATTGATCTCGCGCATGCTCGATGAAACCAGCGATTGTGGTTTCGTCAGTGTCTACACCTGTTCGCTTGGCAAAGAGAATCCTATCTTCAGTGATCGTTCGCGACGGAATACCGCCGTCGCAATAGCGTGCGATCATTGTCAGCGTACGACTGGAAAGATTTCCCAACCCGCTGGCGAGATCACTATTCGTACGGTCAATTAGCGCTTCATAACTAAAGCGACCATCTTGTCCGAAAACCATCTCGCGAAGGCAGAAGTAGCGCACTGCATCATTTGAGAAATACCGGTCGAGTACATCCAACTCAACCGTATTTCCCAACGTCTTGGACATTTTCTTGCCCTGCCCATCCAACCACATTCCATGCGCGACGATTGAACGCGGCTGCTCGACTCCGGCAGCCAACAAAAACGCAGGCCAATAGACTGCATGAAATCTGAGAATGTCCTTTCCCAGCATGTGCACGGCAGGCCAATACTTTTCAAATCCCGCAACCTTCTGTCGCTCTTCGTTACCAAAGCCAATCGCCGTGATGTAATTAATCAACGCATCAAACCAAACGTAGATCGTGTGCTCGGGATCGTCCGGCACTGGAATGCCCCAGCTTACCGAAGATCGAAGGCGGCTGACTGAGAGATCCTGCAGGCCACCACGAACAAAGCTCTTCACCTCGTTACATCGGAAGTCCGGCTGCACAAAACCTGGACGCGATTCGTACAACTCGAGCAACGCTTCCTGATAATCAGAAAGGCGGAAGAAGTAACTCTCTTCCGACACGCGATCCAACGGCGTTTCATGCACTAAGCAGCGAGGAATATCTTGCCCTGGGTCTTTAACGTACTCGTCCTCGGTCTTATACTCAGCGCACGCAGCACAAAACCAACCTTCATAGTGTCCCTTATAGATCGCGTCATTACCTTTGGGTGTTTTTGTTTTCGCCGCTCTCCGCCATAGTTCCGCCACGCCTTGGTAATGAAATGGTTCGGTGGTCCGCATGAAGATGTCGTAACCACCGTGCTCAGTATCAAGCCCAAACGATGCTGTCATCTCTTTGTAGTAAGCGACGACATAGTCAGCCTGTTCCTTTGGCGTTCGGCCGGCCCGTTGAGCTGCACGTTCAATATTGATGCCGTGCTCGTCAGTTCCAGTAAGAAAGAAGGTGTCGATTCCTTGCTGTCGCTTGTGACGCGCGACCGCGTCCGCAACTGTCATCGTGTACAGATGACCAAGATGCGGCAAACTGTTCGCGTAGTAGATTGGAGTTGTGACGTAAAAAGTATTCATGTTTGAGCAACTAAAGCTACATCACCGTTTCGATTGCGCCTTCGAGAATTCGTCGCCGGGATTGAAGCGCGGCATCACATCTGTGTTTGCGATCTTGAGTCCGATGGCCATCGCGATGTCAGCTTCCTGCAAGAGACCTTCAAAATTCCACGAGTCGCGGTATTCGTCAGACGGCTGATGGTAGTGCGCCGTGTTGTACGCTCGGAATTGCTCTTCACCCCAGCCCTTAGGCCTTCCCACGTAATCGTTTCCTTCCTTCAGACTGATTGAAGGCACGCCAACTTTTGCAAAGGGGAAATGATCCGAACGGTAAAAGGAACCCTGTTCCGGTCGCGCGTCGGGTGATACCCGCATTCCGCGCTCGCGAGCCACTGCTTCGACTACGGCCTTCAAGGTTGAACGCTCCGCACCAAGAGGAATGAAATCATTTGTCGGTCCGAGCACGTTCAGCGAATCGAGATTGACGTTTGCCGCTGTCTTATTCAAGGGAACCAGGGGATGTCTTGAATACCACTCTGCACCGAGCAGGCCCTGCTCTTCGGCTGTGGGAAACAGGAACAGGATGGAACGGCGTGGCTTTTGTGCGCCAGACAATTCTGATAAAGCCCTGGCGATCTCTATCACCGCCGCCACACCCGTGGCGTTGTCGAGCGCGCCGTTGTAAATGCGATCCCCAGCTTTATTCGGAGCTCCGATTCCAAGATGGTCCCAATGAGCGGAATAAACAACGTACTCATCCCGCAATTTCGGATCGCTACCTGTCAGGGTGCCCACGACGTTTGGTGCGTCGACTCGCTTCACCTCGCTCTTCAGTTTGATTGACCCTTTCAGATTGAGATTCACGGGTTGAAAGTCGCGCGACGCAGCTTGCCGTCGCAGTTCAGCGAGATCTTTTCCCGCCAGCTTCATCATGCGCCGAGCGGCGTCGTCGGTAACCCAGGATCTGAATTTTAAGAAAGGCGAAGTGTCGTTCGGACCGCGTGCGATATCAAATCGCCATGAGCCATTTGAAGTCCGTACCACACTCCACGGATAGCCCGCTGAATCATCGGTATGCAAAAGGATGACGCCTGCAGCGCCTCGCCGAGCGCCCTCTTCGTATTTGTAGGTCCAACGACCGTAATACGTCAGTGTCCGAGCGCCGAACAGATTCGGTTCAGTTGTTGTCGCCGGAGGGTCGTTCACGAGCATCACAAGGATCTTGCCGCGATAGTCTGTGTCAGAGCCTTTGTAATCGTTCCAACGCTGCTCGGGGGCGTCGATGCCATAGCCGACAAACACCAGATCAGCGTCGACGTCCACTTGCTCCGTCTGCGCTCCAGTAAAAGCCACAAAGTCGTCAGCAAACTTTAATGTTTCGCTTCCGCTGGACCCGCTAATTCCCAACGTGGTTTGCGGATCCGCTTTGACACCTACCAAAGAGACTGGTTGGAAAAAGCTGTCGCCTGCTCCAGCGCCTTTTAAACCGAGCGCCTCGAGTTGCGCGGCGATGTAATGAGCTGCTACCTCACCGCCCGGCGCTCCAGTCCCTCTGCCTTCGAGTAAATCCGACGATAGAAACTTGATATGCGCGCGCAGTGCGTTCTCGTTGATGCGGCTTTCGGCGCGACGCTGTTGAGAAAGTCCACTCAGATTCAATAGCGCCACCAACAGCACAATCGCGAACAGCTTTTTTGTTCGTAGTCTCAACATGCGAGTTCGACCTCACTCTTTACCAGTTATTAATGAAATTGCTTCTGCTCTGGTTCGAGGATCCTTGCGAAAACCACCAAGCACTGCCGAGGTCACAGTCTTGGCATTCGCTTTCCTCACTCCTCGCAGCGTCATGCACGTATGTTCAGCTTCGATGACAACCATTACACCAAGAGGACTGAGTCCTTCGTAAAGCGTGTTGGCGATGTCAGTAGTTAACCGTTCCTGGAGCTGCAAACGGCGCGCAAAAGTTTCCGCGATGCGCGCAAGCTTCGAGATCCCGAGAATTCGACCGTCGCGAGGAATGTATGCAATGTGACATTTGCCGACAAACGGTGCGAGGTGATGTTCACACAAGGATGCAATGCTAATGTCCTTAACGATCACCATTTCGTCGTGTTTGTCGCCACGCAATGGCGTGACGTGCTCGCGCGGGTCTTCGCGCATCCCTGAGGTTAACTCAGCAAACATTTCAGCCACACGCTGAGGAGTCTCTTTTAGTCCGGGACGATCGAGATCTTCACCGATTCCCTCGAGTATCAGTTTGACGCCACGAGCGATAGTTTCAAGATCTGCTTCGGCCTTGCCTTCGTCCGTTTGGTCCAGTGACTTTGTCGACATTGCTAACCCTCTATCGCTTTTCCTTTGTGACCGCTGCTCGCGCAGCGTCCTCAACGACGCGCAATGGCACGCCCGCGTTACGCGCTGCTTCGCGACATTGATCAAATTCCGGCATTTCGTTGATTACACGGCCGTTTAAGCTTGCTACTTTAACATCAATTGGGCCGTACTCAGTCTCAACCCTCGTAACCGTGCGTTCCAGCGCTCGACGCTCGACGGCGTAAGAGCGAAAACCAAGCGTCGTCGTTTCTGAAAACAACATGCGACCGAGCTCATTGCGTTGTTCACTGCGACAAAGAATCGATATCAGAACAGCCGGTCGGTTCTTTTTCATCTGCACCGGTGTGAAATAGCAGTCAAGTGCTCCGAGTTCGAATGCGCGTTCCATAACATGCGAGATCAGCTGCGGCGACATGTCATCCACATTGGTCTCGATCATCAAGAGCCGTTCATCCAGTGTGCCACCACTCTGGTCATCGCCAATCAACACTCTGAGTACATTCGGAAATCGTTCGTACTGTCGCGAACCAGCTCCGTAGCCGTTGCGCTCGATCTGCATCGCAGGTAATGGACCATACTCTTCGCACACGGTTGTGATGATCGCAGCTCCCGTAGGAGTTACTAACTCTCCCTTTATATCCGTTGCATAGATCGGTTTGCCTTTTAAGAGCTCCGCAACGGCGGGCGGCGGCACGGGAAACCGTCCATGGTCCATCTCGACGAATCCGCTGCCAACATGAAGTGGTGAACAAACAAAGCGCTCGATGCCAAGGAGCTCAAAGCAAATAACAGCGCCGACAACATCAACGATCGCGTCCAAAGCGCCTACTTCATGAAAATGAATTTGTTCAATCGTCTGGTTGTGTACCCGAGCTTCAGCTTCGGCAAGGCGCGAGAAGATGCTCAACGATCGATCCTTGACATTCTGAGATAAGCGCGACCCCTCTATGATTTTTCTAATGTCAGCGAGATGACGATGCGCGTGTTCATGCCGAGTCGCCACTCTGGCGAATGTAGCTGCGATACCCGCGCGGTCTGCGTTCTCAAAGCTGAGCTCAAATCCATCGACCTCAAGTAGCTTAAGGCGGTCGCGAAGAGAGTTTGCGTCGACGCCGCAGTCGACCAGCGCGCCAAGGATCATGTCTCCGCTGGCACCGGCAAAACAGTCAAAGTAGAGCGTCCGCATAGTTTTTATAGGAGAGGCAGTATTTCGCCGGCGCGTCCAGTCAAAACTTCATCGCAAAATTCGGACAATGGTGTTCGCTCCGGATTGACTTCGCACAAGAATGCGCCGGATGCCTTAGCTATCTCGGGAATCCCGGCGGCGGGATACACGATAGAAGAAGTTCCAACCACGAGACACAGATCGCACCGTGCGGCCTCCAGGGATGCTTTTTCAAAGGCGCCAGGCGGTAGTAGCTCTCCAAACAACACTACATCCGGCCGCAAACGATCTCCGCAGTCAAGACATTCACCCGGCCTTGGAGACATACTGGATATCTCGTAGCGCGAATGGCAGTTCGTACAGCGAGCGCGCCAAATGCTTCCATGTAATTCAATGACGTCTCGCGATCCGGCCTTCTGGTGCAATCCATCGACATTCTGCGTTACCAACGTTAATGGAAACCGTTCCTGCCAGGCGGCAATGCTCCTATGCGCCGGGTTCGGTTCTAATTTGGCAAGCAGCTCCCGCCGGTAGTCAAACCACTCCCAAACCGCATCAAGGTCGCGCGAGACCATTGCCGACGACGAGATGACATCAAAAGGCATCCCTTTCCACACGGCGGAGTCTCCGCCACCGCGAAACGTCGGTACCCCTGACTCCGCGGAAACACCAGCCCCGGTCAAAACAACGGTTCGAGGTGCCCTGGCCAGCAACTGGCGCAGTTTGCTCGAGATTACGGCAGAAGAAGCAGATTGCATGATTTGAATCTTTGGATGGTAGCAGAGCGCGTAGAAAAGCTAAAAAGGGAGAGGTTAAGCTATACTCTCAAACTTTCCAACACCTTAGAAGAACAACGGGGCCTGAATTCGAGTGACATTGATTTCTATTCAAGACCGGCTTAAGCAGCAGGTTCGCGAGGCGGCACAAGAGCTCTTCGGAGTTGAACTTGATCAGCTCAATGCCGAAGCTCCGCCCAAGCCGGAACTCGGGGATCTTGCCTTCCCGGTTTCATTTGAGTTGGCAAAGCTGATTAAGCAAGCCAGCGGAGTCAAGTTGGCGCCCCGCGCCATTGCCGAAAAGCTCCGCGACCGACTTACGAACAGTGACGTGGTTGACCGGGTTGATGTGGCCGGCGCTGGTTATCTGAACATATTCTTTAACAGACCGCGGCTGCTTTCGCAGTTTGCGGCTCCGAGCTCTCAGGAACAGTTCGAGCAAACTCTGCAAAGCCGGCCAAAGAAAATGGTCGAGCACACCAGCATCAATCCCAACAAGGCGGCTCATATTGGTCACGTGAGAAATGCGGTGCTCGGTGACACCTTTGTACAAGTCCTGACCGCAAACGGTGAACGCGTTGAGGTTCAGAATTATATCGATAACACCGGCGTTCAGGTCGCAGACGTCGTTGTAGGCTTCATTTACCTCGATCAGATGTCGCTCGACGACATCAAGACTCTCGATCGTTCCCTTCCACCCGAGCGTCCTTTTGATTATTACTGCTGGGATCTCTACACACGTGTTGGCCTCTTTTACCGCGACGGTGATCCCAACGGTGCTCTCAACCCCGAGCGACTAAAGCTGCGAAACGATGTATTGCATGCACTTGAAGATGGAAACAACGCAACTGCAGCGCTAGCGAATTATGTAGCTACGCGCAACGTTGAACAGATCCTCGACTCAATGGAGCGATTGGGAATTCGGTATGACCTGCTCGCGCGTGAGTCGGACATACTGCACCTCCATTTTTGGGACCGCGCGTTTGAATTAATGAAAGAGAAAGGCGTGATCCGTTTTGAAACTGAAGGGAGACATGCTGGGTGCTGGGTGATGCCCTTCGAATCGCATACGGGAACTGACGAACACGAGGCAGACAAAATCATTGTGCGCTCGAATGGGACCGTTACCTACACTGGAAAGGACATCGCCTATCAGCTGTGGAAGCTCGGACACCTGGGCCTGGATTTCAACTACCAGCCGTTTCGCTCATACGCCGATGGGCACGTTACCTGGGTCACGTCCAGTGAGTCGCAATCTACAAGTGAGCTACCTCGTCCAGCTTTTGGAAACGGTAGAACGGTATACAACGTCATCGACTCGCGCCAGTCTTATCCGCAGGAGATCGTCGCGCGTGGCGTTGCTGCGATCGTGCCTGAGGCAGGCACCGAAGCGAGCGTCCATTTTGGCTACGAGATGGTTGCATTGTCGCCCGCTGCCTGCAAAGAGCTCGGAATTGAACTCACCGAAGAAGATCGCGGGCGACCTTTCATCGAGATGAGCGGGAGGAAAGGTCTCGGTGTAAAAGCGGACGACTTGATAAATCGGTTAGAGGCTGATGCTCTTCAGGAAGTTGAATCGCGGCATCCCGAGCTGCCAGATGATGAACGTCGAGCGACTGCCCACGAAATTGCAGTGGGAGCGCTGCGATATTTCCTCTTAAAGTTCACGCGCAACACGATAATCGCTTTCGATTTTGCTGAAGCACTTTCGTTCGAAGGTGAAACAGGACCTTATTGCCAATATGCAGCGGTGAGAGCTAATTCTATCTTTCGAAAAATCGACAAAGGGGTCCTGGAGAAGGCAGAGGATCTGATTGAGAACGCGGCAAGTTCCCCCGAGATAATCAACCGGATGCAGGAGTTCCTGGCCGGAGAGGCCGGCACTGAAATCTGGTCACTGGTGATTCTGGCTGAAAGACTCGACGAGGTCATCGCTCAGTGCGCCAACTCCGCTGAACCTGCGAATCTAGCAAAGTACACATTTAATCTGGCGCGCGCCTTCAATCTCTTTTACCACCGCCATCGCATTATCGCTGAAGAAGACGAAGTAAAGCGGGCGGTATTGATAGCGGCAGCTGACATCACGCGCCGGCGACTGACTTCAGCGCTGGCGACTCTCGGGATCAAGGTGCCTGAGCGGATGTGAAGAATTGCGGATTGTGGATTGTGGATTGCGGATTGTGGATTGTGGATTGCCGATTGCCAATTGCGGATTGTCGATTGCCAATTGCCGATTGTGGATTTCGAGTGGCGAAAGACAACAAAATCGGAAATCCAAAATCCGCAATCCGAAATCCGCAATTCAAAATCGGAAATCCGCAATTCGCAATGCCTCCTGTACTTTTCATTTAAGCTGAGAGTATAAAAAGACATGCTCATCGTAATGAAAGCTGATGCGACTGAGGCCCATGTGGCTGCCGTCGTCAGCGTAATCGAACAGCTGGGTTTCAAGGCCCACCCAATGCCAGGGGCCACGCGAACAGCAATTGGCATTACCGGCAATCAAGGTGCGGTCGATCCTTCGCACTTCGAGAACCTCGCCGGAGTGGCTGAAGCAATCCGAGTAAGCAAACCGTACAAACTCATCACCCTCGACCTGCGTCCCGAAAAGACAATCGTCCGAGTTGATGATGCAACTATTGGCGGTGACGATCTGGCGATCATCGCCGGGCCATGCGCCATCGAGAGCCGGGCTCAGGCGTTTGCGATCGCCGAAGCCGTTCGCCGCAGCGGCGCACGGTTCTTCCGCGGTGGCGCTTTTAAACCTCGCACCTCTCCGTACGCGTTTCAGGGTCTCGGAGAAGAAGGCTTAAGAATTCTCGCGGATATTCGTGAAGCTTACGGACTGAAGATCGTGACTGAGGCGTTGGACGAATCCGGAGTCGATCTTGTCGAGCGGTATGGCGATGTCATTCAGATTGGCGCTCGCAACATGCAGAACTTTTCGCTGTTGCGGCGCGCCGGAAAATCTCACCTGCCGGTGCTACTTAAACGCGGGTTGTCGGCGACGCTTGACGAGTGGCTGTTAGCTGCCGAGTACATCATGTCCGAGGGAAACTATCATATCGTGCTGTGCGAGCGAGGCATCAGGACCTTTGCTCAACATACTCGCAACACTATGGACCTCGCCGCGATACCAGCAGTCAGAAGAATTTCGCATCTTCCCGTTATCGTCGATCCATCTCATGGAACCGGTAAGAACTTCATGGTAACGCCCCTTGCTCGAGCGGGTGTGGCAGTAGGTGCTGATGGTCTGATCGTGGAAGTTCATGATCAACCGGAACACGCGCTTTCTGATGGAGCACAGGCGCTGACTCTGGATCAGTATGAGCAACTAGTAAGCGAGGTGAGATCGATCCACGAAGTAATTGCACCGGCCAGCGTTATCTAACTTCTCCTTGGAGAATGCTCGCCAAGTCTCGTGAAAATAGAGATCTTGGTATCACCCGATCAAATCCAGCTTCCAAAGCAGCTTTCTGCAGATCCGTCTCGACATGTGAAAAGAAACCCAGTAACAAAGCTGACTTCGATGAATCGGACGCCTTTAAGGCGCGCGCCAACGAACGGAAATCGATCTTCTGGTTATGAAGATCAACGACAATCAATTCCGTCTTCTGATCATCGGTCAACCTCGAGAGTTGGTCCAAGCTACGCGCGAATACAATTTGGACACCTACAGCCTCGGCCGTAGCTCTAATCTTTGAGGCAAAGAACATATCATCGACGACTGCAATTACTCTTCTGGTCATTCGAAGCTCTCAACTTACTGCGTCTTTCCTAATCTGAACACTTTGCGCAATCATAGTAATCGATGGTCACTTTGGAACAAAAAACAATCAATCTTCCCGAATCAGAAAAGATCGAGTTCGGGGATATCAACCCGAAGTTCACCAGCGCCACACACAGTTCCCGTTTCGTTATCGCCACGTACAACATTCGTTACGCTGTCGGGCGTTATTTAATCTCTAGCGGACTATTGCGAAAGATTGGCGTGAAGCGCACCGCGAAACGTGCTGAGAACGTGGGCCAAAATATTCGTTTGGCTGCCGAGGCATTCAGCAGTGGCAAGCTTCTGCCGAATGTAGACGTGTTGGCACTTCAGGAGGCTGATAAGGAGACAGTTCGAGCCGGAGGGCATCACGTCGCGCGGGAACTTGCCGAACAGCTGCACATGTCGTGGATTCATTTGCCGTCAGGTCTTCCAAGAGGAATTCCGCCTCAAAAACGACAGTGGTGGTTGGATTTTGAAGAACAGATTCAGTTGTTTGATCCGGGAGATACTGGCGTAGCACTCCTCAGCCACTTTCCGCTCGAAGATGTTGTGAGAATCGACCTACCGTGGTCGGAATGTCCCTGGCGCCCTCGGCTTTCTGTGGGCGCGACTATTCGAGTGGGCGGCGAGAAAGTCCGCGTATTCAATTCTCATATCGATCCACATCCATCCGTGAGTGGCCAGCTCGAGCAGGTCCAGGTTGTCATTCAACATGCAAGAGAAGCGAATGGCCCTACGATTCTGCTCGGCGACTTCAATACTTTGTCGAACGACAAGTGCCTGCAAATCCGGCGGCTACTCGAATCTGAAGGATACATAACTCCAGTTCCAACAGGTACTGCTACCTGGCGCGGAGCAGGTGTGCGCATGCATGCCGACTGGATCTTCGTTCGTGGCCTAACGATCACCAGATGGGGCGTTGCTCGACCGTTGAATGTTTCCGATCACTGGCCCATCTGGGCCGAAGTAGAACTCGGTGCGTAAGCATTGAATCGTTCAGAGATACAACTTCATCAGGTCATCACCAGCCGGGACAATTCCCTTCTCCGGCAGGCACGAGCGGTTCGCGAGGAAAAGATTCGAGAGCTGATCTTTGTCGAAGGCCTGAGACTCTGCGAAGAGGCACTTGAATCGAAGCTTCCTATCGAGTCAGTAATCTATTCTGAAGAGATTGCTCAAAAGCATCGAGCGAAAGAGTTCCTGACGAAGGTAGAGTCAACAGCGAAAAGGGTAGCAGTCGTTAGCGAGAAGTTACTGGCAACAGTCTCGTACACCAAGACGCCACAAGGAATAGTCCTGATTGCTGAGCGACCGAGCTCTGGATCCGAAATGCTCCTGGACGAAACTAGACCGCCATTGCTGGTCATCATGCACAACATAAACAATCCAGTGAACGTCGGCGCAATCTTGCGAACCGCGGAAGCAGCAGGCGCATCCGGTGCGATCACCACACGTCAAACGAGTGATCCGTTTTCGCCAAAGGCGCTACGAGGAGCGATGGGTTCAGCGTTTCGTTTGCCGATATGGTCCGGCCCAGATTACGAAGAGGTGTTAGCCTGGTGTCGCACTAACAACATCGAAATCATTTGTACTGATGCTGAAGGTTCGAAGAGTTACAGTGCTATTGATTGGACGCGTCCCACGGCACTGGTTCTTGGACCAGAATCAGAAGGTTTATCTTCGGAGGAAATCGCTGCAGCAGATCAATGTGTGTCCGTTCCCATGCAAGGCAAAGTGGAAAGTCTTAATGTAGCGGTAACAGCCGGCGTGCTCTTGTATGAAGCAGTGCGCCAACGCAAATAAGTCCGGAGTCGGGAGTCTGGAGTCCGTTTGCTGACTCCCGACTCCAGACTCCGGACTTTTATTCCGCTCTGACGCACACACAAGTCGCCGGAAATGCCTGTTCACTTCGGCTCCTCCTGACCCAACATACAATCGAATATATCCCGGCAGTCTCCTTAAATAGTCTGATCGGACATTTAAAGTTCCTGCCGTCATAATCGACAACTCCAGCCACGCCGTCGTTGTACACAATCGGTGGCGGTAACTTTCTACGCAAATTGATCGACTCGTCAGGTAGCGAATATGGACGGGCGGTCTGCAACCAGTGAAGCTCCGGAGGCTTCGGCAAAGGTTCATAAAAGACTTCAATCACATGAAGCCAATGATTCGGGTTTATGACCTTCCCTGATATTTCGAAGGTCGACCCAGGTCTTGCGCGTTGCTGAAATGTCTTGAACTCAACATGCTTCGCAACGAATAGCTCCACCATTCTGATTCGCATACCCTCGACCGCAATGCCGAAGCCAACGTGTGTGTGATAACGATCGAGAATCGCTCGACGATGTCCGTCATTAGGAGGAATCTCCTGATACAACCGTACGTGAAGATACGCAATGTCTTGGGCGATGTCTGTCGGCTTCCAGGGCCAGGCGTTGTCGACGGAAGATACATTTTCAGAAGTCGCATGAGTTCCTCCGGCAAATGAATATCTTTGATATGGCTTCTGTCCGTCCCTTCCCCAATGGCTGGCGAAGTTTTCCTTCGCCATCTCGACCGCATGGGCCATGGCGACCTTGCCCGCCAATTCATCCATGACCAATGGCGAGACCTTAGCAGCAACGCGTTCTTCGTTTATCATCTGCAGCAGATTGGCACGCAGCTCATCGATATTGACGACCGGCTTCTGCCCGTTTCCGATGAGCGGGCCGTCGAGCATGGTTACAGCCACAGACGAGCCAAGGGACTTAAGGAACAGGCGCCGTGCTTCACAAGCTGCGTTCATGGTTCGATAACGTTTGAGGTTCCCCGACAGTTGGTTTTGCTGCTGGTTGTTTCAGAACGGCCTTGTGTAAACAATGATTAAAGCCCGACACTACTACCACGAAAGCCTTTCCGCTAAAATAGCGCCGTCCCCTTTCAAGAGTAATGGTTTTCACGTGCGGGCGTGACTCGTTGTTGTTGTCAAAACGTGCGTTCTCGAGTGGGTTAACGGCACTTGAAGGTTTCGATGATCTCGAACTGGATGCGATAACAACTCGTATTTTATCTATCATGACAGAACCTTTTGACGATACCGCAAAGATACCCGATAAACCGGCTCAACCGGCTCAACCGCCCAAGGCAAAAGAAGCTTTGCCGGAACGATTCATGCGGAAGTTTCTCGAAACCATGGGCGACCTGGTTGATCGGAGATTTGGCCGCACGGTCGAACCCAGAAGCGGACTCACAACGTCTAAGTTAATCGACCATATGAAGCAACGGATCGACGAAAGGGTCCGAGATGAAGGTAAAAGAGGTCGCATCGCTCCGCATCATCTAAAGCTAAAAGTTGAATGGGGAACGCATTCGGAAGCGCCTTTGGAGATTCTTAAAGATCTTGAAACCGAAATCGTGGCGGCGGCAATCGATCACATAAACGATCATCGATATCGCACCCTGGCACCGGTGGATGTAGAAACCGAAGCTGACATCTTCACTACCGGTATTTCAGTTGATCCGACTTTCGGTGACTTTGAAGAAGATCTGCGCAAGCAGGATGAAGCGCGGAGGTTGGAACAAAGTGCCGTCCATCCTCTTCGCGGTCTTACTCCGCCTATGCCGGACGTCCTTGTTGTTGCACGAGTAACTACCAGAAGTGGTTCGCGCGAAATTCCCCTGACGTTCAAGGCCGGTGGAAAACGATTAAGCGTCGGACGAGCGGCCGACAGTGAACTCTCTCTCGTTGACAAGAGCGTATCGAAAGTTCACGCAGCGTTGATGATGAATCAGGAAGGAACATTGCTTGTCGCAGACACAGGATCGACAAATGGAACTTTTATTAATGGTCGCCGGATTTCATATGGCGAGGCTCGTCAGATTGAAGAAGGAGACGTTGTAGGTTTCGGAGATGTAGAGGTTCGATTTAAGAAAGAAGAGTAGAGGCTTAACGGATAAATGATCATTTACCATTTATCATTTGACATTTCTCATTTTTCATTTTCTTTGGATTGATCGAGTTGCAATTTCACTTGTTCCAGATCTTCGGAAGGAGCAAATGAAAAATGAGAAATGTCAAATGATAAATGACAAACGTATCGAGCTCAGGGGTATTAAGATCGGGCACCTTGATTTCTGCAAGCTTTTGATTCCCTTGATAACCAAACGAACGTGTTAGCGCTCTTGATAATGATCGACATATTTTTCATCTTACTTTTTCAGTCACCTAGTCCGACGCCAACTCCTCCTCATCTTCCCGAGAGAATGCCTGCTCTCTTCACGCTGATCTATGTCGGCGGCTTTGCTTTGATGGTTTTGTTGTTGCTGCTCTCGTTCCTGCGCAACCGCAGACGAGCTGCTGAAGCGGTGCCAGGGGATCTACCAAAGGCGGTGAAGAAACGCCTCGGGTCCACATCAACTAATCGGGGCCTGCGCGCGCTTCGCTGGTTATTTGTGCTGCTTTCCATTGGTCTTTTCGTTGTCCACGTTTACTGGGCGCAATATGCAGAGGAAAGAAACGACAAGTTCCAGCAGCTAAGCTACAAGGATCTGCGCACCCGTAGATTGTCAGAATCAACTCTGCGCGGCTGGATTCTCGACCGCAGCGGCAGACTCGACAAAGCTCTCGCCCTTTATCATCGCGACGGAACCGGAGAGATCGTCCGCGACTATCCGATGGACAAGGCATTTGCCCACATCTTCGGTTCTGATCGTGGCGACCCAGGTTTAGAGCGAGCACTCTTCGGAGCCCAAAGCGGAGCATTACCTGAAGCCTGGGATGTGGCGAAAAAACAAACATTGCAGACAAAGGGAAACTTCGACACTCGCCTAACGATTGACCGCGAGCTGCAGCAGGCTGCCGTCGACCTGCTGAAGGGCAAGCACGGCGCGGTTGTTGTTCTGAACCCACAAACCGGCGAAGTACTCGCTATGTACAGCGAGCCCTCTTACAGTTTGAAAGAAGTTGCTGATGAAGCTACGTGGATTAAGCTCGAGGCGAATCAGCGCGATCGCCCGCTCGTGAGTCGCGCGACGGGCGCTTACTACATCCCCGGCTCAACTTTCAAAACTATCACGATGACTGCAGCCTTCCTCGCTGGCTATCAGGACACCGAATTCGTGTGTAGCGGCGGCGGCTACTACGCAGCTCCCGGAGCAAATGTAATCTTCGACGATGGTGGACCAGGCGAGGTTCACGGTCGCATTGGCATCGATACGGCGTACGAAGTGTCGTGCAATCAATACTTCGCCCAAATGGGAGTAAAGCTTGGTCCTGAGAAACTAAAACAAGCAGCTCAACTGCTGGGAATCGGAGCTTACGACACTCCGGCTGAAGCACTGCGAGGACGGAAAGAGCCGGAATTGTGGAACGCCAGCTCTGATGCAGTAAAGAGAGCGATGGCTCCCAGGGAAGCGACGATCGTGACTGGCAAGCAGGTCACGAGATATGACCTCGCGTTGATGGGATATGGTCAGGGCTACGCCGGCCAGATGACACCCTTTCAGATGGCGCTTGCGGCTTCGGCGATCGGCAACATGGAAGGCAAACTTATGAAGCCGAAGATCGAATTCAATCGTCCTCCCGAAGTATTCAAACAAGTTCTTTCGCCTCAGCAAGCCGCAAGACTGCGTTCAATAATGGGACTGGTCACCGGTGGTCCAAGCGGTACCGCACGCGGTGTGTTTGGTCCAGTGAAAGCCGCCGGGATCAATACCGGTGGTAAGACAGGTACCGCACAGAAAGTCGTGCCCGTTTACGATCCGAAAACAGGTGAGCCGAAGACACGACACAAAGTCGAGAAGGACTATCGCGGCAACATCGTTCGCGAATACGAAGAAACGATCATGGACGAAGAGAACCCGCGTATCGACGGTTGGTTCCTCTGTATTGCCCCACTCGAGCGTCCCCAACTCGCAATGGCTGTGATCGTGGAAGGTGGCGGATACGGATCGAGATCGGCAGCGCCGATTGCGGCCGCGCTGGTGCTGAAAGCCCGCGACCTTGGTTACTTCAACGCCCCTTCAACCCAGACAGCTCCGGCGAAGCCGCCGCAGGCGAGGCCCCCGCAGGCGAGGCCGAGAGTGCAGCAGTGAATCCAAGATTGGTTAAATGAAAAACCGGGCTTCATCACATCTGTTGATAATTCTTGCGATTCTTGGATTCGAGATCGCGGGCTACATCGCCGTTCATCGTGCGGGCCTGCTCCGCGGCTACGAGACATCAATTATCGGTGCAGTTCGTGATCTACTTCTGTTCATTCCTATCATTGCTCTGGTGCTCTGGTTGTCGCGCGTGATGCGTTACTCGGGCAACTGGGTGCTCTTCACGACGGCAATACTGTTGTTCTCGATTGGAATGCTGGTCCAATACCGGCTCTATAGCGATCCCGAGTACAACGCCCGGAACAAGGCGGCCGCTCGAGAGGAAAAGATGGACGCGCTGCGAACGCGTTACATCATGGAGAACTACGACCCCGTAAAGAAGCAGATGATGGGGCTTCCTCCAACTCCCGCTCAACCGATCGATATCGATCAGCTGCCGCGCAAGGAGTCGACTTATTCACTTTGGAACGCGATTACTTCGAGCTACACGTGGATCCCGATTTTATCCTTGATCGCCTTTGCGATCGCTTATTCATTCTGCGTTCGCGACGGTTTTCTGCTTTGGCTTCAACGTAACAGCTTCATAGTCGTGCTGCTGACATTGATTCCTTTGGCCGCAGCAGTCGTGACTTCAAGTGCAGGAAAAGCACTGGGCAACATGACCCCCTGGGAGCCTTCGAAGATCCCCTTCCTGCTCGGATTCGCAGGAATTCTGACCGCGCGGTACAAGTACCTTGCAGAGACGTACTGGGGCATACCACGCGCGCGCGACATCATTCCTCTTTTGGTGATGGCGCTGCTTCCGTTCGTTCCGTTCTTTGCGCTAAAAGACTTCGGACAGATGCTAATCTTCAGCGGCGCGTACACGACGTTGTATCTCGTCGCTGTACGCCGGTGGCCGCAGCTACTTTTGTTCGTAGGTTCAGTGCTCTTGGTGATCAGCATCCTGGTCGTAGGGGCACTTCCCAGAAGCATTCAGGAATCGGTTCCTATGCTTCCCACCATCGCCAGGCCGATTCAGGCTACATTGCCTGCACGTATTCAGCAGCGCTTTCATCTCTGGCTCGACGGTTTTGATCCGCCATCGCCGGAAGTCTCGTGGTGGAAAAAGGATTATGAGGAAGCACTCAGCAAAGATCCCACAATGAAGCAGCTCGCTGAGCAAAGCCCAGCGATGCAGAAGAGTGTGAACGTTGATATCTGGTTTGATAAGCTCGCATTTCAGCCGGCGCAGGCTATTTTCGGCATAGCATCAGGCGGCAAGAGCGGACGCGGTCTCGGTCTTGGATATCCAGAAGTGATTCCAATTGCAGATTCGGACTACGTTTATGCTGCAATTGCTGAAGAGATGGGGCTCGCGGGTGGAGCGATGGTGATCTTCGCCGTGATCATTTTCGTAGTCGCAGGCGTTCGCACCGCTCTTGATGCGCGTGATATGTTTACCAAACTATGCGCTGCCGGTCTCACTGCCTTCGTTGGTTTCCAGGCACTGGTGAACATTGGTGGAATTGTAAGAGCGTTGCCGATGACCGGAATCACCTTACCGTTTGTCAGCCACGGAGGGTTTAGCCTCATTACTAGCTTTGCAATGTTGGGTATGCTAATGGCATTTTCGCACCGAAACGCACGCGACAAGGTTTTGGTGAGCGAGGCACCTGAAAAGTACGCGTCACCCCTCAACCTGGAGGCAGTAGAGTGAGCACTCCGCAACCGGAGCTCGGACTTCGATCCTGTGCATTGAGCGATCGTGGTTTAAACGAGCGTCGCCCCCTTAACGAAGACGCTTTTTTTGCCGACGACAATCGACGCACCTTCGCAGTTGCAGACGGCGTCGGCGGTGCCGAAGCCGGCGAAGTTGCCTCACAAACGGCAATTGAAGTTCTCTCCGAAGCGTTTCGCCATCAAAACGACTCAGCCGACGTCGAAGACTTGATGGAACTTGCGATCCAACGGGCCAATGCTTCGATTCACCAGATGGCCCAGGAGCATTCGAAGTTCTCCATGATGGCTACGACGATCGTGGCTCTTCACATACGCAGCAACGTCGCGACAATCGGACACGTTGGAGACTCACGCCTCTACCGACTGACTCCGCAAGGTGATTTGATCCGCGAGACTGAAGATCACTCAGTCGTAGAAGAAGAAGTACGCGCCGGTCGCATGACGCGTGAACAGGCAGCGAACCATCCCAGCAAGAATGTAATTAGCCGCGCACTCGGCGCTGACGAAAGCGTCGAAGTTGACATGAAGGTCATCGAGGTTGAAGAGGGAACCGAGTTCTTGCTCTGTAGCGACGGAATAACACGACACGTCTCCGATGGTGAGATTCGCCAGTTGCTCATCGCCCATGACGACATGAGCGAGATCTGTTCAGAACTGAAGAGACGTTGTTACGAACGAGGCGCCGAAGACAACCTGACCGTGGTTGTCGTTCGTGCCGGAGAACGGATCAACCGCGAATCGCGTTTCAATGAACTGGATCCAACAATCTCTCCTGAGACAGAACAAATAGCAGCCTTAACTGCAGACCTTCCGCCAATCGTTTCGCAAAAGGACTCGGGCGAATACAAATTAGTCCCACCATCACGCACAGCATTTCCGGGCACAATGAACATACCGACTGCGGCGGAGACGCCACGACCGAATTCTGAAGAGAGACCAATAAAAGTGGTTGAAGGTAATCCACCTCGTTCGGGAAGTGCGCTCGTTCGTCTGTTTGGTTTAATTGTTTTTATCGCGGCAGTAGCTGGCGCCTTCTACGCGGGCACACGATACAAAGGCCGGATTCCTTTCTTGAGACCATCCGGAGAGCCAGCGGCTCAAGTCTCGCCGAATCCAGTTCCAACCGAAGATGCATTCGTGAAATTTGAAAAAGCTCGCCGAGAAGTCGACCGCGCTCCAGCCGAATGGCTTACGGGGCAAATGCAGAAAGAGCTCGCGAGCCAGGGAATACAGGCTCCGCTTGAATCCACCAATCCCGAGTTTCTGTATCTCTACGGACGCGCGTCGCTTCTCTCGGGCAACCTGGAGGAAGCGGCTAAAGCTTTCGAAGCAGCTATTGCTAAAGCTGATGTTGATCCTTCGGGCGCGAACGCAACCATCAGAAAGGAAGCGACGATTGGTTTGGCTGCTCTCACTTTGAAAACGAACACCAACCGCGAGAATGCCCTCAAACGCTACGACGAGATGATGACGAAACCTGCCCCTGTTAGCTCGCCATGAGGCCCTCCGTTTGTCTGTTGCGAGCATCTAACGGACGAAAATGATGCAAATCAGTACGAACTGATGCCGGAACTCAAGTTACAACAAAGCCGACTCGACGGGCGCTACGACATAATTGAATGCCTCGGCCGCGGCAGCTACGCGGAGATCTATGTGGCGAACGATAATTCGGCAGCCATGGATGCTCCGCGTAGAGTGGTTATCAAAGCATTGAATATCTTTCTTCAAGACACGCCAGATGAAGAATTAGAGCGTACCCTGGTCGTAAATTTCCAGAACGAAGCTGTAGCACTCGATCGCGTACGCCACCCGAATGTGATCAGCCGGCTCGGTCACGGAACTGCTATCGATCTTGAAGGGACGACTTTCCATTATCTGGTTCTCGAATACTTGCCCGGTGGAGATTTGGCTGCATTGTCTCGCCGCTCGGCATCGCCGATTGAAAAGGCACTCAAGTATCTCGAACAGGTTTGCTCGGGACTCGCACACGCGCACAAAGCAGGCGTAATACATCGCGACATTAAACCGCAGAACCTGTTACTAACCGCCGATCAGAAAATCGTGAAGATAGCCGACTTTGGCGTAGCGCGGATCGAAGCAAGTGAAGGCGCGATAACCCGTGTCGGAACGAACATCTATTCAGCACCAGAACACAATCCACTCGTGCATACGGGTCAGCTCGACCCGGCACTTTTGAGTTCACCCAGAGACAATCTGCTGCCCGCAGCCGACGTTTATTCCCTTGCAAAGACTGCGTACACACTGTTGGCCGGCGAGTCGCCCAGACGCTTTGCACAACATCCGATCACTGAGTTTCCCGAAAGGATCCAGCGACATTACTGGTCGGAACCTGTACTGCGTGTGCTTGAAAAGTCGACACAAACGAGGATTGCCGATCGCTACCAATCCGTTCAGGAGTTCTGGGACGACTTTGCTGAAGCCACGCTTCCGCCTACGAAGCCGTTGCATGCCGTGACGCCGGAAGAGCTACCAAAAAGACCAAGTCGGGACCTGAACATTGAGCCTGATGAATTTACGAAGCCGGCGCCTCCGCGACCACGTTTCGAAGCGCGGTGGGCGGCAGAGACACCGCAGCAGTTCGCAACCGGCACAGCACGGCACCCGAGAATCGTTGTGCCTGTCGAGGAATCTAAAGCTCAGCGGCGGCTTGAAGCCAGGCGCCGCCAAGAACTCAACTCACAGAAAACCGCACGTTTTCCGAACCGTCCTGGAACGGAATATTTCGACCCACCACCACTTCCCAGCCGCACGCGAAGGCTTCTGGTCGCGCTCTTGCTTATACTCGCTTTCTCTGGAATGCTTCTGGCGACTCACAAGTATGTGACGTCCCACTGGAATTCCGGTAGCTGGATGCAGAACATCGGAGAAGGCTTTGTAGTAGGTCGCGAGGGTGTTACAACAACGGATGTGAATCTGCGGCCGGACGCAAGTTCTGCGAATACACCAATTGGCTTGGCTGAAGTAGGTTCTAAGGTCAAAGTACTGAACATCGATGACAATTGGTACGAGGTTCAAGTGCTGGCGCATGGTCGCACAAAGATTGACCCGTATTCATCCGACCGGGGCTGGATCAACAAACGTTATGTTAAATTCGATTAGCCTGGCACGGATGATCGCTCGGCCTATCTGAAAATCAGGAGATCTTTTAGTTGGGTCTGATTGAGTCAATTCGAAAATGGATCGACGGCGAGACCGGCGAAGACATACTCGAGTCGGCCGATGAGCACGCGCGACCACGCCGCATCTGGGAAGAATTCCTCGTGAGGATTGCTCGCGAAGTGGAAGCTGTCATGCAGCGCGAGATGTTCACCCCGCCGGGTGGTCCAACCTACATCCCTCGCGAATACATCGTTTACCTTAGCGCGGAAGACGACAAAGACTGGCAGGGCGATAAACGCCGCGGTCTCGAGCAGGGCTTGTTCCATGTCCTCTCTGAACGAGCACGAGAACTCAGCGGCTCGACGCAACTGGCTGTGAAGTCGTTTGCAGTTGAGCTGCGCGTCGACGGTACATTGCAGAAAGGCGAGTTTCGCGTACAACCGATCTGGGACGAGACGGAAAGCGGCCACACGATGGTCCTGGCGCGATCTGAGCCGCAACCTTCAGGTGCGGTCAATTTCGATCAGACGATTCGCGAGACGATGGAGACCGGTGAGAGTGAACAGACCGTCGTTCGCACAAAACCGAAGGAGCTCTACTCCATCGAAGTCTGGCGAAACGGCGTGCGTGAGGCCGTGGTGCCGGTGATGAAATCCGAAATCACGATTGGCCGCGGCTCACGGTCCGTATCAGTTGACCTACCCATCAAAGGCGATCCCGAAGTGAGCCGTGTTCATGCTGAGCTCTCTCGCGACAACACAGGTCGTTACTGGGTCACGCCCAAAGGCCGCAACGCCACTCTTCTTAACGGCCGAGAACTCCCTCGTGAAGAACCCACGGAAGTATTTCCCGATCAGAAGATCTCAATCTGCACCTTCGTGCTGCGGATCCAGCCAAAGTGAAAACTGATGCGCACGCCGCCGCGGGGAAGGTTGTCATTTCATAACGCGCGAACCGCACAACGTTACGCACTCCTTTAGGAGTGCGATATTTATAGCCGCGGACAGTACACCCATTCGGCACTCCTTTAGGGAGTGCGATGTTTCTTCATTCCAGCTCGCCACAACTGCCGAGGATATTTGCTGGGCACATTGCGGTTTGCACAAGTGACCACCACGGTACGAATATGGCACTCCTGACGGAGCGCGAGACGGCGGTCGACGGCGGCTATAAACATAACACTCCTAAAGGAGTGAGCGGCTTAAAAGGCGTCGAATCTTTCCCCATTCGGGAAACCAAACCTTTCCAAATTGGGCGGCAGGAGTTGCGAAATGACTAACTACGTACCCGCTGGTTGGCCCCGAGTGATTCCTCGGATTGCTGTTGATGATCCTGAGGTACTCGTCGAGTTCATCAAGCATGTCTTCAATGCAATTGGTGAGTTCCATCCGGAGCGGCCGTCGGAACTTCGGATTGGCGATTCGATCCTCATGGTGGGCTCAACGATTCAACGTGAAGCAATGCCTGCCTTCCTCTATGTTTACGTGGAGGATACGGACGCCGCCTTTTCGCTCGCCGTCGGGCGAGGTGCCAAGTCGCTCGAGGAGCCGCACGACACGCCGTACGGCGATCGCCGTGCCATGATCCAGGACCCTTGGGGTAACATGTGGCAGATCGCTACCCACAGAGGCCAGTTCAAGTCTTAGAAGCGTCGCGAAACGGCACCCCGTGAGGGGTAGCCGCGGATCGTAAAACATCTCGCACTCCTTTAGGAGTGCCATATCTGTTAACTCCAGCTTGCGACAAAATACTGACGGCAACCCGCATAGCCGCTCAAGCGGTTAAACAGCTGAAAGGAAGAAAACTCATGCGCATAATCATGGCTGTCCTTTTCATGATTCTGGCGACCTTTGGCGCTCAGGCTCAGACTCGGCCCCGCGGGCGCGAACTAGCAATCCCATTTCCGGGTCGGTCTGGTCCAAACAATGCGATCACGGACGTTGCGGGAATCGCCGTAGGTCACGTCACGCTCATTGAGGGTGAGGGAAAGTTAATTCCTGGTAAGGGTCCGATTCGCACCGGAGTCACGGCCATTCTTCCGCGGCCGCGAGGGAATTGGGATCCCGTATTCGCAGCCACATTCAATCTGAATGGCAACGGAGACATGACCGGCATTAATTGGATCAAGGAGTCAGGTTTTCTCGAGGGACCGATACTGCTGACCGGAACGCATAGTGTCGGCACGGTGCGCGACGCGGCGATTCAGTGGCAGCTTAAGAACGGGCGAGAGTTCGTCTTTACTTATCCTGTCGTCGCCGAGACGTTTGATTTCCTTAATGACGCCAATGGCGAACACGTGAAAGCCAATCATGCCTTGATGGCGCTGGATCAGGCTAAATCCGGACCCGTTGAAGAAGGGGCGGTCGGCGGCGGTACCGGAATGGGCTGCAATGGTTTCAAGGGAGGGATTGGCACTTCCTCGCGCGTGTTGCCCGAAACATCGGGTGGGTACACCATCGGCGTCCTTGTGCAATGTAACTATGGCGGTGATTTGAAAATTCTCGGCGTTCCAATCCGCCAGGAGATTGGAGACTTGCGAACTTGCACTACGCTTCCTGGGTCGTTGACACGTCAGTGGACTCGCGGCATACCGCCGTGCTCTGCGGGCGCCGGTGCCAAACTCGCTCCCAGTGTGCCTGAGTACGAAGGCCGCGGTTCAATCATTGTTATTGTCGCCACTGATGCTCCGTTACTTCCACATCAACTTGAACGTCTAACGCGCCGCGTCGGAATGGGACTTGGGCGGCTTGGGAGCTGGGCCGGCAATTCATCCGGCGATCTGTTTCTCGCTTTCTCAACGGCCAACGCTGGCGCTGCCAGTCCTGAAGGAACGCCTTCACTGAAGATGCTGCCGAACGATCGCATTGACCCATTGTTCGTCGCTACGATCGACGCCACGGAAGAAGCTGTTGTCAACGCTATGCTCGCGGCGCCGACGATGACGGGCGCTGACGGCATCCGAGTCTTCGGTTTGCCCGGAGATCGCGTCGTGGCAGCGCTAAGGAAATACAATCGAATGAAATGAGCAGTCTTAGGCTAGAGATCTGAATTGATCGTATCTTTCAAAGCTTGGTCAGGGCCTTCCTTAGCCGCAGAGTCTGCATCGATGTTCTCGTTATCCAGGTTTACGTTTTCAAACGGCGACAAATATTGGATGTGTTCAATCTTCATTCAGTCATAAGAGGCAAGCTGAGAGTCACTCACAGCGACTCATCAAGGAAGCGCTTGATCCGCGACTCGAGCGCGATCGTGTCTGATCTGTCCCGGACATTTTCATAGATAATACCGCCGAGATCGGCAGGCATCTTTGCTCCCTCTTCTCTGATAATTAGCACGCGCTCGTGACCTTTGGCGTGTGCAAAGAATCCTGCCTCGTAAATGACGTTGTCGCGAGGTGCGGCGATGCTTTGGTCACCTACATCCAGCTTGTCGTCTCCGGTGAACAGGAATATACCTCCGGTGGTTTCCTTTGCCGCTTTTTCGATCATCTCGAGAATTGAGCTGCCACTCGGAAAGTTCTTCCAATCAATAAAAGTCACACTGAGTTTGTTCAGAATCGTTTTTATGTTCTCTGCGGCGGCTTTCGCTTTACCGCAATAGGCAAGAAACACGTCCTTTCGCTTGTCCAGTTTATTTGCCTTCCAGCTCTTAAGGTACTTCTGAAAATCCTTTCCATCTGCCCAAGTCTCGTCGGCGGTAATGGGAACTCGAATTGACGATGGGCCACCATAACGCGAAAAAGAGACTCTTTCCTCCGCACCGTCTTCAAGCACGGCGAGTGTTGGCAATCCGAGCGACTTAGCAAGAGCTCCTTCGTAATGACAATACTCAGTCACCAGCGAAACCGCTCTGCCTTCTTTGACAGGCGAACATTTCCAGATTGGGAAGCCAAGGATCGCCGCTCCGACACAGCGACTCATTACTTCCCTCGCCTTTTCCGGGGTCCAGGCGTCGGACTCGGCCGGGAGGCCCATACCGCCTTCAGGCGATCCGAATACTTGAGCTTCGTAACCAAGCTCTTCGACCTTGCGAACGATCGCCCACTTAAGACGGTTACTGCGATCATCAAGATATTCGTCACGGGGACTGCTGATGAAGATACGACGTTTCATGAGGACACCTCGCTCTTTTGAGTTCGCGTAATTATGGAGTGACGTGGCCGATTAACGGAAGGGTACACGTAGATTTCTTAATTCTCAAAGAAGTCAAATCTCAATCCACCAACGGCAGTTGGTGGTCCGTTCAATCCAGCCTACAAAACGGAACGACGAACCACTCACAAAATCCCACCAACGGGCAGTTGGTGGGATTTGGTGAGACTGCCGCCCTTTGCTTAGTAGCTCGCAGTTGAAGATCCACCAACCGCCGTTGGTGGCATTCAACAGGCTGCGGTGGCGGATTGCTGGTCGGAATCCAATTCGGAGATGAGCTGTTGGAGGAGCGGGACTACTTGTTCCGAGTCGAGATAATCCTTTCCTAGCAACTTCAACATGCGTCGCTCTTTCGTAGCCCCCAAGAGTTCTTCGAGCAACGCTTTGCAAAACGCTACGACGACGCGACCGTCGAATTGCTTTCCGGTGTTTTGCCGCAGATCTTCAATCACATCAGGAAACGAACGGCGAGTACGATACGGCCGGTCGGTAGTCATCGCATCGAACGAATCAGCAAGCGTAACTATTCGTGCTCCTAACGGGATCTGCTCGCCGGCCAGACCATCGGGGTAGCCTCTGCCATCCATCCGCTCGTGATGATGGCGCGCCATCAAGGGAATGTCTGCATAGGGATGGTGAATCGGAGACAGGATCTCGAAGCCGGCAGCCGGATGTCGATTGAGCTCGTTCGACTGCTTCGCGTCAATGCGGTACGGCGCATTGATGATGTCGCGCTCGACCACCAGCTTCCCAACATCGTGAAGATATCCGGCGATGGCAATACCTTCTACTTCTTCTTCACTCCAGCCCAACTGACGCGCGATGATCTCGCTGTACTTACCAACACGTTCAGAGTGTCCCTGCGTGTACTTGTCCTTGATATCAATAGCGGCGGCGAAAGCCCTCACGGTATCACGGTAGATGGCCCGAAGGTCTTCGTAGATCCGTCGATTCTCATCAGCCTTCTGTTCCAGTTCACCGAGTAACCGGTGTGTGTGTATGCCCACGCCGATATGCCGCACCATAGCGCGAATGATGCCAAGATCATCTGTCGAGAACGGATCTCCACTAGCCTTGCCACCCAGCAAGACGAGTCCCGTCAAGTTTCCTCGGACAATCATGGGCATAACGACCTCTATACCCTGCTTCGTCAGGCGTTCATGATGCTGCGGGAAAAAATCTGACGGTGCTGTTGCACTAAGCACAACACCGGCAGGCGTTCGGAGCAACGCCTCTTTCTCACTTTCATCCAGACTCTTTGGCGGAGCGAAATCGCTGCCCACACCCCACATCGCGCGACAGTCGAGAGTCTTCGCAGGCTCATTGCACTCGAGCACTGTGCCTCGCCTGATCGCCAATGTACCCAGCAGCAGGTGCAAAGACGTGCGGATCATATGATCGAAGTCGCCGCTGCCCGCAACCTCTTCGCCGAGATCAGCCAGCGATTCGAATGTATGAATTAGCTTTTTGGTACTCTGTTCCATCGAGGTGAGGTTCAGTGACTTACGCCGTTTAGATGAGAAGCAAAATCGGAAAGCACGAGAAGAGCTTCTGCTTCATCCCTGGCGAGTCCCACGTGCCGCGTCAGGCCGAGCAATTCGAAAAGTTGAATAGTATCTTTTTTGAGATCCGCAAACACTACCTTCGCGCCATTCTTCTCGGCAATGTCAATGATGCCGAGAAGAATGGATACCCCAATACTGTTGACGAGTTCCGTCTCGCAGAAATTGATTACGAGAGCGCGACAGCCTGAATCGAGCTGTCGCTTACACTCACGTTCAATCTTCTCGCCTGTGAGCTTATTGAGATAATCGCTCGCGTAGACGATTGCGGTCGTACCAACGCAGTGCGAGCGTACCGGTGATCCGGCAGGTTCAATCATTCGGCATCTCCCTCCTATGCGACGAATGTAGAACAAATCTGGTGCGCGTCAGGAAGTTCCGTTGTGCAGGTACTTGGTCATTCTAAGGCTCGTTCCTTCATCGACGCTTTCGAATTCCACCTCATCCATCAGCGTCCTGATGAGCTTGAGCCCCCATCCACGCCGCTCTTCAGCGCTAGCGTCACTTCCTGGTTCCGACCCTTGCCTTGTGTTTACCTTGTCGGGATTCGCCGGAACGATTACCCCCCGGCTGGATATGATGACGACTAATTTATCATCTTCGACCAGAAATCGCTGATAAATTTTGCGATCCGGGCTGAAACTATGCTCTGAAGCATTGATGCATGCCTCGACGACGGCCGTTTTGATCTGGTTGATTGCTTCCGGCCTGAAGTTCAGCCGTCGGGCGATTTGCTCGGCCGTATTGGCAGCGATCAGTTCGCTGTCTTCGGTCATCGGTAATACCATCGTTACTTCATTCGAGGGGATACTGGGACTCGCCGAAGACTCATTCAGCCGCGACGAGAGCAGCTCTACCTGCTGGCGGCTGGAATAGAAGACGTCTCTGTTTTCCAATAGCCTTCCCGCTTCGTTTGTAAAACCCTCACGCGATATCAACCAGATCTGAATTCGACCAAAACTACATTTGTCGCCGAGCTCTTGTAGGCGGTCCACCCACATTCTCGACTGCTGCCCGTCACATTCCAGCTTGCTGTCGATTTCAGCAACCAGCCAGACTACTTGATTGGCATCGTTATAAGTTCCACCTTCAAACGAGTGGGCAATCAGACAATGTTCACTGTCGGATATCTGCTTGAACGTGAAATCGAAGGCGTCGGCCGTTGCGACGTGAATCACCTGCGGTAAGCGGATCAACTCGGCTTCAGTCTCCAGGCCAGCGACGATCTCATTCACGGGCATCCCTTTGTAATCTTTACTGAACCGCGAGTAATTAAAGAGACTGCGTGGTACGCGCTGACCATTGAAGCTGGCGAGTAGTGGACGTAGAGTAAGTCCCGCAGTTCTGCGGTAATGCTGCGCCATCGTGTGTGGAGCTCGTTTTAATCCGTCGGCGATCGTGTCTGCAATTACCAGCGCGCGCGGCTCATTCAGGATTTCCAAACGGTAGCGGATCTTCAGGAAATCACGCCACGCTCTTGGCCCACCGCCTGCTTCAACGAAGGTCGCATCCCAATTGATTAACTCCTGCTCGTGAAGACCGCGGAGTATTACGTTGAGCTCGCTTTGCTCGATGTTGAGCCTGAGTCGCCATGTTTCGAGCGAGGCCCGTCGCTCTTCACCCACCGCAGCTTCACACAGAATACCGATCAATCCGCGTCTGGTTTCGGCTGTGGGGGACAAGCTCTCGAGCAATGTCGAGAAATGACGATTCAAGCGTCCGCCCATCAACTCGTCAGCATAGAGTTGCTGACAGGCGAGGTATGAAGTCAGCGAAATATTTCTGTCCCGTGCTGACTGCAGAAAACTGCTGATCAATACCGGACTGCACTCGAACTGCTGGACCATCAGGTCACGCGTTATCTCTGTCGTGGTGACCTGCTGCCGGTGCGCTACATGTTCGACCAGCAATCTAGCTTCTTCATTATTGAGCGCATCGATGCGAAGCGTATCGAGCGTTTCGAAATTGCTGCCGGCCGCAATCGCAGCATTCAGTATTTGCCGCCGCAGTCCTGCAAAGGCGAACGAGACATTACCACGCGTGAACGTGCGCATCACTTCTTTGCCCAGCGATACTGCGCCATTTATTTGTTCCGCGAGCTGCATGCCATCGAGCATCACGAATGGACGACCGCTCCGCGCCGGAACTCTTTGCGGAGCGCTGAGACAGAATCTCACCAGGGCGCGGTCGTCATTATTAAAACGCTGAAGGTTGTAAGAATCGATGAGCCTGCGAATCCATTCGTAGTCGTTAGTCGGCGCCAGCTGTATGAGATCTGTGAACGTCAGCGATGCGTGGCACAATGCGGGCTCGTCACGACGATACGCGACATACTGCTGCAGGAAGGTGTTCAGAAACTCGATCGCGGCACTAACTGCGGTCGACTCATTTCTCGTGAACGCAAAATAGATCGGAATGATCTCGCCGCGCCGGTTGAAGAGTGAGTCGTACGCCTGCCGCAAGAGCTCTGAAATACCGGCCGAAGGGGCCAGCAGCAACAGAAGTCCGCGGATTTCGTGTGTGCGCGCCGGATGGGCGATGAGTTGCTGCAGCTCGGCCAGCCTTCCAACGAACTGATCGGAAGGCACGCGCCCAAGGATACGCCGGCTGTATTGTTCGCTATCTAAGGTCATCACTCCGGGCTTCGCGAATGAGGTTCTCCTGGTAAAACTCGATTTGATTCTTTCCCTGACTCTTCGCGATGTAGAGAGCGCGATCTGCTGCGGCAATCACCCTGTCAACTGTGTTGATATTTCCTGCGTACGTGCAAACACCGATGCTGATCGTCACTCGTCCGAGCGGCTGAGACTTGCCATGAGGATATTCGGTTGCTGCGACACGCTCACGCATGCGTTCGGCGATGACCGCTGCCTCGTTGACGGACGTCTGTGGCAGCAGCACTGAAAACTCTTCCCCGCCGTAGCGAGCGGCAACATCGGCGGAACGCAGACCCGCTCTTAAACAGTGAGCGGTGATTTGCAAAGCGTGATCTCCCGCCTGGTGACCGTTTAGGTCGTTGTACGACTTGAAGTCGTCTATATCAATCATCAGGAAGCTCATCGCGTAGCCATAACGCTTCGATCGACTCAACTCTTCTCCCAAACGTTCTTCGAGATAACGACGATTGCGAAGGCCCGTGAGCGGATCGGTAATCGACATGAGTTGAAATTCACTCGCGCGTTCCTGCCATTCAGCTCTTTCGAGGGCCAATGAAACCTGCGGGCAAACTAGATCGAGCAAGCTTAAATCGACCTGATTGTAGTTGGCGCCGCTGGCCTTGTCTGTCAGGTTCAGCACTCCAATCGTTCGTCCGCCGCTGACGAGCGGATAACTTATGAACGACTGTGACTTGTAAGGCTTCTCGCGCTTAGCTGGAGTGCGGCCTGTCGCAACCATCTCCTCAACAACCAGCGGACGACCCGTTTCCAGAACCTCGCCGGCAATACCTTCACCCGGACCCACGTGCCCTACCTCTGACACCTTCACCGCAAGACCTTCTGCTGCCTTCAGGATCAACTTGTTGGCTGCGGCATCGAACACAAACAGAGAAGCGCGTTCGGCCTGCAACAACTGTTTAAAATTGGAAACTATCGAACGATAGGTCTTCTCAGGATCGTTCGAGCTGACTCTCTTTACGAAGTTCTGCAGCGACTCGTTAAAGCGTGTGCGATATTCGAGTTCGTTTCGCAGGCGCTCGACCTCACGTTCGAGCTCGCTCGGTTCCTTAAAGCCCGATGGTACTGTTTGAGGCGACTCTTTACCGCGTCCGACTGACTCTTTATCGACATCGTGGAATTTCTGCGCGGCTCGCGCGACTCGAATTGAAAGCTCCTCCAGTTGCGCTGCATCAGCGAAGATAATGTTCTTGAAGACTTCGTCGGATAGTAGATCTCTGAGATCTCCATTGCGAAAACGTTCCATTAGCGCGTGGTAGTCAGCCGTTTTGGCGAACGCTCGGCCACCAATCACCGCCAGGTTTTTCCTTCCACCGATCTCGACGGGCTCGGCAAAGCAGTTGAGACCTGCATGGCACTTGTAATTGATCTTGCCAGAGCTCGAAGCCAAACGATGGGCCTCGCCGCAGTAAGGATCGCAAAGCTTCACATGATCCGGAGATGACTGAAGAGCTTCGCAAATCGAATTGTTATTTGACACTGCTATCGCTGGCGGTTGCCGGCCGTTCACCAGCAAAAGCGAAAGGCCAGATTTCGACGCCAGCCGTTCCTGTTCTGCAATCCAGCCGGGCGGAGCATCCGACGGATGTTCCTGCTCGATTCGGGACTTTCCTGCGACCTTCTTCTCCATCTGGGGCGGTGTCTATGGCACCTGATACAAGCCCGGATGGACAAGTCGACCGTGTGTGGCTAGTCCCACTGGGCTTGGGAATCTGCCGGCAGAATTGGCTTTGGGCGAGCCAAAAACCCCGACAATTACGCAATTTTCTAACCTGATCTATACGCCAGGCAGTGATGATAAGAACAGTACCCTAAAGTAAACGACCAATAGGGCTCAAATTTCATGCGCTAATCCGGTGACAAATGGGGACTTGCGGTATCCGGGTTACTGCGGATTGCTCAGCTCCTGGCCCATGTTCAAGCCAGGAGCCTCGCCTGCAGGTACTCTATCGATGTCAGGTTGCTCTGGACTGATACGAATGCAAGCGGCCCAATGATTCCGTTTGATCTCTACAAGCTGTGGGACCACTTCTTGGCATGCTTGGATCGCGTAAGGACAGCGTGTGTGAAAGGGACATCCTTCGGGGGGGTTGATCGGAGAAGGAACGTCTCCTTCAAGCACGATTCTTTGCCTCGTTGCCTCTACTGCAGGATCGGGTACGGGTACTGCCGAGATCAACGCCTTCGTATAAGGCATTAAAGGTTCGCGGTAGACCGTCGCTGCATCCGCAATCTCGACGATCTTACCGAGGTACATTACAGCAACGCGATTCGAAAGATGCCGAATCGCTCGCAGATCATGTGAGATGAACAAGTACGTGAGCTGCTTTTCTCGCTGGAGTCGCTCAAGCAGGTTCATTATCTGCGCCTGGATAGACACATCCAGCGCGGATATCGGTTCATCGGCAACAATGAAATCCGGATCGACTGCAAGGGCACGAGCAATTCCAATACGCTGGCGCTGTCCGCCGGAAAATTCGTGCGGGTAACGTTTGACGAATCGCGGGCTTAGACCTACGGTTTCCAGCAGCTCCTGAACGCGCTTCTCGGCAGCTGCTCCACGCGCGAGACGAAACGTCTCGAGAGGTTCCCCAACAATCTGGCCAACCGTCATCCTGGGGTTAAGTGACGCATAGGGATCCTGAAAAATGATCTGCAGGTGTCGTCGCTGTTCCCGCAATTCCCTTCCCGACAGATGGGCCAAGTCGCGATCATGGTAGAAGACTTGACCACTAGTGGGCTCAGTCAGTCTCAAGATCGCTTTTCCCAGTGTTGACTTACCACAACCCGATTCGCCGACTAGTCCTAAAGTTTCGCCACGGTAAATGTCTAGTGAAACGCCGTCGACAGCCTTGACGATGCGCCTGCCTGACGCACCACCCAATAACCGAGTCCAGGGAGAGCCACTGGTAAGGTCAAAGTGAACTTTCAAATCCCGAATAGCCACCAATGGTTCGCCATCAGGCCTGCTGACGGGAGTTGTGGGACTGTTGGGCACGTTTATCTGTGTAGTCATCTACGGTTTTGATTCTGAGATTCTGCGAATACTTCCGGCGCAAAATGGCAGAGCGAATGATGATCACTTGTGAGCTGTACAAACGGGGGATACTCCTGACGGCAGATCTCGACGGCACGTTCGCAGCGGGCTGCGAATGGGCAGCCCGGTGGAAGATGCGCGACGTCCGGCGGCAACCCAGGAATTTGATATAGCGTGTCGTCCTCAGCGAGTGGATCAGGTACTGAGCGCAGTAAGCCCTTCGTATACGGATTCCCGGGTATAGCGAATAACTCTGCTGTTGGTGCTTGCTCGAAAACCTTGCCTGCATACATGACGATCACATGATCGGTCATTCCCGCTACGACACCTAGATCGTGCGTGATAAGGATCACGCTGGTCCCGGTTTGCTGTTTCAGTGATTTGATCAGTTCGAGGATCTGAGCCTGAATAGTTACGTCAAGCGCAGTTGTTGGTTCGTCCGCTATCAAGAGTTCAGGCTGGCATGACAGGGCCATCGCGATCATCACTCTCTGGCGCATTCCGCCTGAGAATTCGTGGGGATAGCCGTTCGCTCGCGAACGAGCATCAGGAATACCGACAGTCTCCAGCATCGTGACGGCATGCTCGTAAGCCTGGTCGGCGTTGTAACCAAGGTGCAGCTGAGTCATCTCCATCAGCTGCTTTGAAATCTTCATAAACGGATTCAGTGACGTCATCGGATCCTGAAAGATCATCGCGATTCGACGACCGCGAATCTTTCGTACCTGATCTTCCGGCAGAAGGAGTACGTCCTGTCCATCAAAGATGATTTCACCGGAAACTATCTTTCCGGGTGGCGACGGAATCAGGCGCAGGATCGAAAGGTTCGTGACCGACTTACCGGAGCCCGACTCACCTACTATGCCAAGCGTCTCGCCGCGTTTGAGCTCAAAGCTGATACCGTCGACGGCCTTGACCGTGCCTTCTTCAAGCTCGAAGTAGGTTCTGAGATCTTTAACTTCAAGGAGATTGCCGTTACTGCTGCTACTCATACTTTTCGCATCTGCGGATCGAGAGCGTCGCGCAGACCATCTCCAAGAAAATTAAGGGAAAAGAGCGTCAGTGCCATAGTCACTCCAGGAAAGATCAGCTGCCAGGGATAGATCGCGATGTTTTGGATACCGTCGGAAGTGAGGCTCCCCCACGAAGCGAGCGGCGCCTGCACACCGAAGCCAAGGAACGACAGAAATGCTTCCGTCAACATTATTTGAGGTACTGTGAGAGTGGCGTAAACGATCACAGGTCCCAGAGTATTCGGCACGATGTGGCGAAATATGATGCGGGGAGCAGAAACTCCTGTCGCTCGAGCCGCGAGCACAAACTCCTGATTCTTCAGCGACAGCACCTGCCCACGAACGATGCGCGCCATCGTTAACCAGGAGACAGAACCGATGGCTATAAAAAGAAGCGTCAGCTGGCCGCGAGGTGTTTGGCTACGGAACATTGAAAGCAAGACGATCACCACGATGACATACGGTAGCGAATACAAGATGTCTACCAAACGCATCATGATGTTATCTGTACGCCCACCGACATATCCCGACACCGCGCCGTAGCTCACGCCGATTAGCAACGAGACGAGAGTGGCTATCACACCAACGAAGAGGGAGATCTGGCCGCCTTGTAACACTCGCGCCAGTTGATCACGTCCGGCGTTATCCGTGCCCATTGGGTGCTTCCATGAGAACTTCCCGTCGGGCCCGGCAAAAGGTGGAAACGACTTCATTTGGGAACGGTCGTTTGTAGGAATGTAGTCAGGAGTAAAACCTGTGGCGCGTTTGATTATTGTCGGCCCAATGATCGAAATAACTGTAATCAGTACGACAACAACGAGGCCGAACACAGCGAGTTTGTTTTTCAGCAACCGTCGCCACGCGTCGCGCCACAGCGAAGTCCCTTTAACGGCTTCACCCAATTCAGCCGAACGCACGTCTGCTTCGCCGATAGCGAGCTCGGGACCAACGTGAATTATCTCCGGGTCCTGCGGACTTACCGGATCTCGTGGCACACCGAGGGGCGTAAGAGCCGGCTCGGGCCTTTCTGGTTCGCCTGGGTGTCGAGGCTCTTTCATGAACTCGAAATCGACCTCACTAAATCAATAACGAACCCGCGGGTCGAGATAAGCGTAGGCAATATCCACCACGAGGTTCATTAAAAGAAGCGTGATCGCGATAAACGCGACGATACCGATTATCAATGGCTCGTCGCGGTTAAGTGACGCCTGAATGAAATAGTTACCCAACCCTGGTAATGCAAAAATCCGCTCGACTACAACGGTGCCTGTAAGGAGAAATGCCAATGCAGGTCCGGTGTAAGAAACTACCGGCATCAATCCTCCGCGCAACGCATGCTTGACTACTACATCTTTCTCGCTGAGGCCCTTTGACCGGGCTGTGCGAATGTAATCAGAGCGGAGCACCTCGAGCATTCCGGCACGAGTCAATCGCGCAATGTACGCCATGTAGACAGCGGAAAGTGTGATGACCGGTAGGATTAAGTTTCGACTCGGAAAGCCGCCCCAACGTGAGGGTGGTAACCAGTACAGCGTCAGCGAAAAGATCAGGACGAGTATTGGACCAAGAACGAAATTCGGAAGGGAGATACCCAACATCGCGACTGCCATCGACGCGTAATCAATTCGCGAATTTTGTTTGAGCGCGGCGATCGAGCCCGCAGTAATCCCAATAATCAGCGAGAGCAGATAAGCGAGCAGTCCGACTGCAGCTGAAACGGGAAGCGAACGCTTGATGATGCTGTTAACCGATTGCCCTTCATATCTAAGTGAAGTACCGAAGTCGAGCCGGCTCACAATGGGCCAGATGGCCCGGCGATACTGGTCGTACCAGGGCTTATCCAGTCCGTACTTTTCACGAATGTTTTGTTCGATAGCGGGGGGAAGGCGTTTCTCACCTGAATAAAAATTACCTGGAGCCAGCTTAATTAGACCCCAGGTAATCGAGATCACCACCAGAATCGTAGGTATGGTTATGAGTAGACGCCGAATTATGAACCGGAGCATTTTCGTTGGACGGGTGCTGCTCTCCGCTGATCTCTTGGATCACTTGCCGAACAGTCTAGTCGGCGATTGTCGGGGGCTCATTGTCCCACTTGGCCTGGTCGCGCTCGATGTACACATACTTCCATGGGAACAGCGATCCTGGGTTTGGAAACATTCCTTTCACATACGGTTTCTTTACCCAGTTAATTGCAGCCGTGTCGATCGGAATGACAGGCTGGTGTTCCAGCATATACTTTTCCGCCTGGGCCAGCAGGCCAAACCGCTGCGTCTTGTCGAGCATTCTGTTTGCATCATCAAGCATTGCTACGTACTTCGGATCTTCCCAACCTGTTCCACTCTCTCCACCGGTGTAGAAGAGACTCAGGAACGTGAACGGATCCATGTAGTCAGCTGACCAGGCTCCGCGAGCAAAACCTTTGTACTCGAGGGCCGCTCGCGCCTTCAGAAAGGTCTTCCATTCCATGTTCCTGAGCGGAACTGTGATCCCGAGGTTTTGTTTCCATTGGGCCTGCATGAATTCTGCCATGGCCTTATTGGACTCCTGAGTGTTGTAAATGTACTCGACCTGGTCGATCGGAAATGACTTGCATTCATAACCGCCGCCAGGCTTCTCCGTGACAGGAAAGCCTGCTTCTTTAAGCAGCTGCCGAGCGCGTGCCGGATCAAACGCATCTCCCTTCGGTTGCGGATATCCGTAGAAAATACCTTCAGGAGTGAAAGCAGTCAGCGGCTTGACGATTTTGCGCCACGCAGCCCATGCCTCCTTATCAATCGCCATGTTGAAGGCCTTGCGGACGCGCACATCGGTCATTGGAGGCTGAGTCACATTTATTTGCAGGTAATTGATCGCCGCTTCGGCGCCATCCATGTAGTCCTTTTTCGTTCGTACAACGTCGAGCCAGGCGTTTGGAACGGTGTGATTCAGGACCGCATCAACTTCGCCAACTTTGTAGAGATTCATGATGCTGGGATTGTCCGCCATCGGATAAAAATGAATCTCATCAAGCTTTACTGTAGCCGCGTCCCAGTACATTGGATCGCGTTCCACAACAAGATGGTCGTAGGGTTTCCAACTTTTTACCTTGAAAGCTCCACAGGTGATGATGTGCTGTGGCTCAGTCCAGTGTGATCCATACTTCTCGATCGTCTGCCGTGGAACGAACCTGAACAACTGGTGCGCGAGTAAACCGGCGAAGAAAGGTCCCGACTGCACAAGACAAATCCGGATCGTGTAATCGTCGATTGCTTCGACTCCGATATCCTCCGCTTTCACGGGAACAAACTCTTTCCCCTGCACCGCTGCTTTCAGCTTTGGATTCTTCTCGAGAAGTTTATTTCGGTCCTTCTCGGTTCCTGGAAGAACCAACCGAATCGGCGAGTGCATAAAGCGATGGAACTCAGTTTCCGGACCAACGGAGCTGTCCTGCTCGTTGTATTCGCTGGTTCCACCATCGATGGGTTTAGCGGTCAACGGTTCTGCAACCGCCGGCGCAGAGGGATCGGCAAAATCACGTGCCAGCAGGAACTGGTTGTTCGCCGGGTCGCGAACAAATACGTCCTGTTCGTTGTAGGCTTGCGCGTACTTGATGTAGTAGGCGAGGTAGGCGTTCCGCGAAGCCTCTTGAGGTGATAGAGCGCGCCGGATGCTGTAAACAAAATCCTGCGCCTTGATTGGGTCTCCGTTGGACCATCGAGCGTTTTTGCGCAAGTGGAAGATGAATTCCGACGAGTCGTTATTTGGACGCCATCGCTCGGCAATCGCGGGCACGGGCTCAAGAGTCTTTGGATCGTACTCAACCAGCCCTTCGTAGATAGCCATGTAGATTCTCGCTTCGGGCTGGCCACTGCTGACAATCGGATCCAACGACTCAGGTTCATCACCGGTCACATACCGCAATATGTTGCCTTTAGGCGGAGACGTCTTACCGAAAAAGACTTCATTCTGTGCTCCGACCATGCAGGACAACGCGCCTGCAGCTAGCGAAAGCAGCAACAGAGTTAGAAAAACTCGGTTCGAACGAAGTTTTTTCATCTCAGAACTCCTTCCGTGCTTGCCTGGGTCAGGGGCGGAATCCCTGGACGGTCAAGGAGACAACCGTCGTTTCGCCTTCTGGAGGGGGAGGGGACCCCCACCGTGTAAAACAGCCGCGACTAAGGGAATCACGGCACAGATCAATCGGAAATTATCATGCGAAAACACTAATAATCAAGAATATGCCGCTCACCTGTCCTGAGGCCTGTTTGGATCGCGCCAATTGATGTCGATCTGAACTGTCTTCAATGAAGGCGCATCAAGCACATTCGCGTCGAACCCACTCACATAGGGTCGCACCAGGGAATACGAAGACGCGAAATAGATGGGCATTGCTCGCAATTGGCTGAGTGCCTGAGTTTCCGATTCGATTGGAGCCGTCTTGTCTTCATTCTTCTCGTCCGCGGACTTTCTCTTGGACGTGGACGCCTGGTTCTGCGCTTCGGATTCAGCCGCACGCCGATCCAGCCTGAACATCATCCGCAAGTTCGTAAATTCGTCCGTGGTCTGCATCACCATTCCGCGTCTGACGATGTCGTAATCCCCTGCTTGTTCCATCGCTTCGTATTCATCCCAATTCTTCATGATGATTTCCGTTTCGATATTCAGGACGCTGTGCCACATCGCCGCCACAGCTTGAGCCACAATTCGTTGTTGTTCGTTGCGGTTAATCAACAGTCGAATTGTCGGAAAGCCGGCACCATCCGGGTAACCTGCTTCCGCGAGCAAAGCTCTCGCTCTTTCAGCGTCCTGGTCCAGTAGCTGTGACTTGTCCACGACTGGCTGATCAGCAGGAGACATCGCTTCAGGCAGGAACTTCCTGGCGGGCTCAGTGGCTCCATCAAGATCGTCGCGGCTGATTCGCTCTCGGTCGATCGCAACGGACAAAGCCTCGCGAACACGAACGTCATCAAACGGTTCCTTGTCTATATTGAACCCGTAAAAAGTAAGTGCCCCGAACGTAGCGCGGCGGAAGTCTTTGTAGGGAGTTAAGAGTTTGAGCGCGAGTGGTTCGAAGGCAGCGTTCGAGATGGCATCGACTTCGCCGGCGCGATAAGCTTCAAGTGCGGCTTCGGAATCGCGAGTACCGACGAATTCGACCCGCTCGAGTTTCACCTGCGAACGCCCCCAGTACTGGTTTGCTCGCTCGAGCAAGACGCGATCGTTAGCGGTGCTGGCCAACAGAAAGGCTCCGTTCGAAATTAGCTCATGCGCAGCGAGTCTTTGCACGTTTCGATCGTCTGCAAGTTTAACTGGACGAAACACAGAGTGCGCAACCAACGACGGAAACTCCGAGTCGCCATGGCGCAAGTTGACGCGTAAGACGTGATCGGTGACTGCCTCGGCGCCGAACGCCTGAACTTGTGCGGGTTTCGTCTGCTTCCCTGCTCTCCGGCCAGTCTCTCCGCTGCTCCGTGTCGCAGGTGTCTCGTTAAGGAAAAGATTTGCGCGCGCTCCGACTATATTGTTGAGGAGCTCTGTATGCGGGGACAGCTGGCCGATTCTGGCTGTCCTTCGCCACGAGCGTACGAAGTCGTGGGCTGTCACCGGATCGCCATTCGACCAACGAGCATCGTTGCGAAGATAGAATATCCACACGCGACTATCGTCTGAAGACTCCCAGCGTTCCGCTACGGCCGGGATTGGTGCGAGTGTGCGAGGATCGTAGTCGGTCAAGCCTTCAAAGAGTGCTCGTACAGCGTCAGTGTCCGGCGGAGCGGCGGCAAATGCAGGATCGAATGTCTGGGGCAGACCGCCATCACTCCAGCGAAATTGCTGAGCGCGTGGTACGACTATCCGACCATAGTAGCCACTCTCGCTCTGACTCCTGAAACAACCAGAATGGACGAGACAAAAGCTCAGGAGCAGCGAGGCCGCCACAGGAAACCTAAAGGCTCGCCGAACTTGAGGGAAACTTCTTCGTCGAGATTGCACAGAGATTAGCCGGCACTCACTTCCGTGACTTGACCAAGTCATTGTAAACGTCACTCGTCTGCTTTCGAGTACTCTCGAACCCGTCGGAAGTGTCAATCAGATAATCCGCAAACTTCATCTTCTCTTCTTGCGGCATTTGTGCGCTGATGCGTCTGTCGGCTTCTTCGGCGGAAATAGAATTCCGAACCATTAATCGTTGTCGTTGAACTTCAGGACGACAATGGACCACTATCAATTTATCAAAGCGCTTGTAACCACCCGACTCGATCATCAGCGCAGCATCAACAACCGCTATTCCAGCAGGGTCTTCCCGTTCCCATTTGCGCAATTGCTCGTCCTGGGCGGCGATGATGAACGGGTGCAGGATTGAATTAAGTAATTCCCGCTTTTCGGGATCGGCGAAAATCAGAGTGCCCAGCCTTTCGCGCGCTAATGAACCGTCGTTTCGCAACACAGATGGTCCAAAAGCTTTGACTACAGCGTCAAGTCCGGGAGATCCCTTCTCAACTACAGCTCGAGCCGTTTGATCTGCGTCGAGAGTATGACAACCCAGCTCGGAAAAAACCGTGGTAACGAATGATTTTCCAACCGCAATTGATCCGGTGAGCCCAACACGAAGCATGTGTGAAATTCTTGATTTTCGATTTGTGATTTTCGATTGCGATGATTGCCAACCACAATCAAAAATCGGCAATCAAAAATCGAAAATTACTTCTGGAGCTTTGCCGCTTTAATCGTATTGCTCATCAACATTGCAATCGTTAATAGCCCAACGCCGCCCGGCACAGGAGTCCGCCACCCTGCGACTTCGTCGGCAGCCGCAGGATGTACATCTCCAACGAGCGTATAGCCTCGTTTTCTGATCGTTTCAATTCTCTTGTCTGCTTCAGGACCAAATAGCGATTTCGCAAGTGACTCGTCGGTAACGTTGTTCATGCCGACGTCAATAACCGTAGCGCCCGGTTTGATGTGCTCTGCGCCAATCATCGCCGGTCGTCCAATAGCGACGACGAGGATGTCAGCTTTGCTGGTGACTGCGGCCAGATCCTTTGTTCGAGAATGGCAGATCGTTACTGTGGCATCGCGCTGCAAAAGCAGTTGGGCCATCGGACGGCCCACAATCTGGCTACGACCCACCACGCACGCACTGGCGCCGCTGATTGGGATCTGATTGTGAATGAGCAGCTCGATGATTCCGGCCGGCGTGCATGGGACGAAAACCGGATGGCCTAACGCCAGTTTCCCTACATTGATGGGATGAAAGCCATCGACATCCTTGCGAGGATCCACCGCTTCGATAATTGCTGATTCATCGATGTGTGACGGTAGTGGGAGCTGAACGAGTATTCCGTCAATATCCGAACGGGAATTCAGCGAGGCCAGCAGATCCAACAACTCGCTCTGGCTTGTTGATTCGGGCAGAGCCAGGTGTTCTGAACGAATCCCCAACTCTTCACACGCTCGAATCTTATTTCGAACATACACTGCGGAGGCTGGGTCGTCTCCCACTCGTACCGCTGCCAGGCAAGGGACTTTTCCAGACGCAACTAATTCCCGAACGTCCCTGCGTACATTCTCTTTAATTAACTGCGCAACCGGCGCTCCATCCATTAACGTTGCTGAATTCGTAGCTCGTGCAATCATGTGAACAAATCCTAACATAATCCACAGATTACGCAGATTAAACAGAATATCGATTTTTTCTGCCTCTGTTTCTGCATTCCGCGAAATTGAGACATAATCGATGTCGATGCTCAGTACTTTTAAATTAGTCGCAACGATTCTGTGCTTATGCTTCGCTGTCACGTCCGCCGTAGCGCAAACACCAGCGGAACGCCATCAACAGATTCGCTCGGCTGTCGAAGCTGGAGATCTGAAAAAAGCTCTTGATGAGCTCACAACATTCCAGCGCCTCGAGCCTGCCCTCTTCAAAGCAAACAACTATGACTATCTGCAAGGGCGGCTTGCTGAATTGACCGGCGACTCGAGCAAGGCAACCGAAGGTTATCAATCAGTAGTCGCGCGCAAATCGTTGCTAACCGAATACGCGCTCTGGCATCTGGCGCAGTCGGCCCGCGCCATCGGCGATCTGATGCTCGAACGCGAGCGTCTGCGACAACTAATCGTGTTCGCTCCTGCGAGTATCTTGCGTGAGGCTGCTCAGCTGAGATTGGGCGAGAGCTTTATTGAAAGCAGCGATTTCGAGAGTGCGGTAGCGGCGTTAGAACCTGTCACCCAGTCGAAGAAGGTAGCTATTGCGAGACAGGCTGGAGTGCTAATCGGGCAAAGCTATCAGCGTTCGGGTAAACAGGCTGAAGCACAGTCAGTATTCCAAAAGCTGATCGTGCAAACGCCCGACGCGTCGCGGCCAGACGACTTCTCATTGATTGCCGCTCGGGCTCTCGATGCTATCGAGGCCACGATCGCCACAGAAAAATCCGCAAAGCCGCCGTTGTCTGAGGCAGACCACTTACTACGTGCTTCGATATACCACTTCAATCGCGACTTTGCCGGAGCTCGCCAGCACTACCTCGCCGTAATTCAGAATTATCCGCAAAGTGCGACCGTGCCGAATGCCGTGTACCAGGCCGGTCGCGGTTTTTATCTTGAGGGAAAGTACGACGAAGCCCTGAAGTATTTTCAGCGCGTGGTTCAAGACCATCCGAACAGCACGAGTGTCAGGGATGCTCTAACATCGTTGGCAGCGACTTACAATCGTACGGGCCGAGCGAATGAGGCAATACAAACGTATGAACAACTCATAAACAAGTTCCCGGATCCACAGAATCCTGAACGCGCCTACCTGAACATCATCGATATCCTTCACGAAACCGGACGGCACTCAGAAGCGTTGAGTTGGGTTCAGCGAACACGAGCGCAATTCAAAGGTCAGACGGGTGATCCGTTGGCGCTGTTCGCACAGCTGCGAATTCATCAGGCCCAGGGTGATTGGCAGGCGGTTGTAAGTGACACGGACGAACTTTTGAAGGTGCCGGATCTTGGCGGCACGCGAGTGCCGGGTGGCACCACTAAATCTGAAGTGACATACGTGCGCGCCCGGGCACTCGAGGCTCTCGGTCGAGATGCTGAAGCAATTGCGTTGTATCTTTCGCTGCCGCAGGGCCGAAACGAATACTACGGGACGCGGGCGACACAACGTTTACTTGAGCTGGCGCAGGTTGCTCGAACGCGAGGCCTGATTGAAGCTCGGTCCGTTGCGCTGCGTGATGAAGCAAGACGAGCAATGGACGCGGGACAGGCTGAGCAGGCTCGCGCAGCAGCGCAATCAGCGTGGCGTCTGACCAGCGACACTAACGCTCGGAACGATTTGAAGAAGACATTGACGGCAGCGTACGCGGCACTTCCAAGCTATCAGCTGCCTGCGTTCAGAGTTGTTCCGCTCGGCCGGCAGCTATTGGTGACCGACGACAAACGTTCCAACGAGTCTCATCAGGGGATCGCCGACGAGCTCTTCTTTCTGGGATTGTATGACGAAGCCATTCCGGAGTTTGCTGCCGCCGGATCTGCTCCGACCGCACCTGCCGAGAAGTCACCGACGAATACAAAGGCAAGTATTCAACCGGCCGGACTGAACGATACCGATTATTCGCTGGCCGTTTATTCCTTGAGAGGCGGTTTGGCAAACCGCGCAGTTCGTTTTGCAGAACAGGCATGGAAGAACGTACCTTCCGATTACGTGCTCGAAATCGCGCCGCGTGAGATGGTTGAGTTGCTTTATCCGGCGCCGTATCGACAGTCGCTCTTGAGGCATGCTCCGCCGCGAAATGTCGATGCACGATTCGTGCTGTCGATTGCCAGGCAGGAGTCACGTTTTCAAGCCGATGCAAAATCGATTGCGGCAGCTCGCGGCATGATGCAGTTTATTCCAGCGACTGCAGATGAAATCGCCGCGCAGCTTGGTCGTAAGACATCGACGCACGATGAACTTTATAATGCGGACACCGCGATTCTGTTTGGCTCTCAATACCTCGCAAACCTTTTCAAACAATTTCCGAATCAGCCTCAGGCCGTTGCGTCCTCGTACAATGGTGGTCCGGATAATACGGCGCGGTGGATTTCACGGTCGCGATCAAATGAACCTGACAGGTACGTGCCTGAGATCGGATTCTCACAGACGAAGGACTACATTTATAAAGTTCTGAGCAATTATTGGGTTTACGAACAGCTTTACGATTCGCAACTACAAAATACATCAACGACCAAATGAAGAAAATCCAGGGGCTCGCGCTTGTGTCTGTACTTCTGATTGCTTTCGGTGTCCCCTCGTGTCGCCGTGTCTCGAATGACGCGAAACGATACGAACTTAAAGGAAAAGTTGTAGCGGTTGAGGCTGACAAGCATCTCGTCACAATCGCGCACGAAGAAATCAAAGGCTACATGCCCGGGATGACAATGCCTTTTATCGTCCCGGACGATTCTGCGTATGCCATCCTGCGACCCGGCGATACGGTAAGTGCGATGCTGGTGGTTGACGGCTCGCAATCATGGCTCGAGCAATTGGTGATCAGACAGGAGAGTACAGACACATCGGCCAGGAGTGACGTTCCAGTTGAGGCAAAGCCGGGAGATGATGTGCCCGATTACGGTCTCGTGAATCAGGACGGGAAGCCGATTAAGTTGCACAATTACAAAGGTAAGGTGCTGCTGCTGACTTTCATCTACACGCGTTGCCCGATGCCGGATCAATGCAACTTGATGAGTGAGAATTTCGCGGACGTGGACCAGCAGCTAAAGCAGCAACCCGAGCTCTACGACAAAACCCACCTGCTCAGCATCAGTTTTGATCCCGAATACGACACACCGGCGGTGTTGCGCAGTTATGGCGCTGCGCATACGGGTCGGTATTCAGCTGAGGATTTTCAGCACTGGGAGTTCGCGTCAGGAACAAAGGATCAGGTTAAAGGCGTAGCGCAGTTTTTTGGCTTGCGCTACTACGAAGGCAACGATCAGATCATCCACGGCCTACGAACGGTTGTGATCGATCCGTCGGGAAAAGTATTCAAGGTATATCGCGGAAACGAATGGAAGCCGGGCGAATTAGTTTCGGATGTGAAAGCCGCCCTCGGGGAAGGATGAGAATAAGCGAGGCAAAACAGAAAACCATTTGACATTCATCGTTTGATATTTCTCATTTGTCATTGTTCTTTCCGAGGAATTGAATACCGACGAGAAAGAAAGACCATGACAAATGAGAAATGTCAAACCATGAATGTCAAATGGCTTTTGCTTTTCCCCTTACCCTTTAATCTTCTTTATTTCTTCCGTTAGAACTGGCACCGCCTCAAACAGATCGCCGACAATTCCATAGTCAGCAATATCGAATATCGGTGCTTCCGGATCCTTGTTAATCGCTACGATAGTGCCTGAATTCTTCATGCCGACAAGGTGTTGAATTGCGCCCGAAATCCCTAGTGCGATGTAAAGTTTCGGAGCTACCGTCTGTCCCGACGAACCGATCTGTCGATCAATGGGCAGCCATTCGGCATCGCAAATCGGACGTGACGCGGCGATATCTCCTCCAAGTGCCTCGGCAAGCTTTTCTGCCAGCGCCAGATTGTCCTTGCTCTTAATTCCGCGCCCGACAGCGACAATGATGTCAGCCTTTGTAAGATCGACGGCCTGCTTGGCTTCCTGGAATGGCGCTTCAGGAGTCATCCGAATCTCACCGACGTCGACATCGATAATCTCAACAGTGGCGCCGCCTGCCTTCTTCGCCTGGTCGGGCCGGTATGCGCCTGACTGAAAAGTAGCGAACACCGGTGACTCACCATCTGAGACTACATCCGCATCAAGTTTTCCAAGAAAGATTCGTCGCGTGAAGACTGTTGCTCCATCGTTGACTTTGGCTCGAATACAGTCGCTGATCAACGACTTGCCAAATCGAGCCGCCAGCTTCGGCGCATAGTCGCGCACCAGGTAAGTATGCGGCATCACGACGAGATGAGGATCCAACTGGCGAATGACGCCTTCCATCGCGTCCGCGTAGCCGTCGGGTGTGTACTCAGTAAGCTTCGGATTGCGGGCGTTCGTTACTTTCGCGACATCGTACGAAGCAATGTCGTTCGCTAGCGCGTCAACGTCTGCGCCGAGCACGACCGCACTTACAGGCTGTTGAAGTTGGGCGCCGAGTGTTTGCGCAGCCGCCAGAGCCTCGAGCGAGGTTCTGTTCAGTACCCCGGCACGGTGTTCAATGAAAACAAGAATCCCGCTACTCATTTGTTCTGTAATTCAAATGCCGTCCTTAATGTAGGCCTCGTGTCTCCGTGTTCTCCGTGTCTCTGTGGTGCTGATTTACTCACAATAAGTTGCATCACGGAGAACACGGAGATGGACCACCCTAAATTACCCTTGCCTCGTTATGCAGTTTCTCGGCGAGCGCAACCGCTCCAGCCTTGGCATCATTTCCCCCAAGGATCTGAGTCTGCTTCATCTTCTCAGGTAAATAGACTCTCTCGATGCGTTGATGCGGCGTTCGGCTGGTAACCTCTGCGGACGGCGTAACTTCTTTAATCTCTTTCTTCTTCGCCGCCATGATTCCCTTCAGCGTCGCATAACGAATCTGACTGATGCCTGATTGGATTGTTAGCAGCGCTGGGAACGGCATGGTGTACCACTGGTACCAGCCACTTTCGAGCTCTCTCTTGACTCGCAGCTTGTCTCCCGACGCATCAACTTCAATGGCGATGGTTGCATGCGGCAGCCCAAGCAACTCGGCCATGATGACGCCCGTTTGTCCGTAGCCGTAATCGTCAGATTGGAGACCCGTCAGCACAAGATCTGGCTTTTCGTCTCGAATGGCATCAGCAAGTATTGAGGCGGCCGAAAATGGCGACAAGTGCGTGAGGTTATCGCCCACGACATGAATCGCCCGGTCAGCTCCACGTGCAAGAGCATCTTTGATAACACTCTTCACACGCTGCGCACCCATCGAACACACAACGACTTCACCGCCAACCTTTTCTCGAACGCGCAGAGCTTCTTCAAGAGCGTAGCCGTCGGATTCACTGACTTCGAACGACAGATCCGCCTCTTCGATCCATTTTTCTTCTTTGTTGATGCGCAGGATTGCATCCTTATTCGCAACCTGCTTCATCATTACGACTATTTTCATCTTAAATCTGAGATTTTTGATTTTTGATTTTTGATTTTGGTCTTTGGTCTTGGGTTTGGCCTTTGTGCTTTGAGCTTTGTACTTTGAGCTTTGATCTTTGTACTTTGAGCTTGGTTCTTGGAGGCTCAATAAATCAAAGAACAAAGCACCAAGCTCAAAGCACCAAGCTCAAAGCACCAAGCTCAAAGCACCAAGCTCGAAGAACCAAGCTCACAGAACCCAGGTTCAAAGACCAAAGTTCAAAGCACAAAGGCCCAAGTCCAAAGACCTACTCTTCGTATCTCTTAAACAACAACGCCGCGTTCGTCCCGCCGAATCCGAAACTGTTCGACAGAGCGTAATTGATTCGCGCCGGTCTTGGCTCGTTTGGAATGTAGTCGAGATCGCAATCCGGATCAGGATTCACATAATTGATCGTTGGGGGCAGCATATCCCGACTGATTGCGAGCGTGGAGAAGACGCTCTCAATCCCGCCCGCGGCTCCCAACAAATGGCCCGTCATCGACTTGGTTGAGCTGACACCCAGTTTGTAGGCGTGATCACCGAACGTTGCTTTGATAGCCAGCGTCTCAAATTTGTCGTTGTACGGCGTCGAGGTGCCATGCGCATTGATGTAATCGACCTGCTCAGGCTGAATGCCCGCGTCGCGAATTGTCTTTTGCATGACGCGGATTGCTCCTGAACCTGTTTCGTCGGGCATCGTTATGTGAAACGCGTCGGCAGTCATGCCGTAACCGACAACTTCGCCGTAGATCTTCGCTCCACGTCGCCTGGCAAACTCCAGTTCCTCGAGGATCATGATCCCTGCGCCTTCACCAATGACGAATCCATCACGGTCGCGCTCGAAAGGTCTCGACGCTTTTGCGGGTTCATCGTTCCGCGTAGAAAGCGCGCGCAATGCAGCAAACCCGGCGACGCTCATCGGCGTTATTGCCGACTCAGCACCACCACAGATCATCACATCAGCATCGTTCCGCTGAATGATCTTGAAGCTATCGCCAATCGCATGAGCGCCAGCCGCACAGGCTGTTGCGGTAGCTGAGTTGGGTCCTCGCGCATTGTGCCGGATTGAAACTTGACCGGAAGCCAGGTTGACGATCGCTGAAGGAATGAAGAAAGGCGAGACGCGATTTGGTCCTTCATTGAGGAGCTTGGAGTGTTCCCTCTCGATGGCCCAGAAATCTCCAATGCCGCTGCTGATGTAAGTTCCGACCTGTTCTGAAATGTCGTCTGTGACCTGAAGGCCCGAGTCTTCGATCGCCTCTTGAGATGCAGCGATCGCGTAGTGAATGAAGGCGCCCATCTTTCGCGCCTCTTTCTTCTCGACATATTTCAGTGGATCGAAGTTTTTGACTTCACACGCAAATTTTACCGAGAACTTTTCGGTGTCAAATCTTTGAATGTAGTCGGCACCACTCCGGCCGGCCATTAAGGCCGACCAAGTCTCTTCCACTGAGTTACCAACCGGTGTTACCAGGCCTAGACCTGTAATGACGACCCTACGTGTCAAGATAGCTCCTCTATAGCAGTGAACCGCAGTGAGCAATCGGCAACGAGGTCACCCCTGCAACACAGGAGCCTCTTTCCTGAGATGCGAGCAGCAGTCTTCAATTGCCTACTCCATCGTTTAATCGCTTCGTGCCCAGTCACTATTTCTTGTGCTGATCGATATAGTTATACGCATCGCGCACACTCTGAATCTTCTCAGCGTCTTCGTCCGGAATCTCGATACCAAACTCTTCCTCAAAACGCATGACGAGTTCGACGGTATCCAGTGAATCGGCACCTAAGTCATCAATGAAACGCGCATTGGGTGTGACTTCGTTCTCATCTACACCGAGCTCGTCCACAATGATCTGTTTAACCTTGTTCTCGATCTCTTGATCGGGCATCTCGTTAGCTCCTCTGTGAGTGATGGAAATTCTCAACCAACAACGAATAAACTCTCACGAACTTTTGCGAGGCTGCTGGAATCCTCGACATTGAATCCAGTTGCATCGCGATTGATCTGACGCAAGAGACCAGTCAACACTTTGCCCGGTCCAACCTCTATAAACCGGTCAACGCCCTCTTTCATCAAATACTCTATCGACTCCTGCCACCTGACTGGCGAAGAAACCTGTCGCACTAATGCTGACTTAAGTTCTGCGCCAATCTTTTCCGGTCGTGCATTCACATTTATCACGACCGGAGTTTCAGCATCCGTTATGTGAACTGCTTCAAGATCACGCTCCAGACGATCTTGAGCCGGCATCATCAACGCGCAATGGAATGGTGCACTGACGTTTAGCTTGACTACGCGCCGAGCGCCCCTTTCCTTTATTAACTCAACGGCTCGATCGATCGCTTCAGTATTGCCCGCTATGACCACCTGGTTCCCCGCATTAATATTGGCGGCGCTACACACCTGACCCTGGCTAGCTTCAGCACACGCTGATTCGATCTCGCTTAATTCAAGGCCAATAACGGCAGCCATCGCTCCCGTTCCGACGGGGACAGCCTCCTGCATATAGCGACCACGGGCTCGCACCGTTCGTACGGCATCCGCAAGCGAAAGAGCTTTGCTCGCGACCAGCGCTGAATATTCTCCCAAACTGTGACCGGCCAGGAAATCTGCCTTCGCCATGCCTTCCGACTGAAGTACGCGATAAGCTGCGACCGAGACAGTCAGGATTGCAGGCTGTGTATTTTCGGTTAGCTGGAGCTCTTCGGCCGCACCCGCAAAACACATTTGCGAGATCGAGAACCCGAGAGCGTCGTCAGCTTCTTCAAAAACCTCGCGCGCGACAGCGAAACTATCTGCCAGATCCTTTCCCATGCCTGAATACTGCGATCCCTGCCCCGGAAAGATCAGCGCGGTCTTTGTTTGCCCAATATCAATTGTCAACGTCACCACCTCATTGCCACTGCACCCCAGGTTGCACCGCCACCGAACGAGGCAAGCAACACTACCTGGCCTTCTGCGACGCGTCCCGACTCGACACATTCGTCAAGTGCAATCGGGATTGAAGCCGAGGAGGTATTTCCGTGCATGGCAATGTTTGAATAGACGCGATCGTCCTCTACTTTAAGCTTACTTGCAACCGCGTCAGTAATGCGCTGATTCGCCTGATGCGGGATAAAGAGATTCACATCGGAAGCAGTCAGGCCCGCCTCTTCCAAAACTTCTCGTGAGATATCGGCCATCGAGCGAACAGCTACTTTAAAAAGCTCGTTGCCTTTCATCTTGAAGAAGTGGTCACCGGCTGCGATCGTCTCAGCAGTTGGTGGCTTTCTTGTTCCACCACCCGGCGAGTAGAGTTGCTCCTCGAAACGTCCGTCAGACCTGATTCTCGCGGCCAGGATTCCCCGGCTTGGATCGACTGGTCCAAGTACTGCAGCTCCGGCGCCATCTCCGAACAGAACACATGTTTGCCGGTCGGAGTAATCAACGTACTGAGTCAAAATCTCTGCGCCAATCACTAGCGCATACTTCGACTGGCCTGTCCGAATCATCGAATCCGCCAGAGCTAATCCGTACAAAAATCCGGAACAAGCAGCTACAACATCCATCGCTGCGGCCTTATGACAACCGAGCTCCGCCTGAATTATGCAACCCGTTGATGGAAGAATTTGATCTGGTGAAACAGTCGCGCACAGCAGCAAGTCAATGTCTGAAGGATCGACTCGCGCTCGCTCGATCGCCTGGCGCGCAGCTCGAACTGCAAACATCGACGTGCATTCACCTGGGCCAGCCTTTCGGCGTTGTTTAATTCCCGTGCGAGTAGTGATCCACTCATCAGAGGTGTCCACCATCTTTTCCAGATCGGCATTGGTCAGGATGCCTTCCGGGTACGAATGGCCGGTACCTAGGATCCCTGCGCGTATGTTAGCCATCTAGTTCCTCAATTATTGCAAAGGACGGTAATAGTACCGATATAAAAAAGAAAAGCCAAATCTGTTAACTTTGCACCGGGAGCGCGGGCGTTTCGCCCGCCCGTGCTCATTTGCGATCATGGTGCGAGCGAGACGCGCGCGCTCCCAATGCTACTAACTGCCGACTGCGACGCTGGCTAGCATGTAAGCAGTGTTCGTTTCTGCAATACCCTGTTCAATCCGCTCACCCGCTCGATTCTCTGAAAATTCCTTGACGTTACGAATCGCATTTCTAATTGCGCGAGCGTTAGACCTGCCATGACCGATTACCACAATGTGACGCACGCCAAGCAAAGGAGCGCCACCATATTCTGAATAGTCAAGTCGCTTCTTGATACTTTGAAACGCCGGCTTTGCAAGAACCGCACCGGCTTTAGTTACTGCTGAAGTTGTCAATTCACGCTTCAGCATTGACAACATTGCCTCAGTAAGTCCTTCCGAAAGCTTGAGCATCACGTTGCCGGTAAAACCGTCAGTAACAATCACATCAACGCTGCCCGAAAAAAGATCACGTCCCTCGACGTTGCCGACAAAATTGAGTCCGCTGAGCTGACGCAAAAGAGGGAACGCCTCTTTAGTCAGATCGTTTCCTTTCGCCTCTTCTTCACCAATGCTCATCAAACCGACAACTGGCTTAATCGTTCCGAGAACAGCTCGCGAGTACGCATCACCCATAATTGCGAACTGAGCGAGATGATGCGGTTTGCATTCAGAGTTTGCCCCGACATCGAGAAGTAATGTGGGTTTGGAGGCCTTGGTGGGGATAAGTGCTGCGAGTGCAGGTCGATCAACTCCGGGTAATGTTCCGATTACCATCTTCGCCGTCGCCATTGCGGCTCCGGTGTTTCCGGCGGAGACAAACCCATCGGCACGTCCTTCGGTCACGAGTTTTGAGCCAATCCTTAATGAGCTCTTTTTCTTCCGCCGCACCGACGTGGCCACCGGATCATCCATTGCGATAACTTCGGCGGCCTCAACTAACTCTATTCCCTTGTCACCATCGCCGCGCCAGCCACAGCGGCGCAGTTCGGGCTCTACTTTCTCTGGCTGGCCCACGAGAATTACCGTTACGCCCAGATCGCGAGCGGCGGCAAGTGCTCCATCGATCTCCGCGTGCGGCGCGTGGTCACTGCCCATCGCATCGAGAACTACTTTGCCCTTCACTCGGGTGTCAGTCTTCGACTGATTTCTCACTGGGCACCTACAGATTAGGTTTGCGGTACCTGGATAATCTCGCGTCCTTTATAGAATCCGCACTTAGGACAAACGCGATGCTGCATGCGCGGCTCGCGGCAATTTGGACACAGACTTGTTTGAGGTACACGCAACGCGTCGTGCGCGCGTCGTTTGTCGCGCCGCGCCTTGGAATGGCGCCGTTTTGGATTTGGCATGAGAACTCCGTTCTTAAATGGTTAATGGTAAATGGTCAACGGTAAGAGAACGACGGCAATCATCGCCTGCCCAATTACCATTCACTATTTACCATTCACTAATTCTTTTAATGCTCCCCAACGTGGGTCAACTTTTGCTGTTTCGCACCTGCAGTCTTGTAGATTGCGGTCGTTCCCGCACTCCGGGCACAGTCCCTTGCAATCTTCCCTACACAAGATCCTCGACGGAAGTGCCAGCAGCAATTGCTCTCCAACGAGTTCGTCGATATCGATCGTCTCCCCATCGAAGACCGAAAGCGACATGTCCGTTTCTTCGAGTTCGGCAGCGGGGCTCGCAGCGTACGTTGCAGGAGTAACGTATTCCAGATTGAATTGGGCGGTGACGGGCACATCAACCGGCTTCAGGCAGCGATCACACTCAACCTGCGCGGTCGTGCTGAACTGACCCTTCACCTCCACTTTCTTTTGGGACTGTCGTATGCGGCCGGTTACCGTCAATGGCTGAGACAACTGCACTCGTTCATCGGTCAGTGCTAGTTGCCCCGGCTCATATGTCTGAGCAAACCTTCCGTCGGTTCCTTCCAGACTCGCGAGCTCAACTCTCATGACTTGCTACCCTGTAATGAATCGCTCGTTTCGTCAGTCAGTGCCCAAAAGGCTTCATTATAGCGACGGGACTTGGCCTGTCAAACCTCAGATCCGCAGCAGGACGTGTGTTTTAAACCCGTGCGGCTAAGTATTCAGTTCGTGCCGTGCGAGCGGCTGAGAGCCGCAAACTCCCTTAAAGCCTCATCGCGGAGCGCCTGCGCCAGGCGTCGATCGCCGCCGGTGACCAACCGTCTGGAACGTCGCCGTGAAAGGTCCGGAACACGTGTAGTGGATTGAAAGTCACGTCGGTCGTCAGATCCAAAACTCGGCCCGCCCGCAGCCGCGAAAGCCTCCTGAGCGAGCTCGTCATTGCCGGCTCGTCGGTAAATCAACCCCTGCAGATAGAAGGCTTCCCCATAAGCTTTGTCCATCTCGATAGCCTTACGAAGGTGCCGCAGAGCGAGTGAATCCCGGTTCATCTCGTAATATAGGCAGGCAATCACGTAATGCGCTTCAGGAGAGGGCTTGGTACTGAGTGCGATCTTGAATTCTTTCAGGGCGCGAGGCCAATCGCCCTCTGCTGCGAACAAACGACCTAAGCCGTAGTGGGCGGCGAATGAGGACCCCAGCCGTGTGGCACGGTTCAACAGTTCCTTTGCTTGATCACTATCACCTTCATCCGCGCACGTGAGTCCGAGAAGCAGCGATAAATGCGCATCACCCGGCGCGACTTCATAAGCACGAGCTAGATATGACTTTGCGAGCTTGATTCGACCGACTCGAAAGTGGTGTTCTCCCAGGAACGAAAGCAAAAGCGAATTCGGAGGCGCTGCTTCGACTGCTCGTTCGAGGCTCTTTATGCCGCGATCCGTCTGCCTGTCTTCCAGAAGAAGAAATCCGTCATTGACCAAACGCTCGAATGCGGGATTCTCACCACCCCCGTAACTTGAGAGTATGCGAAGCCTCAATTCTTCGCGTCTGGCTAACTCTTCCTGTTCGGCGGCGTCTTTTTCGCAGCGATCATTCCAGAGACGCTCGAGCCTATCGCTTTCTACAAGGCCATCTTCCGTCAGCAATCCGATAAGCGCTTTTACCAGGGCTCGATCGAAATAGGAGTTCTGCGCCTGTCGCAGAAGTAAATCAAGACCTCGTTCGAGTTTTTCGGTGAGTCTTGATAACCGGTTTTCCAGGGATGAGATTCGTTCCAACAGATGCTCGTCGCTGGAAGGAGCAGCTTCACCGGTTTCGAAGCGTGCGGAGGCGGGCTCGACTACGATCATCAAGCGAGTGCCACAGCGAGCGCAGAAGTCCTGGCCAAGCGGATTGGCAGCTAAGCATTTTTGGCAATAGTGAGCAATCGGGGGCATTTGGTATTTTCGATTTGCGATCGATTTGCGATTTTTGCTTTCGATGAACTTGATTCTTGATTACCAGGTTTGGTTTTCGATCGAGTCTACCGTCAGGAACAGAAAACCAACAATCAAAAATCTAAAACCGAAAATCTAATATTCGTAAAACCCTCTTCCGCTCTTCCTGCCCAACCATCCCGCATCCACATATTTCTTCAACAGCGGGCACGGCCGGTACTTCGGATCTCCCAAGCCCTCATACAACACATTCATAATCGCCAAACACACATCCAGTCCGATGAAATCCGCCAGGGTCAACGGTCCCATAGGATGATTCATTCCCAACTTCATGATCCCGTCGATACTCTCGCGCGTCGCTACACCTTCATGCAACGCGAAAATCGCTTCATTGATCATCGGCATAAGAACGCGATTCGAAACGAAGCCTGGCGAGTCCTGACAATCAAGAGCCGTCTTTCCAAGCGCTTCGCTAAGTTCGTTCACTCGCCGATAAGTCTCGTCGGAAGTAGCGATGCCGCGAATTACTTCAACCAATTTCATCACGGGCACAGGATTCATGAAATGCATCCCGATGACTTTATCGGGTCGCCGCGTGACGGCTCCGATTTTCGTGATTGAAATCGATGAAGTGTTTGACGCGAGTATGGTTTCGCGAGGAGTAATCTCATCAAGAGCTCGAAACACCTGGCTCTTAATATCGAAATTCTCAGTAACGGCCTCGATGACGAATGCACTGTTTTCGAGATCCTTCAGAGACGTCGTCGTCTTGATTCTCTCTATGATGTTCAGTTTCTCATCGGAAGAAAGACGATCTTTCTCGACATCGCGTTGGAGGCTTTTATCTATTGCTGCCAGTCCTCTGTGCAAAAACTCATCTTTGACGTCGCAGAGAACAACCGTGAAGCCCGCCCTTGCGGCAACTTGAGCAATACCGTTACCCATTGTCCCGGATCCAACTACACCGATTGTCTCAGTCACGACTCAGACTCTCCTGAACGTATCTACCGCCAGTCTGGTGGCTGGTATTGCTGCTCTCGACTATTGATTGCTGCATTGCTCGACGAGGTGGGTGGCGATGGAAGCGCGTTAGCGGGCCGATCGTAGAGCAACTTGCCCGGCTCACTAAAAAGAAACCAGAGAGTGTAAACGCAAACAGCAGTGCCAAGCGGAAAATTCATCCCAGCTACAACACCTCCAATAATTGAGGCAATCCTGGCCCAAGGTTTTCTTTTTAGCAAAGCATATCCAGCAACAAACGAAGGAACGACAATCAATGTGTAAAAAACAAACATGAAGCCAAAAAGAAAGATGAAGAACGCTGCCGGTGGGTCATTCGGTTGTTGTTGCTTACCCATTTCCAGGGCGATGATGAAGACAAACATAACGATCATCGCCATCATGAATAACAGGAATAGTCCGCCATACACGAGGTGCGCCACAGCTAAATACTTATTATGTTGTTCGGGTGTCATTCCACTCCTATCGCTCAACTGCCAAAGCCACAGCATTTCCACCACCGAGACAGAGTGCGGCGACTCCTCGACGAGCGTTGCGTCTCTTCAGTTCATAAAGCATTGTCGTCAGGACGCGCGAACCCGATTGTCCAATCGCGTGACCCATCGCCACAGCGCCTCCATTAACATTCACTCGATCGGGGTCGAGGTCAAGTTCCTTTAAGATCGCCACTGCCTGTACGGCAAATGCTTCGTTCAATTCAATCAGATCAACTTCGCTGAGCGACCAACCGGTTTTCTTCATCAGCTTTTTAATTGCTTCAACCGGCGCCATCATGACTAACTCAGGTTCTACTCCAGACGTTGCCTGCGCCACGATTCGAGCCAATGGCTCAACTCCTAAAGACCGTGCTCGATCCATCGATGTGACTACCAACGCTGACGCGCCATCGTTTACGCCCGGCGCATTTCCTGCTGTCACAGTCCCATCAGCTTTGAATGCCGGTTTGAGTTTGCCGAGCGCTTCCAGTGAAGTGTCTTCACGCACACTCTCATCTCGGTCGAATATGATCGGTGATCCCTTCTTTTGCGGAATCTCGATCGGCAGGATCTCGTCACGAAACTTTCCGGCAGCAGTCGCAGCTACAGCTTTACGATGAGAATTCAGTGCGTACTCATCCTGTGCAGCTCGATTAACATCAAACCTCTCCGCAACCACTTCTCCGGTGCATCCCATGTGGTAGTTCTCAAACGCACACCACAAACCATCGTTGATCATGGAGTCCACGAGAACACCGTTTCCGAGACGATACCCATCACGCGCTTTCGGGAGCAGGTATGGTGCGTTTGTCATCGACTCCATTCCGCCGGCAACAACGATGTCCGTGTCGCCGAGTTGAATGCCTTGCGCCGCCATCATCACGGCTTTTAATCCCGAGCCACAGACTTTGTTGACCGTGACTGCAGAAACAGACGGAGGCAAACCGCCGCGCAGCGCAGCCTGGCGCGCCGGATTCTGTCCGAGTCCGGCCTGGATCACACAGCCCATGATGACTTCGTCAACTTCCTCAGGCCCGACACCTGCTCTCTTAACACTCTCGCGAACCACCATCGCGCCGAGATCGGTAGCCGAGAAGCTCTTCAATGACCCTTGAAACTTACCGACCGGCGTTCGCACCGCACTGACGATTACCGCATCCCTGATTTCAGCCATAGCTTTACTCCACCTAACTAATTCATCGCTCACCATTTACTATTTACCCACCCTACAGTCAAGGAAGCCTCGTTTCTCGTCTGTAAAAGAACCGCTAAAGGTCTGAATACCCAGTAACTTAAGCCTTCCTGAAGGTTAGTCTCGACAACCGCGCCAGTAATGTAGTACGGTTAATTCAGTTAACCCCGACCTGCAGGGTTAACGCCCATCCCAATCCCTACCGGCGTTGGTGCTCCAATCTTCAAAAGGTACTTCCAGTAAGAGAGTCACGATCGTGTACTTCACAACGACATCAGGGGGCGGCAAGATTGCACCCACTTCACCTATTGAAGTAGTCAATTCCGGATTGACTATCTCGAGCTCTACTCCTGACCTGCAAAACCTCGCCTGGCAGATCAATACGATTCTCACTAAAACCGGACAGCAGCTTGGGATGGACGCGGTCAAGCGTATATTCAACGACCTGGTCCGGCTGCTCGAGTGTCTGAAAATCATGGAAGGTAACCTGCATCAGGGATCCGAGAACTTCATCCTGTTAGATCTCATCCGCATAGACACGATTGCTTTGTTGGATTTTACTGAGAACGAAGCGCTGCAGATCGAGGGGCTCAACGAGAATCTTTTCGAAGTGTTGGATGGGATGTCATTCGCACTGAGACACGAAGTAAAAAGAGTGTTCGAAGACGACGGTGAGGAGAGCCCCGACTACGACTCGCCTGAAGTGATGAACGCTAAACTTGGAGATCGTCATCGTGTGCTGACAAACTGTCTGCAGCAGTCAATCATCACTCTCGCTCAGGTATTTGATCCGCGACTTGATGGACGCCAGCTTTTTAACAATTCCAAGGCGCGACTCAAGCAATCGCTCATACTCTGCAAAGATCTGTGGGGCTTAACGAACCTCGTAAGACGGGCTGAGCGCGAATCATCGGATAGTACTCTTAATCAGGTTATTCATCGCATTGATACGTTTAGAACGACCAGCCTGAACTATTTGATGTACAGGGACTGGGGACAATTTGATCGTCTTGCGCGAGAGCTCGACACGGCAGTTCGGGAACAGCTGGACTGCGGGCCCACCCTTCATAAACTCTCAACCTACCTCGATACGTTGCTTGGGCAAGTAAAGAATCGCCAGGTGCTTGCGGAACTCATGCCGGAAGTATTGTCCAATCAGGATTCCGAACAATTAGAGTGGAGTTCGGACGAAGTACGTCTCGCATTCGAGCTCTACATGGCAGGATAAGAGATTTTCGATTGCCGAATGCCGATTTTCGATTGTTGGTACCGTAAATCGAAAATCAGAAATCGAAAATCGAAAATCCGTTAATTGAATAGACTGTACGCGAGTGTTAGACTTCCATCGCTATTAAACTTCTCATAACAACGTGGCAGTCAGAACATGCAAGCACTCATTCTTGCCGGTGGTAAGGGTACGCGCCTTCGTCCACTAACCGTCTATACTCCTAAACCAATTGTCCCCATTTGTAATCGGCCCTTCCTGCTATATCAGATTGATACTCTGCGCAGGGCTGGAATTACCGACATCACTCTTTCGCTTTCGTATCAGCCAAACAAAATAGAACAACTGCTCGACGATGGATCGGACTTTGGCGTAAAGCTCAAGTACACCGTGGAACCGCAACCAATGGGCACTGCGGGAGCATACAAATTTGCGGAAGATCTCATTCGAGAACCGACGGTAGTTTTCAACGGCGACATTCTTACTGACCTGGATCTAAAGAGTGTGATTCGGGAACACACGGAAAGAAGAGCCACTGCAACGATCGTTCTTACTCCAGTTGATAACCCTTCGAGCTACGGTCTCGTTGAGACTGAATCGGACGGGCGCATCAGACGTTTTCTGGAAAAGCCAAAGGCAGAAGAGATCACCTGCAATACGATCAATGCAGGCACATACATACTCGAACCCAAGGCGCTCGATTTCATTCCCGCAGGAGAAAACTATTCTTTCGAGTACGGTTTGTTCCCGGATCTACTCGCGCGCGCCGAACCTTTCTTTGCACATGTGCCACCTCGAACCTATTGGATCGACATCGGAACACCAGAACGTTACCTCCAAGCACATCAAGATCTGCTCGCCAATCGCGTCGCGCGAATTCATATAAAAGATCGCCGAGGAGATTCCGATGTAGCGACGATCGCGGAGATCGACGAGCAATCAATCATCGGCGGCGACTGTCAAATTAAACCCGGCGCGCAAATAATTAATTCCGTCCTCGGTCCAGGATGTTTTGTTGAGGAACGTGCTCGAGTCCAGAACTCAGTCATCTGGCCTCATACGAGAATCGGCACAACCGCACAGGTGTACGGAGCAATAGCTGGTCGAGGCTGTCATATCGGTCGCTCAGCCATAGTGGGACCAGGGTCAGTTCTCGGAGACAAGACTTCGCTGACCGACTATACGATTACTGGCAATGGGGGAATGAAGTTTTGACGGAGCCCGAAGCTGTTATCAAGTTTGGTACAGACGGCTGGCGAGCAATCATCGCTCGTGAGTTTACGTTCGCCAACGTCGAACGTGTTGCTCAAGCGTACGCCGACTTCCTGCTTGCTTCGGCAGCTGATCAACTCGCGAATCAACTCGTTGAAGTAAAACAAATAAGCAAAGGCGAAGCACAAAGTCCGATATTTTTCGGCGTGATCGCAGAAGCTGCGTCCAAAGGTCAACTGGTTGTAGTCGGTTACGATCGGCGATTCATGTCCGAACATTTTGCGCAGCGGGCGGCTGAAGTTCTGGTGGCAAATGGATTCCGCATTGTGCTTTTCCCGGATGCCCAACCCACACCGCTGATCTCCTGGGCGGTCAAACAACTCTCGGCAGCAGGAGGTGTGATGATTACGGCGTCACACAATCCGGCTGATTTCAATGGCTTCAAAATTAAAGCTCCGTGGGGCGGAAGTGCTGCGCCCGAAACGACTGCAGCAGTCGAAAAGATGCTCGATCGTCAACCGCCGAAACGCGCCGAGATTTCGGATGATGGTCATGAACTGCTTGAGCCGGTAATCGAGCAATATCGAACTCAGGTGCGTTCTTACGTTGACATCGAACGATTACGCGACGCAGGAGTTCGCGTGGTGGTAGATCCCATGCACGGCTCCGCTGGGCACTGGGTGGAAAGTTTCCTCACGGGCGGAAGAACTCAGGTTGAGACTATTCGGGCGAATCGTGATCCGCTCTTCGGCGGCGTGAATCCTGAACCGATTGATTCCAACCTCGCTGCATTGAAGACGCGTGTTGTCGAGAGTCAGGCGTTAGTGGGTTTGGCTACTGATGGAGATGCGGATCGCGTTGGCGCAGTTGATGAACTAGGCCAGACGATGACGATGCACGATGTCGTGCCACTTCTGTTGCTCCACCTTGCGCGCGACAGAGGAATGACTGGAGGCGTGGTCCGGACTTTCTCCCAGTCGGTTTTACTGAAACGAATTGCTGCCGCGTTCAATCTTAAGCTTTACGAAACTCCCGTCGGATTCAAATACATCGCCGATCTTATGTTGAAGGACGACATTCTGATTGGCGCAGAAGAGTCGGGCGGTATCGGCGTGAAAGGACACATTCCCGAACGCGACGGGGTTCTGAATTCCCTTCTCTTCTTCGAAGCAATCGTTGCTGCCGGCAAACCGCCTTCAGTAATGTTGGCGGAGCTTCATCGAGAATTCGGGGAGTTTCACTTTGGTCGTCGCGATCTGCATGTGGAAATGGACCGAGGCGCCGAGCTCGTGTCCAAGCTTGCGCAACAGACTCCGTCTGAGTTCGCGGGGTATGCCGTGGTAGACGTTCAGACGATGGATGGAACTAAGCTGTTGTTCGACGACGAATCCTGGTTGCTGTTCCGGCAGTCCGGCACTGAACCCGTGTTGCGAATCTACGCTGAGGCGACATCCGTAAAGAAGATGAATGACCTCTTAGACGGTGGCGAGACCCTTGCCCGAACTGCCTGAAGTCGAACAAGTCGTTAGAGCGTTGGCGGCTAACGTCGTCGGTCGGCGCATTCTCGCCGCCGAGTTGCGACTCAAGCGGATCGCACCAGGCATTTCTGCTGCAGCATTCAACCGTAAGCTTCAGAATTCAACCGTCGAGGCCGTCATACGGCGCGGCAAGTTCATCCTCATTCAACTCGACTCTGAACAGATCCTAATGACGCACTTGCGAATGACCGGCAAGTTCGTCGCGTCAAAGGAGAGCGACAAACTGCCGCCGTATGCGCACGTCATATTTCACCTCGATGACGAACGTCGTCTCATCTTTTGCGACATGCGCCAATTTGGACGCATGCGGATCGTTTCAGGAAAGAGGCTTTCTCACGCGCGAGAACTAGCCGCGCTCGCGCCGGAACCGTTCTCTGAACAATTCACATTCGATTACCTCGCTGGAATACTTTCGCGCTCCCGCCGCAGTCTGAAGCAGCTTCTCTTGGACCAGACGAAGGTGTTAGGTCTCGGGAACATCTACGCCAGTGAGGTTCTGTTCCTGGCAGGCATTAATCCATTCAAATCGGCCGATTCTTTGTCACGCGAACGTACACTGCGTTTGTATGACGCAATTCGAAATGTGCTTCAGGAAGCGATCGATGCGGGTTCGACATTGAGAATCAACCTCGGAGAGGAGGACGGTGTGTATTTTGAGACTCCTGAAAGATTCTGGCGCGTGTACGAGCGCGAAGGCGAGCCCTGCGTGAACTGTGGAACGAAGATCCGCCGCGTGGTCCACGGCGGGAGATCGACGTACTACTGCCCGAAGTGTCAGAAAAGGTGACGGGATTTTTGATTTTAGATTTTTGATTTTGGAGTCAGTGGTCAGTAGTCAGTTGTTTTCGTTGGTGGAAGTTGTGCTGACGATCCAAAGCGATCCACGAACTGACACGAACAAAACGTTACGGACGAACAACCAACGCTATTTCAATTCACGAGTTAACACGAAAACTACTGACTACTGACCACTGACTCCAAAATCAAAAATTCTAAAATCAAAAATCAAAAATCCTAGAGATTCGCCACAATAAACTCCGTCATCATCGTGCGCATGTGCTTCAACAGTACAGGATCCGTGACGCCGTGCCTCGACTTCGGATAGAGCATCAACTCAAACGGCTTCCCTGCTTTCTGTAGTTCATAAGCCAACTGAATCGTGTTTGACATGTGCACGTTGTCGTCTATCGCGCCGTGGATCAAAAGAATCTTGCCGCTCAGATCTTTCGCCGCGAACACAGGCGAACTCTTCTTATAGCCTTCCGGATTATTCTGCGGCGTCTTCATGTAGCGTTCCGTGTAGATCGTGTCGTAGTTCCGCCAGTCTGAAACCGTTCCACCTGCGATTCCAATCTTGTAGCTCTTGCTGTGCGTCAACGCATAACTGGTCATAAACCCACCGTAACTCCAGCCCCAGATCCCTATGCGCGAGCCATCAACATACGGTTGACTCTTCAGCCATGTGAGCCCGTCTTCCAGGTCACGTAGTTCCAGTTCACCAAAGTTTTGATAGACAGGCCATGTCGACTCGACACCTTTGCCGCTGGCTGTGCGGTTATCGCAGACCCAAATGATATAACCCTTCTGGGCCAGCAACTGATGCCACATGAAAGTGTTTCCACCCCACCCATTACGCACTTGCGGCGCGTGTGGTCCGCTATAAGTAAACTGCATGACGGGATACTTCTTTGTCGGATCGAAATCCGGTGGCTTGATCATCATCGCTTCCATGACAAAGTCATCTCGAGTCTTAACTTGCAGCAGCTCGGTCTTTCCCAACTTGTACTGCGCCAGAGCCGCGACCTTGTTCTCGTCGATGACGCGTACCGGTTTTCCATCCGCGTCAAACAATCGCGTCTGCGTCGGTGTGTTTACGTCACTCCACTTGTCGACGAAGAGGTTGAACCCCGGGCTGACGTCAACTGCGTGCGCGCCTTCAGTTTGCGTCAGACGTGTCAGCGCTGAGCCGTCGAGCTTGATTCGATAACCCTGAGGAGCAATGTGACTGTGCTCGGTTCCTGAAAAGTAAACCCATCCTTTCGCTTCATCGACGCCTTCGATGTCACGAACTTCCCAGTTCCCGTCCGTGACCTGATGGATGAGCTTTCCATCGGGCGAGTAATGATAAAGATGACGCCAACCGCTTTTCTCGCTTTGCCACAGAAACGATCCATCTTTCAGCCATGACGGATTGTCAATTGCTTCTACCCACGCTTTAGATGTCTCGCGAAAGGCCGTGTTAGTTTTTCCATCTCGCGCGTCGGCAAAATTCAAGTCCAGATAAGTTTGTTCACGGTTCTGGGCTTGATAGACCACCCTTTTGCTGTCGGGACTCCACGTTACGCGAACAATCAGAAAGTCACTTGGCTGGTAACGCGATGTATCCATCCAACGCGTAGCACCACCGGCCGCATTGACAACGCCCAACTTGACGAAAGGATTTGGATCGCCGGATTTCGGGTAAGGCGTGAGTTCCACCTCCTGCTCGATAGGAATGTGGTCGACGACCGGGAACGTTGGAACTGGATTCTCGTCCAGTCGCAGGTAAGCGAGCATCGTAGAATCAGGACTCCACCAGTACGCTTCGAAGTTGCCGCGACCGTACAACTCTTCCTGGTAGACCCAATCCAGACGGCCATTCAGGATCTTTTCCCCGCCATCCGTTGTTAGCTGTCTTTCTTTTCCGCTGCCCAGGTCGAGCACGTACATATTGTTGCCGCGAACAAAGCCAACCATCTTCCCGTCGGGACTGAATGTCTCTCCGACCTCTTCAACAGGATCGTTGGTAAGGCGCGCAGCCTTGCCGGTATTCAAATCATAGTAGAAAAGATCGTTGGTGAAGTTGATCAGAAAAGCTGTCTCTGTGCCATTCATCAGGTAGCTAGCGCGATTCGATATCTGCCGCGCACTGTCGGCAGTCATTCCAGCGAGCGCAGTGAAGGCAGCCTGCATTCGGGCAGCATCGAAGAACGGAGTCGCCTCTCCTGTCACCGCATCGATCTTTTGCAGTCGCGGAACATCTCGTTTTGCCGGCTCATATGCGATGACGTAATGCTTTCCGTCTTTTAACCAGCGGATGGTCGGAACGGTCCCGCTGAAGTTCACACGCTTGGTCGGATCGAAAATGTCATCGATCGTCAGTAGCTTCTGCTGGGCGTGTACTGGTTGTGAAAAGACGAGGAGGGAAAGTAGCAGAGTGAGAAGTAAGCGATTGAGCAACGATAGTCTCCTGGTTGAAAAAGAGTTCACGCTTCCCTGGGAATCAGTTTCCTTATGAAAGGCGTTAAGAGTCCGAGAACGATTCCAGCAAGTATCAAGGCTGCGGATGTACCAATGAAGAGTTTAGGCATCTGGTCCAGTTTTTCAGGATCGACCCTTCCTCCTACAAGGCCGGCGATCAGGTTGCCAAGCGCCGATGCCAGAAACCAGATTCCCATCATCTGGCCGACATATTTCCGAGGCGAAAGCTTGGTCATTGAAGAAAGCCCCACCGGGCTCAGGCAAAGCTCACCTACAGTCTGAAAGATGTAACTGATCACCAACCACCACGCCGAAACCTTCACGAGCCCCCCACTATTCACAACGATGTTGGACGCGAAAATCATAACGATGAAGCCAACTCCGGCGAAGAACAGGCCAAGCGCGAACTTCGCCGGGCTCGAAAAATCTCGCCCACGCTTCCCAAGTGCGAGCCAAATAGCTGCGAAAACAGGAGCTAGTAAGACAATGAAAACTGAGTTAACTACTTGAAACCAAATAGCGGGAATTTCCCAGCCGAAGAATGATCGATTCGTGAAGTCCTTCGCGAACAGGTTGAGCGAGGTTGGCGCCTGCTCAAAGGCCGACCAAAAAATCGCGGCAAATAGAAAGAGGATTCCTATCACGACGATTCGCTTCTTTTCGTCGGTGGTTAAGCCACCAGCCAGAAAAAGTAGCGCGAAGTAAACGACCGCGACTCCAACGAGCACATAAGTCATGTTCTTGCCAATAGTCTGTGGGTCCAGCGGAAGTACTCCAGTTGCGCCCAGGACTATGACTAGTGTGAGTAATGCGAGACCAACTGCGACTGCGGTCCAGCCGATCCGCTCGTGTTTCGCTTGCACGACAGGATCCGGGTGACGCGTAGGTTCGAGACCCAGATTGCCGAGCGTTTTCTTTGCGCGCGTCGCGAAGAGAGTCAACCCGATCAACATTCCGACTCCGGCTGCTCCAAACCCCCAGTGCCAGCCTACCCGCTCACCAAGAAATCCGGTGGCAAGTTGTCCCAGGATCGCTCCAGTGTTTATCCCCATGTAGAAGATTGAGAATCCTGCATCACGACGAGAGCCACCTTCCGGATACAAGTCGCCGACGATTGCCGAAATATTTGGCTTGAGCAGTCCTGTTCCCAGAACGATCAGGATCAGGCCAATAAAGAAAGGCAATTTAGAGTGCGCAAACGAGGACACTCCAATTGAAATGTGGCCCGAAGATATGAGAACTGCCCCGTACAGAATCGCGCGTCTTAGACCAAGTAAGCGATCCGCGATCCATCCACCAGGTAATGAGGCGAGGTAAACACTTGCTGCATAGATGCCTACGATCGCTGATGCCTGGCTTCGCTCGATTCCAAAGCCCCCGTCCGCGAGCGCGGCAGACATGAACAATACGAGTAGCGGTCTCAGGCCGTAGTACGAAAACCGTTCCCACATCTCTGTGAAGAACAGCGTGGACAAGCCACGAGGGTGACCAAAGAAACCGCGATCCTGTACAGCCTCACGCGTGCTCGCAGTGGCATCCAGAGTTGTGCTCATATACAGATGATCCTCTTAAACCGGAAACTGTGCCGCGCAACGTTAGGGAGGGTCTAATTCGTCAGCATTCAGCCAGAATGGGCCAGTGACTGTCAAGAGTAGGGGCGGGCATGCTTGCTTGACAGTGTGATTCCACGAAGCGTATAAGCTGAGTTGTAACGTGGTGAGTTAAGGCGACTTGCGGCCACGTAAAACAACCCGCTAAACAGCTCGGGGAACGTCGAACTGACTGACCCGAAACTTCAAGCCGCTTTGGAGTCCCGCGTTGTTTAGCGCGGGACTTGTTATTTTCGATTTTCGATTGGGCGGTAATGCGCCTCCTGAAGAGATCGGCAAAAACGGCAATCGAAAATCTGAAATCGAAAATATCTTCATGCCGAATTTCCGCGAGCTACTCGAATCTGACACCATCTATGTATTCGACGGCGCAATGGGCACCGCGCTCTACGCGAAAGGTGTCTACATCAATCGCTGCTACGACGAGCTGAATCTAAGTAATCCGGATCTGGTCCGAGAAATCCATACGGAATACCTGCGCGCCGGAGCTGACATTATCGAAACGAATACCTACGGAGCCACCGCGCACAAGTTACAACAATACGGACTCGAGGCGAGCCTTCACGACATCAATGCTGTCGCCGCCAAATTGGCTCGAGAGTGCGCCGGAGATAAAGCGTACGTGGCTGGCGCGATTGGACCACTGGGACTGCGAATCGAGCCGTACGGTCCAACTTCATACGATGAAGCCAAAGACCTGTTCAAGATGCAGGCAACGGCTCTTGCAGAAGGTGGGGTTGATTTGTTCGTCTTGGAAACGTTTTCCGACGTCTCCGAAATCCGACAAGCAATACGCGCGGTCCGCGAAGTGTGTGAACTGCCGATCATCGCTCAGATGACGATCATGACCGATGGCAACACGCAGTTCGGAACAACACCCGAGGTGTTTGCCGAGCGCCTGGATCAGTGGGGTGCGGATGTGATCGGGCTGAACTGCGGCGTTGGACCAGCGATCATCCTCACAGCCCTCGAAAAGATGCGCGCGGTTACCAAGAAGAAGTTATCGGCTCAACCAAACGCCGGCTTGCCTCGCGACGTGCAGGGCCGGCAGTTCTACATGTGTTCGCCCGAGTACATGTCAAAGTTCGCCAAGCGGTTCATTCAATCGGGAGCAAAATTTATCGGTGGATGCTGCGGAACAACAGCTGCGCACATCAAGCTCATTTCGGATGCCGTCCGTGCCGCTTCACCACGATCCCAGCGCGTCGCGTTTACTCCGGGAACCGCAACTCGAGTAGACGAAATCACGCCGGCGGACATCAAGGTCGTTCCTGCCGAGGAACGATCTGCCTGGGGCAGAAAGATTGCCCTTGGAGAGTTTGTTACTTCCGTCGAGGTATTGCCGCCGAAGGGTGTTGATGCGAAGAAGACGCTCGACTCAATTCGATTATTAAAAGCCGCAGGTGTTGACGGAGTTAACATTCCGGACGGAGCACGAGCTCAATCGCGAATGAGCGCTCTTGCGACGGCTGTCCTTGTTGAGCAGCAGATCGGAATCGAGTCGGTGCTGCACTACTGCTGCCGGGATCGGAACCTGTTGGGAATGATGTCCGACCTGCTCGGCGCAGCAGCACTCGGAATTCGAAACCTGCTGCTGATCACAGGCGACCCGCCGAAGATGGGACCTTATCCGGATGCCACGGCGGTTTTTGATATCGACGCCATCGGCCTCACGAATATGGTTAACAAACTCAACCATGGTCTGGACCTGGGGAACAACCCAATCGGCGAACCGACGGCTTTTTGCATAGGAGTAGGCGTGAATCCGGGCGCCATCAATCTCGAAGAGGAGATAAAGCGTTTCGAATGGAAGGTCGAGGCGGGAGCTCAGTATGCGATCACGCAGCCAGTCTTTGATACAGAACAGCTTTCGGATTTCATAAAGCGCATCGAACATGTGCGGATTCCGATAATTGCAGGAATCTGGCCGCTGGTCTCGTATCGGAATGCCGAGTTCCTTCACAACGAAGTACCCGGCGTGCGCGTCACTCCATCAATCATGGAACGGATGCGCGCTGCCTCCAACATCAGTAAGGACGCAGGTCGAGAAGAAGGATTAAAGATCGCGCGTGAGTCTCTGCTTGAAGTGCGCGACCTCATCCAGGGCGTTCAGGTGTCAGCCCCATTCGGGAACGTTAAGTACGCGTTGGAGGTGTTCGAAGTGTTAGACGGATTTGGGAGCAGAGAACCGGATCCTGCCGCTGCAATGGATTAGACGCCACGCCGCGTCAACTACAACAAGGGCCACCTCTCGAAGCGCGGGGTGGCCCTTGTCACGTTGTCGGGGCGTTGTAATCCTGTCCAGGTCTTAAACTGCAAGACTTTGTCGAGTGATAAACGATCGGGGAATCGGCCGCTGAGTGCAAGAAACTGCGCTGGTGATGCTGAACGATCGAGAAAGTCAGACCGATTTTTGGTTTGGGTTTAGCAAATATCAAGCCGCGCGGCGTACAACTGGGACACGAAAGAGATGTGCAGCTTTTTCGAAGGAGAAGCTGGTCCTCTTTATTAAGAAGACATGCGTACTGTCTAAATCACAGACATCAATTCCAGACTTTGGAAACTAGCTGGAAGGTTTGTTGAGAGCCCTGGTCAGTTATCACGAATCCTTCAGCGCAGCTCGCAGTGCGCCTTCGAGCTGGGGATGAGCAAAGGCGAAACCAGCATTTGAGAGCGATTCGGGCAACACTCGTTGACTCGAAAGCAGCAGCGCCTCGCCCATCTCTCCGAATGCGAGGCGCACTCCGAATGCCGGCATTGGAAAAACAGTTGGTCGCGAAAGTACTTTCCCGAGCTCGCTCGTGAAGTCAGCATTAGTAACTGGGTTTGGAGCGACAACGTTTACAGGGCCGCTCAACGAATCGCTTGTGAGCGCAAATCTAATTGCCGAGACCACATCGTCTAACCCAATCCAGCTCATCCACTGTTGTCCGTCGCCTACTCGACCACCAACTCCCATTCGAAATGGAGTTAGCATTCGAGCGAGCGCTCCTCCCTTGCTGCTCAGAATCACACCGAAACGCAAATTGACGACACGAATCCCCTTCTCTGCTGCCGGCTGAGTGGCCTTCTCCCAGGCGATGCATACATCCGATAGAAACTCGTTTCCTGGCGCGCTTTTTTCCGTCAGTGTCTCGTCACCGCGATTGCCGTAATACCCAATGGCTGACGCACAAAGAAAGGTTTGAGGAGGATGTGCAAGATTCGCCAAGGTCTGGCTGAGTAATTCAGTTCCCTCGACCCGGCTCGCACGAATTCGGCGTTTCTTCTCGTCGGTCCACCGGCCCTCAGCAATACTTTCGCCTGCAAGATGGATCACGGCGTTCAGACCTTCGAGGTGAGTAGCATCGATGACTCCTCGGTTTGGATCCCATTCAACCTCCGGCGAGCCTAAACTGCGTTCGCGGCGTACCAGGCGCAAGACTTCGTGCCCATCGTTGGTCAACCTGGCAACTACTGCCTTTCCCACGAGGCCGTGTGATCCGCTAACAAGTATTTTCATGTTGCCGATCCTTCTTCATTTACTGTGTCTGCGTTCGTCAAGATTTCGGTGATGGGCCAAACATACGCCTCAGAAACGAATATCACAATGCCGTTTGCTGGTCTGATCGTGTCGAGAAGTGCTGTCATTGGATTGAGACGAGTTCGACCGGAATTTTTTCTTGAGTTTTCTTTCTTCAGGTGTAGAATGCGGTCCACTTGAAATCAACGAAAGGTGTAGCCTCACTATGCATGCCGCACGTTACCTCACAGTTCTGTGCTTTGTCACAATTCTCATTTCGCTCGCGTTGGTCTCCGCACTGGACGGAAAGTCAGTTTCGGGCATTCGGCGAATAACGAACACTTCCGCAGAGATTCTCAACTTGAATCCAACCCTCAGTGGTGATGGACGTGTGCTTGCCTTCGAATCTTCCGGCGATTTGCTGCATACAGGAGGCGCACAGGGGTTCCATGCGCTTCGCGCTGCTCTGCAAGATGACCAGTGCGTATTTTCGGAGATCGCCGCCACTCGAATGGTAGCCGCAGGTATTTCACAGGATGGTTCTGCTATTACCTTCAGTTCAGTAGAGGACATCGTAGGCCATAATCCTGATCGCAATTCTGAGATCTATCTGCAGACACCTGAAGGGTTGCGCCAGATTACGAACACGTCACCGGACTCATCTGTTTCACGTTTGAGAGATGGAAACTTCCAACCCTCGATAAGTGACAGCGGTCAAATCGTGATTTTCACGTCAAACCGAGACCCACTTGGCTTCAATAACGATCTTAACTTTGAAGTTTTCGAATTCGACGCTGCTACAGAAACGCTCACGCAACTTACGGATACTCAAGCCGGTTTTGGCGTCATCAATGCACAGGTAAGCGGCGATGGGTTGCGCCTCGTCTTCCTGAGCGAACAGCCGAACGAGCGACGGCTGCTGCTTTATGACAGAGGAACGCGGAATATTCGTTTTATCGAGTCAAATCAATCAATCACACTGAGCTACAGTCGGACGATTAGCGATAAAGGCTCGCGCGTGGTCTATTCGGTCGAAACAGTTGAACACCAAAGTCAGATTTGGCTATTTGACGAACGGACGGGTCGCTCCCGGCAAGTGACCAACCTCGGCAGTCGCGCTTCCGATGTGCCTCTCAACCCAACAATCAGTGGCGATGGGAAGCGTATCGCGTTCGCAACTCGTCGCCGCGTCGTAGGCGCGACGGATGGCGGAGTTGAACTCTACCTTTACGACATTCCGACGACTCAATTCATGGAACTGACGGACGCGCCAGCAAACGCCACGGCCGCCGTACTCTCTTCATTGAACGACGAAGGCACACTGGTCGCGTTCAATTTTGCTCGCGCGTTGTCAGACGGTGCTGAGTCTGATGAAACCGCAAATAACTCCGAAATCTATTTGACGACAATTCCTCCGCGCCCGGCATTTGGCGAAGCTACCGTGCTGAATGCTGCGGCCAAAGGAAAGGAACCAGGAACGCCAGCACCAATGCCGCGCGGTGGAATCGTCGTCGCTCGAGGCGCTGCTGCCCTTGCAAGTGAAAGTGTTGATGGAAAAAGTTTGAGCGGCGGTTTGTTTCCTTACTCGCTTGCCGGCACGAGCGTGACTGTTGACGGCGCTGCTTCACAACTTCTGTATGTTTCACCAGACCAAGTTCATTTCGTTATCCCGCATGAGACCGAGATCGGACCAGCTGAAATCCTGATCACAAATGCGGATGGGTTTGTATCTCGATCCACTATTTCAATCGAGAAAGCGGCGCCGGGAATCTTTTCGAAAAACGGAGACGGTACTGGAGAAGGCATCATTCTGGATGCAGCGTCATTGCTGTCTGGTCCGTTCGATCCATCGAGCGGGCATTTACGATTAGCGGTGTTCGCAACGGGAGTTCGAAATGCCGCAACTGTCTCAGCTACCATCGCAGGACTGCCGGCGCCTGTTGAGCTCGTTCATCCATCTACCGAGCTTCCAGGGCTGGACGAAATCCATGTTCGGGCTCCAGCAATCCTGCGAGGCGCCGGAGACGTTGATCTCGTCTTATTAGCTGATGGTCGAGTCAGCAATACCGTCAGACTTGTTCTCTCCGGAAGTCCTCTGCGTGACGTTGTAATCAACGAGTTCCTGGCCGATCCACCGGATGGACTCGAAGGTGATGCTAATCAAGATGGAACTCGAAGCGCAGCAAATGATGAATTTGTGGAATTGGTAAACTCCACGGCTGGCGACATCGACTTGAGTGGGTATCAACTGAAAACCCATTCTGGACAGTCTGGCGCCACCGATGTCCTGCGACACCGCTTTCCAAACGGAACAACACTCCCAGCAGGAGCAGCTCTGGTCGTCTTCGGCGGTGGCAGTCCGAATTCTTCACATCCTGCATTTGGTGGCGCGATCGTCGCTAAAGCTTCGACCGGTGGCTTGTCACTCGCAAATGGAGGTGGCGGTATCACCTTACTCACTGCTTCTGATTCGGTCGTTACGTTTGTGACTTACGGCGGGTCGGCTTTACCGGGAGATGCAAATCAATCGGTAACACGTGCGCCGGACATAACAGGAGAGTTGGTGCTGCACAAGCTTGCTGAAGGAAGCGCTCAGCGATCATTCAGCCCCGGCACTCGCCTGGACGGAACTCCGTTCGCACCGACACCTTTACCGTCGCCTTCACCAACTCCGACAGCAAGCCCAAGTCCTTCGCCTTCATCTTCACCGACTCCTTCACCTTCTCCTTCTGCCTCTCCGAGTCCTTCTGCTAGTCCTTCTCCTACTGCTGTTCCGCAGAACACAATCCTTATAAGTCAGGTCTATGGAGGAGGCGGCAACGCTGGAGCGGTATTTCGAAACGACTTTATTGAGTTATTCAACAGAGGAAACGTCGCAATTGATCTGGCGGGTTGGTCTGTTCAGTACGCGGGTGCAATATCCGGCAGCTGGTCAGTTACCAGTCTCGGCTCGGTAACGCTCGCTCCCGGTCACTATCTCTTAATTCAGGAGGGCTCAGGCGGTTCGGTGGGTTCCGCAGTACCGAGTCCCGACGTTACTGGCTCGATCAATCTTGCAGCGACCGCAGGAAAGGTTGCGCTCGTCAAGTCATTGACACCAATCAGCGGGTGTCCTGCAGTAGGAGCAATGGTTGACCTGATTGGTTATGGTACGACTGCAAACTGCTTTGAAGGCACTGGACCTGCGCCCGCACCGAACAACACGCTCGCCATCCAACGATCAGGCAACGGTTGCATCGATTCCCAAAATAATGCCGCCGACGTTGTCACTGCCACGCCCGCCCCACGTAACACGGCGCACGCTCCGGCTCCCTGCTCGAGCGCGCGAAACAACCGAGAACCGGATGTGCTTCGACAGTGGATTGTTTGGATTATCCTGAAGCGAATGGAGCTCAGGATCTAAAGGATCTGGAGTGAGGTTCCCAGGTTACCGTACTACGCCCGTCAACGGGCTCGAAGCGCTTGCATACAATCGCTTCGGCATTCGACCCGCTGCAAACGCCAGCCGACCTGCTTCGATGGCGAGCTTCATCGCTTCAGCCATCTTCGCCGGATCCTGAGCTTCAGCAATGGCCGTGTTCATCAGAACTGCATCAGCGCCGAGTTCCATCGCGACTGCAGCGTCACTCGCGGTCCCCACGCCTGCGTCCACGATGATCGTCGCATCAGGCAGCTGCTCGCGCATGATTCGCAGGTTAGCCGGGTTCTGCACTCCCAGACCTGACCCAATGGGAGCGGCCAACGGCATCACAGCTGGACACCCAGCATCCAACAACTTTCTTGCCATGATCAGATCATCATTGAAATAAGGAAGCACTGTGAAGCCTTCCTTAACGAGGATCTTTGCCGCTTCGAGAGTCTGCTCGTTATCCGGAAATAGCGTGGTTTGATCTCCAATCACCTCGAGCTTCAACAAATCTGTTTGCAAAGCCTCACGAGCAAGCCGAGCCGTCCGAATCGCCTCTTCGGCCGTGTAGCACCCCGCGGTGTTCGGAAGAATCTGCAGCTCGGGATCCAAATGGTCTAAAAAGGACTCGGTGCTCCGATCGAGTGGCACTCGCCGAACAGCGACCGTCACCAACTGAGCGCCGGAAGCTCGATGTGCTGCCTTCATTTCTTCGTGGTTGCGATACTTACCGGTTCCGATAATTAGTCGTGAAGTGAAGACTCGACCGCCGATTTCCAAACGATCCTTAACGGCGGCTGCCGCAGTTACCATTTTTTCTAATACCTCTCCCTCAAAGATGTCTAAACTTTACACTGGGACGCCCGAAACTAAAACCACCAAAGCCTCGGATAGATGCGGATCAGAAGCACCACCACCAACGAAATGGACAATCTCAACGCGATCGCCATCTGCCAACAACCGTGCTTGCCATTCCGACCGTGGCACGACGAGCCCGTTCAGTTCAACAGCAACCCTTTCAGGCCCCAGTTTCAGCAGTTCAACCAATGTTTGGAGAGAGATTGAATCGGGAAATTCTCTGAGCTCGCTGTTGACGTACAAGCGCACGAGAGCCTCACCGTCCAGGGTGAACGACGCGCCGAATCTCGGTTGATTGGCTTCCGGAAACTGCGCGCACCAGAATTGCGGCCCGACCTGAGGTGAACAGAGGTATTTGGGCAGCAATCGTTGCCAGTCCGTTGCGTTGAGTTTTCGTCGAGTAAATCTGCGGCCGGAAGGTAGTGCCTAGGATTTTTAACGAGATCGAGACGTTGTTCAGCGGCTTTTCGAATTCACCGGAACGTTGGGTAACCATGACGCGCACGGTAACTGAATCGCCTGAGCGGAACTCATGCTCATCAAGCAGACTCACGACCAAACCATGGTCAGCCGCCGGCAGCTCGCCAAGAGGCGACTCACGTCGTGAATCCTGGAGTGAATCCGGCTGAGGCGTAGCCTCGACAGGCTCGGTAAGCATGGGTTGTTGGAATTCCTGCGCTGTCACCACAGGCTCAGTCGCTTCGGCCTGTAGCCCAGGACTTTCAAGAGTTATTTCGTCTTCCACCGGCTGAGCAGCGCTGCCGGATCCACTCATTTTCTTGAGGTCTTCGATTCGGCCTGCGTGAATTGCGGCGCAAATCAACCGATGTTGACGCTTCAGCCGCTCGGCCAGCGCGGCTTCGCTGAATCCCGAGGCGAGCAAGTCTTCGTAAGGAGCGCGCTTGCTCGCCAGAATCGCGCCGCCGGAATAGACGAGCGAAAGAATTATTGGCGAGTCAAGACCTTTGTCTTCGGTCTGCACATGATATACGACGCCACCATATTCGACGTCGGTATTGAAACCAGTAATCACGTTGCGTCGCTTCCAGAATATAGCTCAATGTGGGTCATGAGAATCTCATCGTGCAAGTGAGGCGAATTGAAGGTATCACACCATTTTTTGCAGGGTCAATGACCATTTTTATGCCGATTTTCCGCAGGATAACCTTGCTTGACACCCCTGATCACTTCGACTACGATTCCGCTTGTACAATGATTCTCAATCTTAGATCAACGATGTCGCAATGTGTGTGCATGCGACTGCGTTGGCGTTGTGTGCAGCTCGCGAAAGATTGCACCCAAGATGTCCTTTAGCCTCTACCAGTATCTGCCCATCCTGCTCATGTTCATCGTGGCTGCGGGCTTTGCTGTCGTAAACGTTTTCATCTCGCAGTACATCGGACAAAGAAAACACACAAAGACGAAGCTTATGCCTTACGAGTGCGGTAAGGATCCGGTGGGCACTGCTCGCGAACGCTTCTCGGTTAAGTTTTACATGATCGCGATGCTCTTTATTCTGTTCGACATTGAGGTCATCTTCCTTATTCCATGGGCTGTCGTTTTCAAGTCGTTCGTCGCTCAGAACCAAACGCTGCTGATCTATGTTGAGATGATGTTGTTTGTGGTGCTGCTTCTTGCCGGATACATCTACGTGCTGAAGAAGGGTGCATTCGATTGGAGCGACCGCGCGCGAATTGAGGCAGAAGCCGAAGCTCGTCTGCTGCATGACGTGGAGAGACAGCGCGCTCGAACAACGAAAACTGCTGCATAGAGTTATGGGACTAGAGAACATCATTGCCGAAGCTCTACCGGAGGTTCTGACCACTCGCCTCGATTCGTTGATCAATTGGGCGCGTAAATCGTCCCTCTGGCCCGCGACATTCGGACTTGCCTGCTGCGCTATCGAGATGATGAATGCGACATCATCGCGCAACGATCTGGCGCGGTTTGGCTCAGAAGTCTTCCGCGCAAGTCCGCGACAGGCAGATGTGATGATCGTGTCCGGCAGAGTCTCCCGCAAGATGGCTCCTGTGTTGCGACGCATCTACGATCAGATGCCCGAGCCAAAATGGGTAATTTCGATGGGTGCATGCGCCACCTCCGGAGGGGTTTTTGACAATTACGCAATCGTGCAAGGCGTCGACAAAATAGTTCCGGTCGATGTGTACATTCCTGGCTGTCCGCCGCGTCCCGAGATGTTGATTCACGCAGTGATGATGCTGCAGGAAAAGATCTCAAAGGAATCCGCACGGGATCGCAAAGACGTCCCCGAAGAAGAGGCGCGAGGTGCTGTTGTCCCAGGTACGCTTCCGGTGACTGATGGATCGACTGCTGCAGCTAACACGTTGCCGTCATCTCGACCGTACACCATCGCTTCGAGGCATGAGCGTCGTCGTTCTTCCTAAATAGGTTTCAGATGGCAGTAGAGTCAGATACCGAAAGGCTCGCAAAGCAGGCCTCAATCAATTCCGATCAAAAACTGACGCCGTCACATTTGGTGGCGGCTTTAAAGCGTGAGCATCCGGAATGGGTGTCAGAAGTTGTGGAAGCGATCGGCGAGGTTACTGCCATCGTTCCTCGCGAGCATATCACCGCCGTTTGCGCCTTTCTTAAAACCGCTCCGGACGCAAGCTTCGATTTCCTTTCAGACATCTGCGGCGTGGATCGTGGACCGGAAGAGGAGCCGCGGTTCGAAGTTAATTATCACCTGTTCTCGACAACCAAATACCACCGGCTCAGGCTGAAGGTGCTCTTGGCGGAGGACGATGCGCACGTTGCGAGCGTTACCGGAGTATGGCGAACTGCAAACTGGCACGAGCGCGAGACCTTTGATCTGTTCGGAGTAATCTTTGACGGTCATCCGGATTTGCGGCGAATTCTCCTCCCAGACGATTGGCAGGGACACGCCTTACGAAAAGACTTTCCTTTGCGAGGCTACGAACCGTATAGCCTGAAGTAATGACTACACCTACCGCCAATCTGCCACCACAGGTCGAAATCGTCGATCAGCCACTCGATACGCAGATGACGATCTCGATGGGGCCTCAGCATCCGTCCACTCACGGCGTGCTCCGTCTTGAACTTGTGCTTGATGGCGAGATGGTCATCACCGCAAAGCCTGACATCGGCTACCTCCACACCGGCATGGAGAAGCTCTTCGAGTACAAGAAGTATCAGCAGGGGATCGTCATTACCGATCGCATGGATTACCTCAATCCATTGGGCAACAACCTTGCTTACGTGATGGCAGTAGAGAAGCTCCTGCAGCTGGAGATTCCGGAACGAGCTCAGACGATTCGGGTTTTGACCTGCGAACTGCAGAGAATCGCTTCGCATCTTGTATGGTTGGGAACTCACGCGCTCGACATCGGCGCAATGACAGTTTTCTTCTACTGTTTTCGCGAGCGGGAAAAGATACTCAATCTAATTGAAGCTGCTTCAGGAGGCCGCCTTACGCCATCGTACTTTCGCATCGGCGGGCTGATGATGGACCTTCCGTCCGGGTTTGAGCGGCGGGTCAAGCAGTTCCAAGATGGTTTTATCCCTTCTCTCGAAGAGTTTCATAAGCTGCTCACTGGTAACCGGATTTTCCAGAAACGGACGCAGGGTATCGGTCGCATCTCTGCCGCGGATGCGATTGATTGGGGACTTTCAGGTCCCTGCTTGCGAGGGAGTGGTGTGGGCCTCGACATTCGTCGCGTGAATCCATACTCGAGTTACGAGCAGTACGATTTCGAAGTGCCGACTGAACCTGACTGCGACGTCTGGGCACGTTATATGGTTCGCATGCGTGAGATGCGAGAGTCACACAAGATCGTCACGCAGGCTCTGGCTCGTCTGAGGCCTGGACCAGTTAAGGCTGATGCTCCGAAAGTTGTATTGCCGGATCGTGAAGCGATGAAGACGCACATGGATGCATTGATTCATCACTTCCTGATCGTTGCAGAAGGATTCGACGTACCCGCCGGTGAGGCCTACATGCCGATAGAAGCTTCCAAAGGCGAGCTTGGCGTGTATGTAAAGTCCGACGGTGGTCCAAAACCGGCACGAGTCCACTTCCGTGGTCCCAGTTTTGTAAACCTTTCCGCTCTTCCCCATATGGCCGAAGGCGAAATGGTGGCGGACGTCGTAGCAATAATCGGATCGCTGGATATCGTCTTGGGCGAGATCGACAGGTAATTAGCGATTTTCGATTTCCGATTTTCGATTGCGGATAACTAGTCTCGAATCTAACGGCAAATCGAAAATCGGCAATCGGCAATCGAAAAATGGAATGAGTCAACAGCTAACTCAAATTGAACCGCTCTCCCAGCCGGTCGATCTGCCGGACGGCATTGCCAGCTTCTCACCGGAAGTCGAGGCCGAGATCGATCGCCATATCGCAAAGTATCCGGTGATTCGTTCGGCGATTCTTCCGCTGATGTTCATTGTGCAGCGTGAGCGTGGTTACCT